>CAYHMS010000010.1:0-16260 GCA_964357805.1 uncultured Candidatus Saccharibacteria bacterium | reverse complement strand
CGCATGCGCCATACGAGAGGTCACACCAATAACCGCCGGTCGCATCACGCGCTCACAGCGACCAAGATCGTGAAGGACAAAGAGAGCGGAAATTTCCGCCTTCCGCATCGCGTGGACGAGACGACGGGAATGTATCGCGGCAATCAGATTTTCACCCCCAAAGCAAAGGGCGAGCACACAACAAAGACAAAAGGTCCTTCCACTGAACCGGTAGCCAAGCACGTGCATGAGCACGCGCAAGAAATACACGCGAACGCCGAGGCGAAGGCTTCAAAAGGCATTTTCGGCAAGATAGCTACAGGCGGACGACCGAAGGCGCGGAGCGGTTTCGGCGGGGGAGTTTAAGCAAACGGAACAAGGTTCGACCTTAATTTCCGATTCCCAAGGTCGAACCTTGTTCCGTTTGTCCACGCGGCCGCCTTGCACGGCCGCGTTGTTTGCTATACTTATCTGCACAGCTCTTTCCATGGCGAATCGACACCTTGCGCGCTCCGTTGTTCTCCAGACACTCTTCGAGTGGGACACCACGCACGCGTCGCAGATAGACGCTCTCACGATTCTCGCGCGCAACGTCGCCGAGTTCGGCGGCGATGATGCCGACCAGCCATTCATGGTAAATCTCCTCAAAGGTGTGCTCTCCAAGAAAGACGACATTAACCTCATTATAGAAAAAGCCGCGCCCGAGTGGCCCTTGGAGCGCATCGCGCCCGTCGACCGCAACATCTTGCGCCTCGGGCTCTACGAGCTCCTCTTCGCCGACCGCAGTCAGGTGCCCGCGAAGGTCGCCATTAATGAAGCCATCGAGCTCGCCAAGACCTTCGGCGGCGACTCGAGCGGTCGCTTCGTCAATGGAGTCCTTGGTGCTATTTACAAAGAGCTCGGCGAGCCGGGTAAAGACGAACAGGGAAGCAAGAAAGTGAAGCGCGAGGAATTGCCGCTGGAGGAAATGGGCGGGGCCATCGTCTACGCCAAGCACAACGGGCAGTATTATCTCGCGCTCGTACACGACGTCTTCGGCCGGTGGACCCTCTCGAAGGGCCACATCGAAGCGGATGCAACACCCGAGGTTGGTGTGACGCGCGTATTAAAAGAGGAGCTGGGCCTCGAGGTGAAAGTGGAAAGCCGGGTCGGCGAGAACGAATATGTTGCGTCGCATCCGGAAAAAGGGAAGGTGCGCAAGCACGTGTGGTTCTTTCTTGCTTCGAGCCAGTTCGAACCGCTAGTGCTGAAGAAGAGCGGCGGGCTCGATGACGCAAAGTGGTTCCGCCTGCAAGACATCATTGACCTCAATTTCTATGATGATATGCTCCCCATCGTCACCGCGGCTGTTCAGAAGCTGCTTGATAAGACAAGCACTCATGCCTGATTTCCAAACGTTTGCAAAAAAACTCAGCCTCTCATTCAACAATCTCGACCTCCTTATCGAGGCGTTGACGCACCGCTCGTACCTGAACGAGCACCGTGAATACACAGGCGCCCATAACGAACGATTGGAATTTCTCGGCGATGCGGTGCTCGAACTCGCGACAACGGATTTTCTTTTCAAGAAGTTTCCGGCGAAACCCGAAGGCGAGCTCACAAGCTATCGCGCTGCACTCGTGAACACCGTGTCGCTTGCCGAGAGCGCGCAGGCGCTCGGCATCAGCGAGTATCTATTGCTTTCAAAAGGCGAGTCCAAGGACACCGGTCGTGCGCGCGATGTCATCCTCGCGGACGCATTTGAAGCCATCATCGGCGCGCTCTATCTCGACCAGGGATACGCGACCGCCGAAGCATTCATCGCGAAAAATTTGTATAGCAAGATAGACGACGTTATTGCCAAGCGCTCGTATCAAGACGCGAAGAGCCGTTTCCAAGAGCTCGCGCAAGAGAAACGCGGTACGACACCCGCTTACGAAACACTTTCAGAAATAGGTCCCGACCACGACAAGCGCTTTACCGTCGGCGTCTTCATCGGCTCCTTCGAAATCGCCCGTGGCGAAGGGCAGTCCAAGCAGGAGGCAGAACAATCCGCCGCGCAGGCTGGGCTTGACAAAATGGGTTGGTAGGTGTACTATAAAACCTAGAAGTTAGAAACCGTCGAATGTTTCGTCGGTATCTTTTGAAAGGAAACATCATGTACAGATTGTGGAAGGGTATCACGACAGTCTTCGCACTTCAGTTGCTTGTTGGACTGGGAGGATATGTGTCGACTGGTGACGTCAGAACGGCTATTGCATTTGCTCTTGTTATTGGCATTGGGGGTACCATTTTTGTCGCCAGTGGCTTTAACTTCGGCGGCGATGGCGGTCTCCGTGGCATGATTGGAGTCGTCGGTGCCCTTGCTTTATTCATGACGTTCATTCTGCCTCTACCCGCCGCTGTTTCTGTCGCAATCGGAGCCCTCGTCATTGCGGCCGTGATGGCGACATATGATGTAAAATCTAACGGAGCAGAAGAATCATTCTGGATGCTCTTTCCAGTGATGCTGACGCTCGGCATCGGCACGGTAATCGGTGGAGCAACCCTGCTCCATCGCCGATGCATTTCTGCCGCATAATCCTCGCGTTTGTGCGCAACGCCCTCCTCACCGGGGGCGTTTGTTTTTCATGTACAGTATTCTAATCTCTGACGGTCGGCAATAATTCGAATATTCTCCGGATTGGATGGTGTGTGAATGAGTAATCTGACTTATCCAAACAAGGTGTTTAAAATGCTTCTTTAGGATTTTTTGCGCGCTATACTAGATTCACAATGCTGAAGCGGCTGGAAATAGTCGGGTTTAAGTCATTCGCCAAGAAGACGAGCTTGGACTTTTCTAATTCCACCACCGCCATCGTCGGGCCGAACGGCTCGGGGAAGAGCAATGTCGCCGAAGCGTTCCGCTTCGCGCTCGGCGAGCAGTCGATGAAGAGCATGCGCGGCAAGCGCGCCGAGGACCTCATCTGGGGCGGTTCGCACACGACGCCGAGGGCGAACCGCGCCTCGGTTGCCATTATTTTTGATAATTCCCGACGCGTGTTCAAGATTGACTTTGACGAGGTGTCCATTGAACGTGCCGTCTTCCGCGATGGCGCGAGCGAATACTCCATTAATGGTTCGCGCGTCCGACTCCGCGACATCAATGAGCTTCTCGCTGGCGGGAACATCGGCGAAACGGGCCACCACATTATTTCCCAGGGCGAGTCGGACCGGATACTGCTCGCGAACGCGCGCGAACGCCGCTCTATGCTTGAAGACGCACTTGGGCTCAAGGTATATGAATTCAAGAAGCAGGAAGCGGCGCGGAAACTCGAGAAGACCGAAGGGAATATCGCACAAGTGAATTCGCTTCGCCGCGAGCTCGCACCACATCTGCGCTTCCTTGAAGGCCAGGTCAAGAAGCTTGAACGCGCCGACACACTTCGCACCGAGCTCATCGGGCTCGCACAGACATATTTTGCGATTGAGGATGCGTATCTTACGCGAGAAAAGTTGAAAGTTGCCGGAGAGAAACGGGATGCGACAGAACGGTTCACCGTCACAAGTTTTGAGCTCGACCGAGTCGCTGACCCGAAGTTGGCAGACAGGGAGACGATACAACGCACCGAAGTATTACGGAAGGCGGAGAACGAAGTGTCCAAGCTCGCCGCCGCGCGCGCGACGCTCTCGCGTGAGATTGGCCGCATTGAAGGCACTTTGACCGAGGTGAAGCGACGCGCGACAGCGGTCGCACGCGAGCCGTATGCGAAGGTGTCGCGCGAAGAGCTTGAAGCGCTTCGCGCCGAAGTAGAGCGACAGGCCGAGAATGCCGGCGGTACTCTAGAATCCCTGCGCGCCGCGCTGGATGCGATTAAGCGGGCGGTGCAGTTCTTCTTCACGCGATACGGTTCGCCAAGCGACGAAAAGTTTTCTGAAGAAGAGGATGCCGCGTTTCGGCTTGAAACGGAGCGTGCTGCGCTTGCTGAAAAGTATGCGACCGTCTCCGCAGACCTTGAGAAAGCAGAGTCGGCGCGCGTACGAGCGCGTGAAGCGATGGTCGCGCTCGAAGAGACCGACCGTGAGATTCGGCGGCGCATTCTCGACCTCGCGCAGGCGAAAGCGCATGAGGAGGGTGCGGTAGCCAAGGCCACTGCACGAGAATATGAACTCACGCTTCTTTCTGAAGCGCTTGAGCGCGATAAGGAAGAAGCGCTCGCGCTCGGCGGCGCAGCGACGCTCTCTTATGAGCCGCTTAATCCGCCATCCGGCGGACTGCCAGACGAAGAGCGTAAAACGCAGGAAGAGCGTAAACGCGCCCTCGAACGCACCAAAATACGCCTCGAAGAGGCGGGCGGCACCGGCGAAGAGATTCGGCAGGAGCATAAAGAAGTCGTCGAAAGGGAAGCATTTCTCGCCACCGAGCTTGAGGACCTCGCGAAGTCGGCGGCGGGCCTCGGTGCTCTCATACACGATTTGGATACCGAGTTGCAGAAACATTTCTCCGAGGGTCTCGCGAAGGTGAACGCGTCGTTTGGCGAATACTTCGCGCTGATGTTCGGCGGCGGCGGCGCGCGGCTCACGCTCGAAGAGCCGGAAGAGCCCGAGGAGTTAGACGAAGAGTCGCAAGAAGAATTTATGGACGAGCCGAAGGCAGAGCAGCGGCCGGGCATAGAAATCGCCGTGAACTTGCCGAAGAAGAAGGTGAAGTCGCTGATGCAGCTCTCGGGAGGCGAGCGCGCGCTCACCTCTATCGCGCTCATCTTCGCGATGAGTCAGGTGAACCCGCCACCGTTTTTGATACTGGACGAGACCGACGCGGCGCTGGACGAGGCCAACAGCCGCCGCTACGGGGACATGATAGAGAACCTCGCGAAGAAGAGTCAGCTCATCGTCATCACCCACAACCGCGAGACGATGAGCCGCACCAACATCCTCTACGGCGTCACGATGGGGGGAGACGGAGTCTCAAAGCTTTTATCGGTAAAGTTTGAGGAAGCAGTAGCAGTAGCAAAGTAAACGTAAAAATTGAAGACCGTCTCCCCGGCGTCTCCAAACTCCTCTCGGTCAAGTTCGACGAAGCCGTCGCCGTGGCGAAATAATTTTACGTTACGGGTACGAAATCCAATTCTTTTTCGGGGATGCGGGCGGCGGTGAGGCGGACACGAATGGGGTCGCCGAGCTGATAGGACTTGTGCGTGCGCTTGCCGACGAGGCGGTAGTGCTTCTCGTCGTATTCGAAATAATCGTCGCCGACGTCCTTGATGCGAATCATGCCGTCGGCGTGCGTCTCTTTCTCCTCAACATAGAGGCCGCGGTCGGTGACGCCCGAGATGACGGTGTCGAATTCTTCACCGATGCGACCCGCGAGGAACTCCACCTGCTTCATCTTGATAGAATCGCGCTCGGCATCGGAGGCGGCGACCTCGCGCTCGGAAGCGTGTAGCGCGAGATTGTCGAACTCCTGCATCTCGGCTGGAGTGATTGAGTCGCCGCCTGCGTGCGCCTTGATGAGCCGGTGTATGACGAGGTCGGGATACCGGCGTATCGGAGAAGTGAAATGCGTGTAGAAATCAAAGGCGAGACCGAAGTGTCCGATATTGCGCGTCGCATAGACGGCCTTGCTCATCGAGCGCAGTGTTGCCATCTTCACGAGATACTCCTCCGGCTTCCCTTTCACCGATTCAAGAAGTTTGTTCAGCTCTGCGCCAGTGACCTGTCCGCTCCCGGACGTCTTCAGATGGTAGCCCATGATGCGGAGCAGATTTGCGAGATTCTCGATGCGGTCGGTGTCAGGTTCGTCATGCACGCGATAGAGCGAGGCGAAGCGCACACCGCCGTTACTCGTGAGCTTCGAAAGATGTGTCGCTACCGCTTCATTGGCGAGGAGCATAAAGTCCTCAATAAGCAGGTTCGTCGCCTTACGCTCTTTGAGATGTATCGCGATAGGCTTGCCGGTTTCGTCGAGTTCGACCTTTACTTCAGCTGTATCAAATTCTATCGCGCCCTTGGCGGCGCGGCGGGCGCGTATCTTCTTGGAGAGTTCCAAAAGCGTCGAGAGTTCTTCATGCATGTCGCCGCTACCGGCATCGAGCACTTCTTGCGCATTTTCATACGTAAAGCGCTTATTGGAATGAATGACCGTCTCGCCGAACCACGTGTCCAGAATGTTCGCTTCGCCGTCGAGCGTGAAAACGGCCGAGACGGCGAGACGGTCTTCGTCGGGCTTTAGAGAACACAAATCGTTTGAGAGCACTTCAGGGAGCATCGGGATGGTGCGGTCCACGAGGTACACGCTCGTCGCGCGCACAATTGCTTCTTTATCGAGTTCAATACCGGGCTTCACGAAGAAGGAGACATCGGCGATATGGACGCCGACCTCAATATTCCCATCGGGAAGTTTTTGCACCGAAAGCGCGTCATCAAAATCTTTTGCATCAAAGGGGTCGATGGTACACGTGGGAACATTTCTGAAATCGCGCCTGCCCTTCGTAGCTTTAGCGGAGTAGGGACGCGTCTTACGCACCTCCTTCGCAATCATTTCTCGGCCTTCGGCCTCAAGACGTTTTGCTTCGGAGGTCACAGCAGGAGGGAAGTCGGGCGAAAACCCTTGTCCAAGCGCCAAGGCGCGCATCTCCGTCTCGTGTACGCCCGCCTTGCCGATAACTTCTTCAATAGTGCCGAGCGGGTACTCTTTATCTGCCGCCCATTCGCCAAGGCGCACGATGACCTTATCGCCGAGCGGTGCCTCTCCTCTGTCCAAGATGACGATAGGCACGTACATCTTCTTGTAGTCGGACTGGAGCAGGGTAAGACCATCTTCCTCAATGAGCGTACCGACGAATGTTTCGCGTGCTCGAGAAATAATTTCTATCACCTTGCCGGCCTCTCGCGGCGGCATCCTGCCCATTGGGTCGCGGTATATGCCCGCCGGTACGACCTTTACGATATCTCCCGAGAGCGCATGGTTTGTCCATTCGGGTGGGATGATGAGGTCTTCGGACGGACCCTCCTTCGCCAAGGCTTCGGAGGGCGCCGCTGGCGCGGCGAAAAACCCGATGCCTTTTCGGGTCATCGTGATGGGGCCCTCATATATTTTCTGCGCCATTTTTTGTCACTCTAGCAATAATTTAAGATTTCTGCTATAGTCGTGCGTATGTTGATGATACGCTTTCAGCGCATCGGCCGGAGAAATGACCCGGCATTTCGCATTGTCGTTCTCGAGAAGGAACGCGCCGCCAAGGCCGGCAATATCGTCGAACTCCTCGGCACCTACAATCCGCGGAGCAAGGCACTCACGCTTAACGGGGAACAGGTAAAGCATTGGATTAGCAAAGGCGCCCAACCGACCGGTTCCATTCACAATCTCCTCGTGAACAGGGGCGTTATTCAAGGCAAGAAGATAAATGTGCTCCAGAAGCACACGCCGCAAAAAAAAGACATAGTTGAAACTGCATCCGCACCAGTTATTGAAACGAAAGAAGAAACTCCAGTGATTGAAGCCGCCTCCGCCGAAACGGCTTCGGCGAGCTAAAATGGAACCGGACCAAGCACTACTTGAATACGCGGTAAAAGCAATTGTTGATCACCCCGAAGCGGTTGAGACGACACGCACTATCGACCAGATGGGCGTCCTCCTCACCCTCACTGTCCATCCCGAGGATATGGGCAAGATTATCGGCAAGAGCGGTAAGACCGCCGAGGCGCTCCGCATTCTCCTGCGGGTCGCCGGTATGAAAGGGAATGCGCGCGTGAATCTCAAAATCAACGAGCCGGTCGGCGGCAAGCGCCTGTTTGCGCAGGCAGGCGAGCAGGAAATAAAAACCGTCGACCAAGTGGTTGAGGAATTATAGAAGTGAAATTCCATCTCATCACACTTTTCAAAGAAGCATGCGACGCATACTTGAGCGCGTCGATAGTGGGGCGCGCGCGGAAGGAAAAAAAGATTTCAATAAAATACCAGACCCCGCGCGACTACGTCGACAATAAATGGGGCAAGGTAGATGAGCGCCCTTACGGCGGCGGCCCCGGAATGGTCATGACCGCCCTCCCTGTCGTCAAAGCCGTCCAAAAAACGTTGAAAAAGAATGTAGGACCTCGGAGGTCCTACATTAAAAAGACTGTAATTATATGGTTCAGCCCGAGCGGGAAGCAATTTACAAATAGAGATGCGGATAAACTCACGAAATACAGCGACGTCGTGCTCGTCTGTGGGCGCTACGAAGGTATAGACGAGCGCGCGAAGAAAATCATAAAGACTTTTGCAAAAGTAAAAGAATTCGCCGTCGGCGAGGCGGTCTATACCGGCGGGGAAGTCCCAGCTCTAGCAATAGTAGACGCCGTCACACGTCGCCTCCCGGGCGTGCTTGGCAAAGACGCCTCCGTAGAAGAGCGCCGCATCGCCTCCTCTGCCGTCTACACCCGCCCCGAAACCATTTTGTATAAGGGTAAAAAGTATCGCGTCCCCACTGTCCTCCAAACCGGCCATCACGCCCGTATCAACGCCTGGCGAAAAGTGAAATAGATGAAATATTCTAATTATTGCCGACCGTCAAAGATTCGAATATTTAAGTCCTCCAAACCGGCCACCACGCGAACATTGACAACTGGCGCGAGAAGTGCTAGCGTAGAGTTGTAGTTTGCAGTACCTTCACACAACCACAACACTTCGAAGGAGAATGATCATGCCAGACGAAAAAGTTTCAGACACCTGTCAAATTACGGTTACGAGCTGTTTACAGCAAAATACCATCGGCCACTACGGACCATACGCAAACAAAGGCGAGGCCGAAAGACATCTCAGCGAGAAAGGCTGGGAAATGAGCGCACGATATGACGATGCTTGGGAAGCCGTCAATGACCAGGGCGTTATACTGGAAGCATGGATACGGAGATTTTCATGCAGCCCGCGAAACCAACTGCCTACCAACAAGAAAAAATGAATCGGTCTTCGGACTGAATCGCAGCACCGCTCCGGCGGTGCTTTGTTTATCCCCAGAGGGGGTTGCGGGAAAAGGCGGGGGGTGGTAGGTTAGGGGCACAAGATACGAGTGAGTAATGGAGGGCGGGGCTGGACAGATTCATACGGGAACCGAAGAAAAACGCATAAGCGCAAGCGGATTTATTTCCGTGCGTTCGCATTTTTATATGTTCTAGGGAAAACGTCCGACTTAACCACTTCACGCCGCGACACATGCAAAAGAAACTCGTCCAGAAGACCTTCGGTGCATATCGGGCTCCCTCGGTTCCGTTCCCGGACCTCGTTGGACACCAACAGTCCTCGTTCAACTGGCTTTTGAAAGATGGTCTCACCGAGCTCTTCAAGGAATTCTCGCCGATGAGCGATTACTCGGGGAAGAAGTTCCAACTCGAGTTCGAGAGTTTTGAAATAGGCGAGCCGAAATATGACGAGATATTCGCGCGCGAGAATATACGCACCTACGAGGCGCCGCTCAAGGCGACGGTGAAGCTCATCAATAAAACCTTCGGTTCGGAGAAATCGCAGGAGTTGTTCCTGACCGATATGCCGATGATGACATCGCACGGTTCGTTCATCGTTTCCGGTGTCGAACGCGCCATTGTCCCGCAGCTCGCACGAAGCTTCGGCGCGTTCTTCGTCTCGGAACTCCTGCGCGGCAAACCGTATTTCGGCGCGAAGATTATTCCACTCCGCGGCGTGTGGATAGAAGTTGATTCGGAGGCGGACGGCGCCATTTTTGTGAAAATAGACCGGAAACGCAAGTTCCCCATCACCCAGCTCCTCACTGTTTTTGGGGGAGGATTGGGCGAGCAAGTCACGAAGCATTTTGCGAAGGACCACCTCGCTCTTTCGGCGATCAAGGCCACGTTGGAGCACGACGAGGCAAAGTCCATCGAAGAGGCCTATATTGAAATCCATCGCCGCATGCGCGACGGGGACCTCGCCACGCCCGAGAACGCCAAGAACTTCGTGCAATCGCTCTTCTCGGTTGAACGGTATGACATCGGCAAGGTCGGCCGCCACCGCCTTAATACGCGCTTCAACCTTCCGCTCTCCGAGAAAGCGCTCGAAAAGCGCACGCTGGGGTTGGCGGACTTCGTCCGCATCATTTCAGAAATTACTAAGTTGAACGCCGACCCGTCGGCGCGCCCGGACGACATCGACCATCTCGGCTTCCGCCGCGTGCGTTTTGTCGGCGAGCTCCTCCAAGCCCGCATGAGGGTTGGCATGAGCCGTATGAAGCGTAATATCCAGGACCGCATGTCGACGATTGAGAGTGAGACCACGCTCCCGATGGCGCTCGTGAACCCGCGCCCGTTCCACGCATCCGTACACGAATTCTTCACCGCGAATCAGCTTTCGCAATTTATGGACCAACAGAACATCCTCGCGGAGCTTGAGAACATGCGCACGCTTTCGGCGCTTGGTCCCGGCGGCCTCACCCGCGAGAGAGCGGGCTTTGAAGTGCGCGACGTGCATCCGTCTCACTATGGGCGCCTGTGTCCTATTCATACGCCGGAAGGCCAGAACATCGGCCTCATTCTCCGTCTCGCAACCCACGCGCGCACCAACAGTTTCGGCGTCATTGAGACGCCCTACGTTCGTGTTTCAAAAGGGAAGGTAACTGAAGAGATTGTCTATCTGAATGCGCTTGACGAGGAGCTTGAATATATTGCGCACGGCGCGACCAAGCTCGATGAGCAGGGACATATCATCACCGACTCGGTCGAAGCGCGCCACAAAGGCAATCCTATCATCGTCGCACGCGACGCCATCACGCTCATGGATGCCTCGACGTATCAGATGTTCTCTATCGCGACGTCCATGATTCCGTTCGTCGACCACGACGACGCGAATCGCGCCTTGATGGGCTCCAACATGCAAAAACAGGCGACCCCGGTGCTTCTTCCCGAGACCCCGCTCGTCGCCACCGGCATTGAGACACATGCCGCCCGCTCGACCGGCCGGCTTGTGCTCGCTTCGGAGGCTGGCGAAGTCACGCAGGTTGACGCACGCAAGATTGTCGTGAAGAACAAGGAAGGGAAGTCGAAGGAGTATCATCTCCAAGGGCTTACCCAGACCAATCAGAATTCGGCATTTATGCAGCGTCCGTCAGTGAGGACGGGCGACACCGTGAAGAAAAACGACGTACTCGCGGATAATTCCTCGACGAACCATGGTCAGCTTGCTTTGGGCCAAAACGTGCGCGTCGCATTCATGAGCTGGAACGGCGCGAATTACGAGGACGCCATCATCATCTCCGAGCGTCTCGTTGAAGAGGCGAAGTTCACGACGGTGCATATTGAGGATTTCGACTGTGTCGTACGCGACACAAAGCTCGGTCCCGAAACGACGACACACGACATCCCGAACGTCGGCGAGATGCGTTTGAAAAATCTCGATGAGGAAGGTGTCATCCGCATCGGTGCGGAAGTGCGCCCTGGCGATATCCTCGTCGGCAAGGTCACGCCGAAGGGCGAGACCCAACTCACGCCGGAAGAACGTCTTTTGCGTAGCATCTTCGGCGACAAGGCGAAGGATGTGAAGGACACATCGCTCCGCATGGAAGGCGGCAAGAAGGGCCGTGTCATCGGCGTCCGCATATTTTCACGAGAGAAGGGCGACCAGCTCGAGAGTGGCATCGTCAAGAAAATCGTCGTCACGGTCGCGCAGGTGCGAAACGTCTCGGTCGGCGACAAGCTCGCGGGTCGTCACGGCAACAAGGGCGTCATCAGCCGCGTGCTGCCGGTCGCGGATATGCCGTACGACGATGACGGCAATCCGATCGACCTCATTCTCACCCCGCTCGGCGTGCCGAGCCGTATGAATCTCGGGCAGATTCTTGAGATGCATCTCGGGCTCGCGGCGCACACACTCGGGTACCAGGCCATCGTTCCGCCGTTCGCCGGTGCGACCGCCGACGAGATACGCGATGAGCTTGTCGCTGCCGGTTTCGACAAATCCGGCAAAATGAAACTCTATGACGGCCAGACCGGTAACGCGTTCGCTCAAGATATTGCCGTCGGCTATATGTATGTCCTCAAGCTGCATCATATGGTGGAAGACAAAATTCATATGCGCTCCATCGGTCCCTACAGCCTCATCACGCAGCAGCCACTCGGCGGCAAGGCGCAGAACGGCGGCCAGCGTTTCGGCGAAATGGAAGTGTGGGCTCTGCTCGGCTATGGCGCCGCCTACACGCTCCGCGAGATGCTTACGATTAAGTCGGACGACATCCAAGGCCGCTCGGCAGCCTTTGACGCCATCGTGAAAGGCGAGCCTATCAGTCACACCGGCACACCCGCATCCTTCGCCGTGCTTACCAACCAGATTCGCGGTCTTGCGCTCGACGTCGAACCGTTGAATCTGCCGCCCTCGCAAGATATGTAAACATTGAAATATTTAAACATTTAAATTTCTGACTATGGCCTTCACTCCCCGCAAATTCCCGCCGCGCGACACCTGGAATGGTCTGCGCCTCGCGCTCGCTTCGCCCGAGCGCATCCTCGCATGGTCCTCCGGCGAAGTGACCAAGCCCGAAACCATCAACTACCGTACCCAACGCTCGGAGAAGCACGGGCTCTTCGACGAGAAGATATTCGGTCCGGAAAAAGATTACGAATGCTACTGCGGCAAGTACAAGGGCATCCGTTACAAGGGCATCGTCTGCGACAAGTGCGGCGTTGAAATCACGCGTTCCATCGTGCGTCGCGAACGTATGGGTCACATTGAGCTCTGTACGCCGGTCGCGCACATTTGGTTCCTCCGCTCGGTCCCTTCCCGTATGGCGCTCCTGCTTGGCGCGTCCGCCACGGACATTGAAAAGGTCGTCTACTTCGCAGGCTACATCGTGTCCACAATAGCCGAGGACGAGAAGAAGCGTCTCCTGACCGAGCTTGAAGGCGAATATAAATTGAAGTACAAGTCGCTCGGGAGCGATAAAGAACGCGATGCGCTGAAGGAGAAGATGACGCTCACCAAAGCCGAAATCGAAGGAGTCGTCGTCGGCAAAGTGCTCGACGAGCTTGAGTACCACCGTTTCTCGGTGAAGTACGGCGGCCTCTTTGAAGCGCGTATCGGTGCCGAGGCCATTTACGATATTTTCTGCAAGTTGGACCTCAAGGAGCTTGAAAAAATGCTCTCCGCGCGCTACGCGCACGCCGGCGTCGCCGAGCGCGAGAAGCTCGCAAAGCGTCTCTCGCTCATCGCCGGGCTCATCGCTTCGGGCGTGCGTCCCGAGTGGCTCTTCCTCACGCGCATCCCGGTCATTCCGCCGGCGCTCCGCCCGATGGTCGCGCTCGAAGGCGGCCGCCACGCAACCAGCGACGTGAACGACCTCTACCGCCGCGTCATCAATCGCAACAACCGCCTCAAGAAGCTTATTGATATCCACGCGCCGGAAGTCATCCTGCGCAACGAAAAGCGTATCCTGCAAGAAGCAGTTGATGCACTCCTCGACAATTCCATTCGTAAGAGCGGCGCCTCGGCCGGCGCGCTGACGATGGCGCAACGCCGTCCTTTGAAGTCACTCGCCGATTACCTCAAGGGCAAACAGGGTTATTTCCGCCAGAACTTGCTCGGCAAGCGCGTCGACTATTCGGGACGTTCGGTCATCGTTGTCGGTCCGGACCTCGAGCTCGACGAGTGCGGCCTCCCGAAGCATATGGCGCTTGAACTCTTCCGCCCGTTCGTCATCGCGGGACTCCTCGAGCGCGAACTCGCGTTCAACATCCGCGGTGCGGGTCGTCTGATTGAAGACGGCGTCGCGGAAGTGTGGGAAATCCTCGAAGAGGCCATCAAGGGCAAGTATGTACTTCTCAACCGCGCACCGACACTTCATCGTCAGGGCATCCAGGCATTTCGTCCGCGCCTCATTGAAGGCGATGCTATCCAACTGCACCCGCTCGTCTGCAACGCCTTCAACGCCGACTTCGACGGCGACCAGATGGCCGTGCACGTGCCGCTCTCCGAGGAGGCGCAGTGGGAGGCGAAGAACATCATGAGTGCGAACAAGAACATTCTCAAGCCGGGCAACGGCGAAATGACGGTGCTTGCGGCAAAACCGCAAGATATCATCCTCGGTCTCTATTGGCTCACGAAGGCAATTGAAAAGGGTAAGGGCGCGGGTGAATATTTCGCCTCGCCAAATGCAGCTATCCTCGCGTCTGAATACGACGCCATCGACCTGCGCGCCACAATCAACGTGCTCCCGGTCGCCGGTAAAGAGAAGTATGCGCAGTTTAACGGGCACCCGTTTGAGACGACCGTCGGTCGCCTCCTCTTCAACACCGTGCTCCCTTCCGACTACCCATTCGTGAGCGATACCATCACCAAGAAAGCGCTCGCGCGCATCATGACCGATTGCGCCACGAAGTACGGATTTGATGCAGTGCCGAACATCGTGAATAAAGTGAAGCGTTTCGGTTTTGATTACGCGACCCGCTCCGGCATTTCCTGGGCGATTAATGACGTCTCGGTCCCAAGGCAGAAATCGCGCATCATCGGTGAAGCGGCCGCCAAGGTCGCGACCATAGAAAAGGATTATCAACACGGTCTTCTTGCCGAGGAAGAGAAGCGACGTATGGCCATTGAGATTTGGCAGGGCGCGAAACAACAAGTCGAGGAGCAGGTCGCCCTCGAACTCGACCCGATGGGTTCCGTCGCCGATATGGTGCATTCGGGTGCGCGCGGCACGCTCGGCAACTTGACCCAGATGGCGGGCATGAAAGGTCTCATCCAGGACACTTCCGGCGAGACGATTGAAGTGCCTATCATTTCCTCAATGATTGAAGGGTTGAATCCGATAGAATACTTCATGTCAACGCACGGCGCGCGCAAGGGTCTTACCGACACTGCGCTCGGTACGGCGAAGGCCGGTTACCTCACGCGCCGCCTCTTTGATGTCGCACAGGACTCAATCGTGACCGAGAAGGATTGCGGTACAAAGCGCGGCGTGAAGATAAACCGCGTAAGTGCGTCCGGCATCCAGACCAATTATGCCAAAGCGCTTCTCGGCCGCGTGCTCGCGGAATCGATTGAAGGGGACTTCTCCGCCGTAGGCGGACCAGCTTCCGGCTGGAAAAGAGGACATTATCTTTCCGTACACGACGCTGAAGCATTGGTCGCTTCCACAGTTACTACGGTCGTCTCGCGTTCTCCGATGTCCTGCGAAACACGCTACGGTGTCTGCCAAACATGCTACGGCATGGACCTCACGACGCAAGAAATGGTTGACCTCGGCGAAGCGGTTGGTACGGTCGCCGCACAGGCCATCGGCGAACCGGGCACCCAGCTCACGATGCGTACCTTCCATACGGGCGGCGTTGCGTCAATCGGCGGCGACATCACGAGCGGTTTGCCCCGCGTCGAGGAAGTCTTTGAGAAGCGCTCACCGAAGAATCCGGCAGTTATTTCGAAGTCTGACGGCATTATTGTAGAAATAAAAGAGGAAGGTCGCGAGAAAGTTATCGTCGTAGCGCCGTCAGCGGGACAAGGGAAAAAAGACGGCTCCTCGTACGAATATCTCGCGCCGTATCCGCGCACACCGCTCGTGAAAGAAGGCGATACCGTATCGAAAGGACAGATACTGACCGACGGTTCCGCTGACCTTGACGACCTTTTTGAATATGCCGGCCGCGCCGCGGTGCAGGAATATATCATCACCGAAGCGTCAAAGATATACGAGATGCAGGGCGCACCCGTGTCGCGCAAGCACTTGGAAGTCATTGTGAAGCAGATGTTCTCGCGTATGAAGATTGTGGACGCGGGCGATACCGACCATTCGGTTGGCGACGTGGTCGAGGATTGGGAGTTCGTGAAGGCGGTGGCGGAAATGAAAGAGGCGGGCAAGCTTGCGCCCTCGGCGCGCGAGATAGTGCTCGGCATTAAGGAGAGTGCGCTCTCCCGCCGTTCCTTTCTCTCGGCTGCCTCATTTGAGCAGACGACGAAGATTCTCATCAACGCCGCGTTGCGCGGCAGCGTCGACCGCCTCCGCGGGCTGAAAGAGAACGTCATCCTTGGCCGCCTTATCCCCTCGGGCACCGGCTTCAAGGGGAGCAAAAAGTTCGAGCACATCGCGAAGCTCCAGGCCGCGCGCCCCGCACCCTCGTACGAATCCCGCACCACCTCATTCGCCCCCCGCACTCCCCGCGCGCTCTAGCAATACATAGGACGGTCCTATGTAAAAACGGTCCTATGTAAAAAGGGAAGCGTAAAAAGTAAGACGGCGCGGGAACCTTTTCAGGTCCCGCACCGTTTTGCCGTAATGGTTGGTGTCAAAAGGAACAGCTGTACTAAGTCAACGCGTTGTTGACACTTTTGATGAATGACTCGACTCGTGCAAG
>CAYHMS010000009.1:14306-19209 GCA_964357805.1 uncultured Candidatus Saccharibacteria bacterium | reverse complement strand
CAGGGGCACTTGACAAAAAAGAGGGTGTCGTGATACCCTATGGGGGTCGCTCGCCTTAGGTCAGTTTGACTATGGCCCATGCCGACAAACCACCCCATCTTCCTAACCAGAAGATGGGGTGAACTATTTTATATCGTGATATAATGCAAAAATGGATAAACCAAAAATAACCGCAAAAGATTTCTTCTTGTGGGCGGGGGCGATGGTTACGTTCTATTGGAGCGTCATCGCGTTCATCCTTCTTACGTTTGACTACATCAACTACGTATTTCCGAATCCGCTTTCGTATTATCCGGCCGACCCGTATCAAAGCGGCATCAGCTACGAGATGGCATCCATCATCGTGCTCTTGCCGCTCTATATGTTCCTGATGAAGCTCATCCGCGGCGATATTTCTCGCGACCCTTCCCGCAAAGAAATTTGGGTGCGGCGCTGGGCGCTCATATTGACGCTGTTTGTCGCGGGTATCGCGATGGCGGTAGACCTCATTATGCTGCTCACTACTTTCCTTAACGGCGAGGCGCTTACCACCGCGTTCCTCTTAAAGGTACTCGTTATCTTCCTTATTGCGGCGGGAGTCTTTATGCACTTCATCGCCGACCTGAAAGGATATTGGGATATATACCCCCTGCGCAAACGGTATGTAGGCATCGGCGTCGCTGTCCTCGCAGTCGTAACAATAGTCGCCGGATTCTTCATCGTCGGCACGCCGGCGCAAGCGCGCCTCGCCCGCTTTGACGCGCAGAAGGTAAGCGACTTGCAAAATATACAATCGCAAGTCATAACGTATTGGCAGGCGAAACAAAAGTTGCCGACAGTAATCAGTGACCTCGACAATTCTTTCTCGTATGGTCCGGTGCCAACTGATTCTCAATCAGGAGAACCGTATGTCTATCAAGTAACCGGAGCGCTCTCGTTCAAGCTCTGTGCAAAATTCAACGCGCAGAGCCGCGGAAATCAAAACTTTACGAGCCAAGGACCATACTATGACTCAAGGTTCACGAATGTTCCGGTTCCGGCCGGAGGCAAGAGTATGATGCAAGATAATTGGCAACATGACATGGGTCAAGTGTGCTTTGACCGAACTATTGACCCCAGCTTCTACCCGCCGCTCAACAAAGTTCAATCCAGCTAAAGCGGGATTGAACTTTGTAACGCATGGCGTACGACCACAAAGCAATTGAGAAAGCAGCCCAAGAGAAATGGGCTAGTCTTGACCTTTCCACCGCTAACCTCTCTGATGAGACAAAAGAGCTGTACTACCTGCTTGTGGAATTCCCGTATCCGTCGGGCGACCTCCATATCGGCCATTGGTACGCCTTCGCGGTGACTGACATCTACGCGCGCATGCTACGGGCGCGCGGGAAGAACGTGTTCTTTCCCATCGGCTTCGATGCGTTCGGTCTGCCCGCCGAAAATGCGGCAATTAAGAATGGCGAGGACCCGAAAGAGTGGACCTATAAAAATATGGAGCGGATGCGCGAACAGCTCGCGACGATGGGCGCGTCCTTTGATTGGAGTAAAGAAGTAGTCACCTGCGACCCGAATTATTATCACTGGACGCAGTGGTTCTTCGTGAAGCTCTTTGAACATAATCTCGCCGAGCGGCGCGAAGCGCCGGTAAAGTGGTGCCCCAAGGACCAGACGGTGCTCGCCAACGAACAGGTGCAAGATGGCTGTTGCGAGCGTTGCGGTACCGAGGTGGTCGAGAAAAGGCTGACCCAATGGTTCCTCAAAATTACTCAATACGCTGAACGGCTTCTGAAAGGACTCGATGCGCTTCCGTGGCGCAATGAGATCAAAGACGCGCAGAGAGCATGGATAGGGAAATCGGAAGGAGCGAAGTTAAGGTTCGACCTCAAACCAAAATCTACAAGGTTGAACCTTGTAAAAAAAGACGGCTTATATATTGAGGTGTTTACGACGCGGCCGGACACGGTGTTCGGCGCGACGTATGTAGTACTTGCTCCCGAACACCCTCTTATTGAAAGGTTTCGTAAATCTTTCATAAATGCGAATGAAATCGGGGCATATATTGAGACAACGAAGAAGAAGACGGAGAGAGAAAGGAGCGAGAATAAGGAGAAGACCGGCGTTCGGCTTGAGGGCATTTTTGCTGTCAATCCCGCAACGAAAGAAGAAATTCCTATTTTTATCGCCGACTACGTCCTCGCCTCGTATGGCACCGGTGCCGTCATGGCCGTTCCCGCCCACGACGAACGCGACTTTGAATTCGCACAAAAATTTAATTTGCCGGTCGTTAATGTTATTGACCCGAATATCGTCACAGTTTCGACAATACGACCGGTTGGTGGCGAACCTTTCAACACAACAGAAGCTCTCAAGCAGTTGCGTCAAGACATTTTGTCAGGGAAAAAATGCGACACGAGTGACGGCACACTCGTAAATTCTGGAGAATTTAACGGCAGAAATAATCGTGAAGTAATGGGGGATATCGTGAAGTTTGCGGGCGGGGAGAAAGCAACGCAGTATCGCCTGCGCGACTGGCTCGTGAGCCGCCAACGGTACTGGGGTTGTCCGATACCGATTGTCTATGACCCGGAGGGGAAGCCGCACGTCGTGCCGGCCGAACATCTGCCGTGGCTCCTACCGACGGATGTGGATTTTACGCCGACTGGCAAAGCACCGCTCGCATCCTCTAAAGAATTGCAGGAGCGCGTGACGAAGCTCTTCGGCGAAGGATGGACGCCGGAGTATGACACGCTTGATACGTTTGTTGATTCTTCATGGTATTTCTTGCGATATTTGGATAACAAAAATGCCCATGATTTCTCTGACACCGCGCTCATGAAGAAGTGGCTGCCGATAAATCGCTATTCGGGCGGGAGCGAGCACACCACGATGCATCTCCTTTATGCGCGTTTCTTTATGCAGGCGCTCTACGATTTGGCGCTTGTACCGGTTGACGAGCCGTTTGTCGAACGCTTTAATCGCGGACTTATTATGGGTCCCGACGGGCAGAAAATGAGTAAGTCAAAAGAGAACGTCGTGAATCCCGATGAGTTCGTCGAAAAATATGGCGCGGACGCAGTGCGCATGTACCTCGCCTTCATCGGCCCTTACAACGAACCGGGGAGCTACCCGTGGAATCTTGACGGCGTCGCCGCGATGCGCAAATTCCTCGAGCGCATCGCACGGATGGTAGGAAAGTCGACAGACACAGAGATTTCCGTGGAGCTTGAGCAGAGTATTGCGCGCACAAGTTTCAAAGTGGCCGAAGACGGCAACAGGTTCAAATTTAATACGGCGATAGCTGCACTCATGACACTTCTCAATACATTTGAGGCGATGCCCATAATACCAAAAAAAGCTGCACAAGCTTTTGTTACGATGTTGTCGCCTTTTGCTCCTCATCTTGCTGAACATCTTTTTGAAATACTTGGAGGGGAAGGGGCTGTAGCCGCGCAGTCATGGCCTGAAAGTGCGTCAGTTATTGTCGAAGTTGTTGCGACGATTGCAATACAAGTAAACGGTAAATTGCGCGGCGCCAAGGAGGTTCCCGTAGACGCGAGCAAGGAATACGTAACTACAGTTGCTCAAGAAATTCCGGCAGTAGCTACAGCGCTTGCCGGAAAAGAGCCGAAGCGAGTGGTCTACGTGCCGGGTAAAATCATCAACCTTGTGGTATAATCCGCCCCGTTGACATATTACAAGGCATTTGTTATACATTAGACCACATGAACAAGGTCACCAAGACCACAAAGCAAACAAAGGCGAAATCCGCCCCTACTGCCTCGTTTTCCTTTGATAGCGCCGTACTCGTAAAAAAGCTTCTTTCTGCAGCGCCGGAGCGCGCGCGCGAGGTTCTTGTCCGCCGTTTCGGCCTGGGGAGCAACGCAGAGCGCGAGACCCTTGAGGCAATCGGGAACGGTTCTAGCATCACGCGAGAACGCGTCCGTCAAATCGAGGCGGCCGGGCTTGACGCCGTGCGCGCGAGCAGAGCATTCAAAGAAGCGCATTTTGCATTTGAGGAGATTGCCCGATATATAGAATCTCTTGGCGCCATCGTGCCCGAGGAGACTCTTCTTTCCGCGCTCGGGAAGGATGAAAAGAGCCGCAATCGCTTCCGCTTCTTTCTCATGGTCGACTCGGCATTTTTCCGCGAACGCGAGACGAACGATTTCCTCGCGCGCTGGCATGTGGACAGCGCAACCGCAAAACATATTCACAATGCGCTTTCAAATCTCTATTCTTCGCTTTCCGATACTGGAGTGATTTCCGAGGGAGACCTCCTTGACCGTTTTCTTGATGAACTTAAGAACGTCAACGACGCGTACAAGAACGAAGAAATTCTCAAGCGTTGGCTCTCACTCTCGAAGCATATCGGTAGCAATCCGCTCGCCGAGTGGGGCCGCGCCACCGCGCCTGCCATCCGCATCAAGGGTGTTCGTGACTACGCGTACCTCGCTATCAAGCGTCATGGCGCTCCGATGCATTTTTCCGCAGTCGCCAAGGCGATTAGCACACTTTTCTTTAAGAAGGCCCATATCGCGACCACCCATAACGAGCTCATCAAGGACCCGCGCTTCGTGCTCGTCGGTCGCGGACTCTATGCGCTTACCGAATGGGGCTATAGGCCGGGCGTCGTGCGCGATGTCATCCGCGAGACGCTTGAACGGACGGGCCCGATGAAGAAGGAAGAGATTATCAAACATGTGAAAAAAGCGCGTTTCGTGAAGGACAATACCATCCTCGTTAATCTGAACGATTCGCGTTATTTCAAGCGCTTGAAGGACGGTCGCTACGCAGCAGCCTGAATTTTATAAACAAGAGGCGTCCCCCGCAAGCGGGACGCCTCTTGTTTTTTTCTATAAAAAGAAAATTGCTTAATTAACGTTTATAAAAACAAGAAAGGAAGAGCGTAGTGTAGGGAAAAAATGTT
>CAYHMS010000009.1:0-14296 GCA_964357805.1 uncultured Candidatus Saccharibacteria bacterium | reverse complement strand
CGGCTTAAGTCTCACGATGGCGTTTATTCCCCCCCTGTGAAGCCCGGCCCCCCCCCCCCCCCCTTTATTTTAAAAACCCGGCGCCCCCCCCCACCCGCCCCCCGCCTCTTGTTTTTTGCTATACTCTGAAAATGGCTTCATTACCGTTTCTCAAAGCTCTCTCAGAACTGAAGAAAGATATCACGAACAGGTTCGGTATTCGTTTTGACCCGTTTACGCTTCTTATACCCGGTCTTATCTTCCTCTTTCTCTCCTATGTGCTCATGCCTGGTCCGGTTACCCTCGCGTTCTCCCTATCACTTTTTTTGTCACCGGTATGGCTGCCGCTTCTTCTTCGTGGTGGAGTGATGAAGTTGTGGTATGTGCTCAAGCGCTCGGAGTTTATTGCCAAACAAAAATATATCCTCCTCGAAATCAAACCGCCGCGCAATCTGGTGAAAACGCCGCTCGCAATGGAAGCATTCCTTTCAAGTATACATCTTACGGGAGGAGAATCGACCTGGTGGGCGCGCTTCAAAGGCGGTATCCGGCCGTTCTGGTCTCTTGAAATAGCTTCTTTTGAAGGGAAGGTGCACTTTTTCATCTGGACACGCGCGAACTTGCGCAAAATTGTCGAAGGGCAACTGTATGCGCAATACCCCGGTGTGCAGATAGTTGAAGCGCTTGATTACACGCGGCTCATATCCGCGAAACCCGAGGACTGGGTCATTTGGGGATGCGATTTCAATGCGACCGGTAAGAACCCGTTGCCTATTAAGACCTATATTGAATATCAACTTGACTCCGTGCAGAAAGAACCGGAACAGGTCGACCCGCTCTCAAATCTCATAGAGTTTATGAGTTCTATCGGGAAAGGAGAGAACATTTGGCTCCAATTCGTCATTCGCCCGCATCAGGGCGAACGCTATGGCGCCGGACCAGGTACTAAAGAGGGTACGAGACGTAATGCTGAAGGGAAGGTGTACACCTGGAGGGACGAAGGAAAGGAGCTTATAGAAGAAATTCGCAAAAAAGCGCGCAATCCATACGTTGACCCGGCAACCGGTGAGGAGCGGCCAGGATTCCCCAATCCGACCAAGGGCGAATCAGAGCTGATGGGCGCCATTGACCGTAATACCACGAAACTTGCTTTTGACGTTGGCGTGCGAGGCATCTATATAGTGAAGCCGGATACATTTAACGTCGGTATCACCTCGCATTTGATAGGTCTCTTTAAACCGTTCACCAATACCGGCTGGAATGGCATCAATTCAACCAAATGGATGAAGCGATTTGATGATTATCCGTGGGAAATCGGTGTCGCGGAGAGAAAGAATTACTATCGCCGCAAGCTTGTCGAGGCCTATCGTCGGCGACAGTTCTTTTATGACCCATTTTTTCATGACGGTTTATTCGGAGATGAGACCATGATATTGAGTACCGAGGAATTAGCGACCGTCTTCCATATTCCTTCGCAGTCTGTCCAGGCGCCGGGTCTTGAGCGCATCAGTTCGGCCACCAGCGAAGCGCCGACCAATCTGCCAACGTAAATCGCATGGAGTTTTTCACACGACATATCCCGTGGGTCATCGCGTGTGCGTTCGCAATGCTTATGGTTGGCGGGTACTTCTTTACGGTTTCGCCGCCACAGGATTTTCCTTCGGGAAGCACTGTGGTCATACTACGCGGAGCAACAGCGCCTGCTATTGCACATACACTCGGGAATGCTCGCATTATCGCGCATCCGACTGCTTTACGTCTTATCTTGCGCATACTAGGCGCAAGTACCCGGGTGCAAGCGGGCGCATATTTTTTTAGCAAGCCGGAAAATCTTTTGACGGTTACCTACCGCCTCGTTACGGGCGCCTATGGACTTCCGTCCGTCCGCATCACCTTTCCCGAAGGGGAGACCGTGCGTGATGTGGCGGCGCGCGTTCACGAAGCGTTTCCAGATATTTCCGAATCTGACTTCTTTTCGCTCGCGCAACTCTATGAAGGGTATCTCTTTCCCGATACCTATCTCTTCTCGTCCTCTGTTGATGCCGCCTCTATCATTCAGATAATGTTCAAGAATTTCAATACGAGGGTCTCGTCATCATCCCCTGCTGTTGCCGCATCCGGGCACTCGCTTTCTGACATCGTCATCATGGCGTCCTTGATTGAGAGAGAAGCGCGTACGAGCGCCGTCCGACATATGGTAGCCGGCATTCTCTGGAATCGTCTACAGCTTGGTATGCCGCTCCAAGTTGACGCCGTCTTCGGATATATTTTCAGCCGTGATACGTATTCGCCATCGCTTGCGGACTTGAAAGTTGATTCGCCTTACAATACCTACACTCATACCGGACTTCCGCCGGGGCCGATAGCGAACCCGGGCCTTGAAAGTATTGAGGCGGCGCTCCATCCGACAAAAACGGACTACCTTTACTATCTTGTGGACAAAAACGGCGTCATACACTACGCCACGACCTACGCCGGCCACCAATCCAACCGCGCAAAATATTTACGTTAATCGAAATCTTAACAAAAATCTCAATATCTGTTATCCACATTAGATATCCCTTAATATATACGACCGTGATAATTTGGGGATATGGGGAACATAGAGATTGAGGCGAAGAAAAAACGAAGAAAAAGATATTTGCGGGACGTTCTGTTGGCATCCATAGCGATATCAGGAGTAGTACTTGTTGCGTCAATCGCGCCGAATGCACTTGCCCAGCTCCGCTATCTGCCGGCCATGAAGCGTGCACAGCTTCGCTACAAAGCTAAAACGACGCTCGGACGTTTGGCGATGCAAGGATTGATAGAGTTTGAGAAACGGGACGGGAAAAGTTATGCACGAATTACTCCTGCGGGTAGGGAAGCTCTTGCATTTGAAGAACAGAAAGCCAATCTTTCGAGCAAGAAAAAACGCAGATGGGACAAACGATGGAGAGTGATTATCTTTGACATACCAGAACGACGCCGAAAGGTTCGCGACCGCTTGCGTATCACTATGCGCACGCTCGGCTTCGCCCACTTGCAAGATAGCGTGTGGGTGTATCCGTATGATTGCGAAGATTTGATGGCGTTATTGAAAGCAGACCTCAAAATCGGTGCGGCGGTGCTGTATATGGTCGTGGAACACATTGAGAACGACAAACACCTGCGCGTCCAATTTGGTCTAAAACAGACATAATGAGATATCACCTAATTTACACGGTCGTAGTATTTAGGGGATATGTAAAAAATGACATAGAAGATGCTTTTATTTCTTAATTCTTGTACAATATTAAACAATGAAAAATTGGACACTTCGATTCCGCGCAGTCGATAATGATAATTTTGAAGAAGTAAAAAGTGGCATCAAATCTATCGAAACTCGAGCTGGCACGATTAAATATCAACCTATAAAAGTTGGGGATACTCTTACCTTCGTGTGCGGACAAAACCGATGTATCAAAAAAGTTATTAAAAAATTCCATTGGTCGAATATTGATGCAATGGTGAATAAAATTGACTTCAAAAAAATAATGCCGTCAGTTATGTCTGTGGATGAGATGAAGAAAATATATGCGTCATATCCCGACTACGAAAAAAAGATTAGGAAATACGGATTGCTTGGGTTTGAGCTTGCATAAAAGTATGGACGTACGCGGAAAGAAGATATTCGTCGGACTGTCGGGAGGCGTGGATTCGGCTGTGTCAGCGGCACTACTGAAAAACGCAGGAGCAGAGGTGACCGGCGTGTTTATTAAAGGTTGGTACCCACCCGAGATGCCGTGCACGTGGGCCTCCGAGCGCCGCGACGCGATGCGCGTTGCGGCCCGACTTCGTATCCCATTTCTCACGCTTGACGCAAGTGTTGAATATAAGAAAGGTGTGATTGAGTACCTGCTCGCCGAATATAGCGCGGGGCGGACGCCGAACCCGGACGTGATGTGCAATAGGGAAGTGAAGTTCGGCGCGTTCTATCGTTTTGCAAAAGCGCAGAATGCGGACGCCATCGCGATGGGGCACTATCGCAGTGGCGAGAAGGACCAGAGTTATTTCCTCTGGGCGGTGCCAAAAGATATTTTGAATACGACACTCTTTCCGGTTGGGCATAGGGGAAAAAGCGAAGTGCGCGCACTCGCACGAAGGTTCAATCTTCCGGTTGCAGAGAAGAAAGATAGTCAAGGGGTCTGCTTCCTCGGTGCCGTTTCCGTCAAAGAATTTTTGGAAAAAGAATTCGGGAGCGAGAATCCTGCATTGTTGTATACCATCGGACAAAGAATTGAGGGCGGGTATGTCATAGGAAAAGATGTTGAGAAGAAAGAAATTAAAGTTTCTAAAACGCGCGCCGAAGGCGCGCGTGAGATACGATTCACCGACGCGAACTGGTTTGACGACCCGGTACGAGCGACCGAAGCGCAGTATCGCTACCGAGGCCAGCGCGTACAGGGACATATCGAAGAAAATTGTTTCGTCAGCTCGCAACCGCTTCCCGAGATCCCCGCTCCCGGCCAATCAATTGTTTTCTACAAAGATGATGAACTCATTGGTGGTGGTATCATTACCTCATGAGCCACATGCGTCTCTGGGCTTCTGCGGCAATCATAGCGGCCATCATTCTTATCGCTTTCGCGCTTTCGGTACCGCATACCCGCGATATCGAAGTGAAGCCACTCCCTGTCGCGGTGCCGACTGTGCCCACTGTCGCCTTGCACGATGCATTCAAGAAGGGTTTGCATACAATTTCTGGCTCGATTGAAGCTACAAACGCGTGTACTCCTGTTTCAGCGTCGGCAATACTCGTCGGGAATGCGTCGAGTACGAGGAGCATTCTCGTCGCACTATCCATACAGTCTGATTCAGGAATCTGTCTACAAATCCCCACTCGCGCAAGTTTCAAGACAACAATATCGGCTCCTGCGAATCTTCCGCTCACGATAACCGTTAATGGTTCTCCTGCGACTATGACTCTCTTATGACGACACTCCCGAACATAGTTAAAGCAGATGGGTCAAGCGAGATTTTCGACCCGACGCGTCTTATTACTTCACTCAAGCGTTCTGGCGCCGGAGCGCATACGGCGGAGCGAATAGCCGAGACGATTACCGGCACGGTCGTGCATGGCATTTCCTCGAAAGAGATTTATACGCGCGCATTCGCGCTTCTTCGCAAGGAGGCGCGTCCCGTCGCGGCTCGTTATGCGCTCCGTCGCGCGCTTCTGGAGCTCGGCCCTACCGGTCATCCATTCGAGGATTTCATTTCGCATCTTTTTTTGGCGGAAGGCTGGCAGGTCGAAACGCGCAAAGTGATTCAGGGGAAATGCGTGGCGCACGAGGTCGACCTTTATGCCTCGCATCCGGAGCAGAATACGTTTCTTGCCGCCGAGCTTAAATACCACAACGATCCGGCGTATAAAACCGATCTAAAAGTCGCGCTGTACGTGAAGAGCCGTTTTAACGACATTTTTTCCTGCGACCCGAAAATCCGCGCCTGTCCGATAGACCGCGGCCTTTTGGTGACCAATACCAAATTCACTTCCGAGGCCATTACCTATGCCGAATGTTCGGGCGTGGAACTTTTGGGGTGGGGCTATCCGGTAAACGATTCTCTTTTTACACGCATGAGTAATGCAAAGATATATCCGGTTACCTCGCTCACGAGACTCTCCCATGCCGAGAAGCGGCTCCTCGTCGAGTACGGTGTCATCGCGGTTGATGAAGTGATGAAGGACCGCCGCACACTCGACATACTGCATCTGCCAAGCGAACGCGTCGGTGAGCTTCTCGCAGAGGCCGACGGGCTTCTAGGCATTTAACTTAAAGCTTTTTTAAACTCTTCCATATCATTGAAGTGATATTTGATACCTTTAATTTCTTGATACTCCTCGTGTCCTTTACCGGCACAAAGTAGTATGTCCCCTCTCTGTGCCAATTTAATTCCTTCTAAAATTGCTTCGCGGCGATTTGAAATTGTTTTTACTTTTTTTAAATTTTCATCAGATAAGCCAGTTTTCATTTCCTCAATAATTTTTTCCGGTTCTTCGCTTCTCGGATTATCCGAAGTAAAAATCGCGATATCAGAGAGCGTGGCTCCAATATGACCCATTACTTTACGTTTCATCGGGTCACGGTCGCCACCGCAACCAAAAATCGAAATAACCTTCGAACCTGCAAGCGTTCTAACAGTTTTTAGTACGTTTTCTAGAGCATCAGGCGTGTGAGCATAATCTACAATAACGAGGACTCCATTTGGCGAAGTAAAATGTTGGAATCTTCCAAGTGGTGGCTCTATGTCTTTTAAAATTGTATTGACTTTCCTCATATCAAAACCAAGCAGGTTACTAGCAGCCCAAACCACCAGTAGATTATAAGCGTTGAATGTACCTAATAGTTTTGAATTAATATCTACTCCATTGAAAACTAAATCTAAACCCTCAGGTTTAATTTTCTTCATTTCTCCATGAAAATTTTCATCGCCATTGAACCCATAAGAAAATTTCTTGGTTTTTATTCCTTGAAGCATTTTATTTCCGTATTCATTATCGGTATTGGAAAGAGCAAAGGCCTCAATTGGAAGCATGTTAAAAAATTTCTTTTTGGCTTCAAAGTAATTTTCAAAACGTTTATGATAATCCAAATGGTCGTGCGTTAAATTGGTAAAAATTCCACCGATAAAATGTACTCCCCAAACACGCTTTTGATCCATTGCATGAGAGGATACTTCCATAAAAACATATGTACATCCCGCATCCGTCATTTCTCTAAAAATTTTATTTAGTGAAATAGGGTCAGGCGTCGTATGCGTAGTCGGTCTAACCTCTCCTGCAATGATGTTCTCTATGGTAGAAATAAGCCCCGCTTTATATCCAAGCTCTGTCGCGATTTTATATAGCAAGGTTGCCGTTGTCGTCTTACCATTCGTTCCTGTAATTCCGACGACAGAGAGCTTGCGGGACGGGAATCTATACAAGAGCGCGCCAACTCCCGCTAGAAAATAATGATAATAAGGCTGAAGCGCAGTAAAAAGCGCTTTTGGTATAAATCGTTTAATTGTTCTCAAGATTTTTTCCACGCGTGTTATGATAGCTTATCATATGGTGGCTAATGGATACAAAAAAAGAAAAGGAAGCGGGCCATATGACCCAGCATCAGGCGAACCGTATAAAGTAAGCAGGTCAAAGTTAGACTTGTTTACCGAGTGCCAGCGGTGTGCGTTCTTAGATATGAAGTGCGGGGTCAAGCGCCCATCAATGCCGGCGTTTACTTTAAATAACGCAGTAGATGAATTATTGAAGCGGGAGTTTGACATCCATCGCGCAAACAAATCACAGCATCCTCTCTTGGCGAAATATGGTTTGGATGCGATACCGCTCGATGATCCGAGAATGGACGAGTGGAGAGACGCGCTTCGCCGTGGCATTAGCCATCTCCACATACCGACAAATATTTTGATGAGAGGCGGTGTTGATGACGTGTGGGTTAATCCAGAAGGGGAGTTCATCATTGTGGACTATAAGGCTACAAGTAAAAAGATTGGTCCGAGTTCCGAGGACGACCTGTACGACCAATATAAGAGACAGATGGAGATATATCAGTGGCTATTCCGCCGGAACGACTTTAAAGTTTCTCCGACAGGCTACTTCGTGTACGTGAACGGTAAATCAGATGCGAAAGCGTTTGACGGCAAACTAGAATTTGATATTGAGCTCATTCCGTATACCGGCAGCGATGTGTGGGTCGAGCCCGCTATCTATGACTTGAAGGAGATGTTGATGCAGGACACAATACCGCCCGTCGGCGTCTCATTTGGTGGCGGACCCTGCGACTATTGCACCTACCGCGAGTCCGCCGGCAAGATGCTTCTCGAAATGCATGTCAAAGGCAAAAAAAGAACATAAGGCCGTATGACGAACGAGGAACTCATACAAGGCCTCAAGAATGATGGAGTGCTTAAGACGAAGGCAATCGAAGAGGCGTTTCGCGCGGTTGACCGCGCGCGGTTCGCGGGCGAGGATTCGAGACCCGTCGCATACATGGATACCGCGCTGCCGATCGGGGAGGGGCAAACCATTTCGCAGCCGACCGTCGTGGCGCTTTGTCTCGAATGGCTTTCGGTGCGTCCGGGCGACCGTGTGCTGGATGTCGGAAGCGGCTCGGGCTGGACGACCGCACTACTGGCACATCTCGTCGGCCTGGTTGGGTCGGTTATCGGTGTTGAACGCATTCCAGAACTTGTCGCTTTCGGCTCAAAAAATCTCGGAGCATACGCGTTCCTGCAGGCGCATATCGAGCAGGCGGGGCCCGAGTTGGGGAAGCCGGAAGCCGCGCCCTTTGACCGTATCCTCGTCTCGGCTTCCGCCGAGGAGATACCTGACGCACTCAAGCAACAATTGAAAGACGGTGGGCGGATGGTCATTTCGGTGCGGGACGCACTCTGCGTTGTCGACCGCGCCGACGGCCAGTTCACAACTGTCCGTCATGAAGGCTTCGCGTTCGTGCCGCTCATCACATAAGTATGGAAGTAAAGATTGACCCATCATGGGAAAAACACCTCGCGAACGAGTTCAAGAAGCCATATTTCGCGGAACTTGCGGCGTTCGTAAAGAAAGAATATCAAGGCGGGAAAGTATATCCGCACCCGAAGAACATTTTCCGCGCGTTTGACCTTTGTCCGTTTGAAAAAGTAAAAGTAATTATACTCGGGCAGGACCCGTATCACGGCGAACAGCAGGCCAACGGCCTCGCCTTCGCCGTGGAGAGCGCACAGGCGGTGCCGCCTTCGCTTCAGAATATTTTTAAAGAAATCGCGAGCGACCTCGGCACATCGCTTGTGCATACGGACGGTGACTTATCGCGTTGGGCGGAACAAGGCGTTCTTTTATTGAATGCGACACTGACCGTTCGCGTGCACAACGCCGGCTCGCACCAAGAAAAAGGGTGGGAACAATTTACCGATGCGGTCATTCGCGCGCTCTCGGAAGAGCGCGCGGACCTTGTCTTTATGCTCTGGGGCAACTATGCAAAAGCGAAGGGCGCGCACATCGACCGCGCGAAGCATTTGGTATTAGAGGCCCCGCACCCCTCGCCATTCTCTGCCGCCTCCGGCTTCTTCGGCTGTAAGCACTTCAGCCGTGCGAACGACTATCTCATCGCTCACCACTCCTCTCCCATTGACTGGCTGTAATATCTTCGAATCTTTGCCGACCGTCGAAAATAAGAAGATTTACTGTATCCTTATCTTGTGGTATAAGACATTCAGAAATCCTATCCGTATGGATAGGTCGCTCCTTGTCGTAAGGTAATAGAGGAGTCAGGCCGATGCCTCTCGCGGCTAGTCGGGAGCAGTAGCACCTTTGCAAGGGGAATCACATGTTATCGCCTACGAAATTGGTTCAAGATGTGTACCAAGCGGAGTATGACATTAGCGAAATAGTACCGGGCAGTTTTGAACTTGCTGTCGGTCTCGCTTACTCAACCGGGCGTAGAATTCATCCTGTGCGCTTCGGCACGACTCTGCCTACTGGAAAATCCTACTTTGACGTCGTTCTGACTGGTGTGGACGACGCTGAAGGAATAAAGAGAAAAGAGTGGGAATTTCGAGGAATTCTTTGGCATAACCTCCACGCTAAGAAAGTAGGGAGCGAAACAATCAAGGCACGTGTAAAGGGCTTCTACTCTACACGCAAGCAAACGGGCAAGCTCTACGTCCTCGCGCACGAACATCCGAAGCCGCTCGTTGAAGTAATTTCGTGGGACGAGATGTTCAAACGCATCTCCGCAGAGATACACGGGGGCACAAGAGTTGTTTTCGAGAAGAAGTACCGAGACTACGCTATGTATCGCGGATGTCTGACTGGCACAGAAGATCTTGACGGACGTTTCCGTCTCGACTGTGCTTGTGGGGTTTATCTCTTGGAAGGCGATAGGTGGTCTCCTACCACTACAAGAAGCTTCACGGTTGAAATCGAACCGGATACGTCCTGCCCATTAGCGTTGGCGGACCAACGTATCTTGTTTACGCTGCAAAACTCCGATTACACTGTATACTTATCAAGCGTTCAAGTCGCTTGTCCGTAATTCAGCAGTATTTCGCGCCCGTTCAAGGTCAAACCTTGCGGGCGCTTCTATTTTTTCCAATATGGTTCGAAGTTCAGGACTTCGGAAACGAGTGCTTCGGCGGATTCGCCACGATAGCAAATCGCTCGGTCGTCTACATAGACAAACGCGATGGGTTTCCCCGGATTACCTCCCTCTACATCTGGTCGACGGTTAATGTAATCAAACGGTATGGAAAATTGTTCGCAGTATTTCTTAAGAAACTCATCGCCCCGTGTGGAGTGAAGAAGGATTTTAAAGTTTTTTTCTTTGAGCAATTTAATCGCTTTCACTACTTCTAGGTTGGGCTCCTGAATGTCGTCTTTGTCGACAAACCCGTTGTACAAAGCGAGCACCCCGTCAAAATCAAGAGCGACGACAGGAGAGCTAATGTTCATTGCGGCCAGTATACCTCACCAAATTTTCGCGCGGTTGTTGGACGCACGATACAGTTTGTCACTCTTTTTTACACAGAATGCTTCGTAAAATTCAGGAAGATTTGAAAGCGGACCGTTCACGCGAAAGCGGGAGGGCGAGTGCGGGTCGGTTAGAACCGATGTTTTTGTTGCTTCTAAACGTTCATTCTCCCGCCAAAATTTTGCATAACCGAGGAAGAAACGTTGTTCGGGCGTGAAGCCGTCTATATTTTTGCGCCCCGTTTTTGCAAGACGAAGCTTGTACGCGTCATAGGCGATTGAAGCGCCGCCGAGGTCGGCGATGTTCTCGCCGAGCGTTAGTTGGCCGTTCACTTTCAGTCCGCCTGCGACTGTGTAGGTATTGAATTGTTTGACGAGCATCTTGGCTTTTTTACGGTAGTGCGCGCTGTCTTGTACCGTCCACCACGTCTTCCTATTCCCTTTGCCGTCAAATTTGCATCCTTGGTCGTCGAAGCCGTGCGTTATCTCATGCCCGATGACCGAGCCGATTGCGCCGTAGTTGAACGCATCATCGGCAGAGACATCAAAGAAAGGGTGCTGGAGTATTGCGGCGGGGAAGACGATATCGTTGAGGCCGAAACTGCAATATGCGTTCACCGTCTGCGGGCTCATAAACCATTCCTTGTGGTCCACCGGCTTTGCGAGCCGGCGCGTCGCGCGCCGGTGTTCATAGTCGCCCGCGCGCATCGCGTTGCCCACGTAGTCGTCAGCGCGTATCGCGAGCCCGCGATACGTCTTCCACTTTTCCGGATAGCCGAGCTTGCGGTTCATTTGATGGAGTTTTTTAATCGCCGCCTTCTTCGTGCCCGCGCTCATCCAGTCAAGGTTCTTGATGCGCGCTTCATAGGCGCGAAAGAGGTCGGCAACAACAATGGTTACTTTCTTTTTCGCTTCGGCGGGGAAGTACTCTCGCACATAGAGCTCGCCAAAGAGTTCGCTCAAGCCGCCGTTCACCACGCGCAGGATGCGCCGCCACAAGGGCTTCATCTGCTTGGTGCCGGTGAGCACGGTGGCATAGAAAGAGAAATTTTCCTTCTCAAGCTCAGGCGTGAGGAAAGAAGCGAAGTCGCCAATGACATGCGCGCGCAGGTAGGTCTTCCATGCCTCAATCGGGAAGGTATGAAGCATGCGCTCGGCGGCGGCGAAGAACTCGGGTTGCATCACGATAACTTCTCTAGGTTTCGTACCGAGTATTTTGAAATATCCTTTCCAATCAACGCGCGGTGCGAGCGACTGCAACTGCGCGAGCGATTTTTTATGATATGTCTTGTCCACATCGCGCACGTCCTCTTTTTTCATAGAAACTTTTGCGAGCGCGGTTTCTATTTCCAACACAATTTCTGCTTCTTGCTTCGCTTCTCTCCGTCGGCCCGCGAGCTCCAAGAGCCGCACGAGATGCTTATGGTATGCAGTACGCACGCGCTTTGACTCCGCGTCGTCTTTCAAATAATAATCTCGGTCGGGCATACCGAGGCCCCCTTGTCCGAGATAGACAATGTACTTCTCGCTATTCTTCATATCTTGGTCGATGCCGATGCTCCAGATGCCTCCCGAGCCGATGCGTTCAAGATGCGCGATGGTACAAATGACATCCTTTGTATTTTTTATCGCATCAATCCGTTTGAACAACGCGTGTAACGGTTTGAGACCGAGCGCGCGGCGCGCCGGTGTATCAACGCCTGAACGATAAAAGTCGCGAATCATTTGTTCGGCGCTACCCATCCTCGCGCGCTTCTTATTCGCGACTTTTTTCAAGAGTGCCTGCAACTGTTTATCGGTTGCATGGCGAAGCATGGTGAACGAGCCCCATCGCGCCTCATTTTGAGGTATCGGATTGCGCTTCAACCATCCACCGTTCGCGTAATGGTAAAAATCATCCTGCGGTCGCACGCTCTTATCTATATCTCCCGCATCAAATCCCCAGTCAGTTTTCATTGCATGCATCATATGCTATACTCTCAATATGTCCACACAAACGAAACGTTTGTTTGAAAAGGTGAGTGCTTGGCCGCGCGAGCGACAAGCCATTGCTTTCGATTTCCTCCGTCGCCTCGAGCGAGGCACGGGAGTGTATATCCCTGGAGTTCAAGAGCTACGCGCACTCGATCGAGGTATCGCACAAGCGGTGCGTGGCTCGTTCGCGTCATCCACAGCCGTTTCAACAGCGTGGAAGACGTTCGGGAAATAAGTCGAGCATATGAGGCTTCGGTACACACCGCAGGCCCTCTCCGACATCGTTTCTATCGCCGAATATATTCTCGAATGCAACCCAGACGCCGCCTTACGAGTCCGTCACGCAATCCAACACGGCGTTGACCTCGTTGTTCGTTATCCGCATCTCGGAGCACTGAATGCGTATCGACCAGGTACCCGTAGCCGAGCCGTCGCACGCTATCCGTATCGCATCCACTACGCTGTCGCAAACGAAACCATAATAATCCTCCATATCAGACACACCTCTCGCAATCCTTGAGGAATAATTAACTATCCAACATAAGAGACGACCGTCCCTTATTGTGGATACCGCGCCGCATCATTGACATATTTTACTACTGATGCTACCATCAATCTAGGTTATATGAAACTCGGCATTTTGCTCGAGTATTATGCGGAGGGTTAAGAAATGGATAAGTTCAGCGCCACTCAGGTTTTGACGGCAATTGCAGGAGCTCAAAAGCTTAATGAAGAAAGTGTTCAATGCATGTCAAAAGATGGGCATCGAGACCACGGTCAGATGGTATAACGATGAAACGGCTGACTTCGACGAAATCGAGCCCGAAGAATTTCTGAGGTAAGCCGGATGCCGTATTTGTCCACGATTAGCTCATGCTTCTCGTGGGCTTTTCGTTTTCATAATGAACACCTTTCGTGCTATCTTTTTCATTATGACCGTCGCAGAAGTACGTAAGCGATATTTGGCTTTTTTTAAGACACGCGGGCACGCGATTATACCGAGCGCACCTATCGTGCCCGAGAACGACCCGACCACGCTCTTCACCAGTAGCGGGATGCAACCTCTTATTCCGTATCTCCTCGGGCAAGAACATCCGGAGGGTTCGCGACTTGTTAATTCCCAGCTTTCATTCCGCGCGGGAGACATAGAAGAAGTTGGTGATAATCGCCATACGACCTTCTTTGAAATGCTCGGCAACTGGTCGCTCGGCGATTATTTTAAGAAAGAACAATTGCCATGGGTTTATGAGTTTTTGACCGAAGAGCTGAAGCTTCCGAAGGACCGGCTCTGGGTCACCTGTTTTGCAGGGGATGAAGCACTTGGACTGCCCAAAGACGTCGAATCGGCGGAAATTTGGAAAGGGCTCGGCGTGCCTGACGAGCGGATACATTTCTATGATGCGAAGAAGAATTGGTGGAGCCGCTCCGGCACGCCGCGGATGATGCCAGCAGGGGAGCCAGGCGGCCCGGACTCAGAAATTTTTTATGAATTCACCGCTGTTCAACACGACCCCACGTTTGGCGAGATCTGCCACCCCAACTGCGATTGCGGCCGCTTCATGGAAATCGGTAACTCGGTATTTATGGAGTACATCAAGCAAGCCGATGGTTCATTCGGCAAACTCCCGAAACAGAACGTAGACTTCGGCGGCGGCCTTGAACGCCTCTCCGCCGCGACGCTCGGCAATTCCGATATTTTTATGATTGACGTGTTTGATTCAGCTCGCACAGTGCTTGAAAAGCGTTCGGGTAAAAAGTATCAAAACGAGGTCTTGCTACAAAAATCATTCCGAATCATCTTGGACCACACTCGTGCGGCTTCGGTCATGCTTGATGCGGGACTTCGTCCTTCCAACA
>CAYHMS010000008.1:14077-22298 GCA_964357805.1 uncultured Candidatus Saccharibacteria bacterium | reverse complement strand
GCTTCGCGCCGCGCGTTCATCCATCGGCGAAATGCCTTTGTCTTTGATTATGGTGCGGGTAGCGAGAATCGGACTCGCGTTTATTGCTTGGGAAGCAATCGTTCTACCACTGAACCATACCCGCCTTCTATTTAAACCAATCCATTATCTTCTGCCACCACGACAAGGGCGGCGTCGTGGTCGCCGCGGCAGGCGGCACCACCACGATAACCTCTTCCCCCGGTCGCGCAACGCCGAAGGCCGTGCGAATGGCCGCGTCCTGCCCGCGAGCAGTCCCGAGGATAGCAAGGTTCGCTTCAAGCATCGCCTTACGCTCTTCGAGCGCCTCATACTGCCGCTTCGCGTCGTTCGCTTCCGACACCGCTACGTGCGCCTTCCCGAAGAGTCCCCAGATGAGCGAGAAGAGCCAGAAGCTCACGAGCAAAAGAATGCCGATGGTAATTCCTTGTCGCCACTGTTTCGCGCGCATGGCCTCAGTATAACGTAAAACAAGGTTCAACCTTAATTCAGATTCCCAAGGTTGAACCTTGTTTTACTGGTCAACACGCACCATTTTCATAAAAACTTCTCCAGGAATGTTCACCTTCCCTTTCCCGCGCTCGAGCATTTTCTTCTTGCCGCGTTTTTGCTTGTCGAGCAATTTATTCTTGCGCGAGACGTCGCCACCGTAGAGATAGCCCGTGACGTCTTTGCGCATCGCCGAGAGCGTCCGTGAGGCGATGATGCGCCCGCCCGACCTCGCTTGGATTTTCGTCACGAAAAGCTGTTTCGGCAGAAGCCCGTGGAGCTTCTCCACCATCTTCTCCGCTTCTTCTTGGACTCGCCGCCGCGCTATCACGCGCGCGAAGGCCGGGACCGGTTCGTCCGCCACTAGGACATCAAGTCGCACAACATCTGCGAGACGTTCGGGAAGTATCTCGTATGAGAGCGAAGCATACCCCGAGGAGATGCTTTTCAATGTATCGAAGAAGCCGCGCATCAGTTCTCGAAGCGGCATCTCGACTATGAGCTCGATGCGGCTGTCGTGATAGGTTTCGGTGTGCAGCGTGTTCGCCTCATGGTCATAGAGCAATTGGACCAGCGCGCTCACCGCACTCGACGGCGTGATGATAACGACCTTTGCCCACGGCTCTTCGATGACGCTGATGTCGCCGTACTCGGGGAACTTTGCAGGGGTGTAGATAATCTCGCGTACCCCGTTCGTCTTCGTCACGATATACGAGATTGTCGGGATGGTGACGATAAGCGTGAGACCGAACTCGCGTTTCAAACGTTCAGTAACAATTTCCAGATGCAGAAGACCGAGGAAGCCGCAACGGAATCCCCTCCCGAGCACGCCCGAAGATTCCTCTTCAAAAGAGAGTGAGGAATCGGAGAGCCGCAATCGCTCGAGCGACTGCCGCAGGAGAGGAAGGTCATCCTGGTTCTCCGGATATACCGAGGCCCAGACGACCGGCCTTGGGACGCTATAACCCGGCAAGGGTGGAAGCACCCCGCGTACAGTTCCAATAGTATCGCCGACGGCGACGACGCCCGGCTCCTTGATGCCCGTGACAATATAACCGATTTCGCCCGCAGAGAGCGTATCGGCGGGAGTCTCCCCCGGAGTGAAGACACCGACTTCAAGCGCGACGAAATCTTTCCCAGCCGCATGAAAAGTCAGCGATTGCCCTTTCTTAAATGTTCCGTCGAACACGCGCAGGTATACCGCAACGCCGCGGTGTTTCGAATAGGAAAAATCAAAAACGAGACCTCGCGGTTCCGCCAACAAGGTTGAACCTTCAGAATTTACAAGGTTCAACCTTGTTGGCGGGGGAACGCGCTTCACGACCGCTTCCAGAAGCTCGTCAACGCCCTTCCCTGTTCTACCCGATACTGCAAGCACGTCTTCCGGCGATATGCGAAGGAGGTGGGCGAATTCTGATTTCACCTCGGTCACGCGCGCCGCGGGCGAATCTATTTTTGAAACGACCGGGATAATGGTGCATTTCTGTGCCTGCGCTGCTGCGAGTGTTGTCAGTGTCTGTGCCTGTATACCCTGTGTCGCATCTACCAGAAGAAGCACCCCTTCGACTGCATGGAGCGCGCGCGAGACTTCATACGAAAAATCAATATGGCCCGGCGTATCTATTAAATTTAAGACGTATTCGCCGTACTGCATGCGAACCGGTTGCATCTTAATGGTAATGCCGCGTTCGCGTTCAAGGTCCATACGGTCGAGCACTTGGTCGCGCATGAGGCGCTCGGGTATGGCTCCGGTGCGTTCAAGCAAACGATCGGCAAGCGTACTCTTCCCATGGTCAACATGAGCGATGATGGAAAAATTTCGAATATGTTCTTGATTCACGGTTGGAGCGGCTCTTCAGCAGAGGGCGCGAGCAGGGCCGAACGGCCGGTATGTGTCTTGATGATTTTATCGAGCGCACTGACGACGATACGGAACTCTTCGTTCTCAACAACGTAGAGCGCGAGCGCGGCGGCGACAAGGCCTAGCAGACCTGCTATGAACCCTTCGGTGAAGACGGCCAGAAGCGTTGTGAGGGGCGCGATGCCGCCGAGAAATGCGAGCGCGGTGTAGGCCACGGCGCCGCCGGCAAGAGCGGCGACACCGCCATCTATAAACGGACGTACAAGCGTACGGCCGAGACCGGGAGCAACGCTTCGGAGCGCGAGCAGAGAAAGAAGAACGAGAAAGAGCTGGCCGAGCGTCGCGGCAAGCGCAATGAACAAGATGCCGGTCCCGCGCACGTCGCCGACCTTCAGGAAGCCGGCGAACGATGAGAGAAATCCCGTTGTCGGCAAGGCGAGAAATGTGACGGCGAGAAATACCGTGAGTGCGCTGCCTGCGAGTTGATAGAAGAATGGCCGCCAGGACTGCCGCACCGCATAGAGCGCACGCGAAAAAAGAAGAACGAGTCCTTGTGCAACGAGACCGACCGCAAGAATGATAAGGAGAGCGGCCGTGAGACGCGTCGCATCCCAATCGAATGCGCCAGTCCCGAGGATAACGCGCACGATATGCGCGCGAAGCACGGCGATAAGCCCGATAGATACGACTGACCAGAGAATGATATGCCGCGCGCTCGCCGAAAGGATAGAGGTGAACTCGCTGCGCTTCTCTACATTCGATGTTTCGGAGAGCGCGGGGAATGCCGCAACCGCGTAGGAGGCGCCGATAAGCGAGAGCGGGACTGCTTCAAGATTTCCGGCGAACGTGAAGACGGAGACCGCCCCTGTGCCGACGCGGGAAGCGAGAGCAGTGAGAAAAAGTGCCGTTATCGAACCCATACCGAGCGCAAGCGAACGAGGAACAGAATCTCGCACGACCGATGCCATCAGAGAAAACGTGGGAAGGCAAAGGTGCGGCATAACTCCTGCCTCCCTCACGACCGGAATATTTACCGCAAGGTACGCAAGTGCGCCGATGATGACGCCTGCGCCGATTCCCGGGAGGCCCCAGAGAGGATAGAGTACGACCGCGCCGAGGATGATGCCGAGATTGTAGAGTACCGGAGACATAGCAAAGAGCGCGAAGCGCCGGTGTACCTGCGTCACGCTCCCGAGCACGCCGGACAAGCCCAGCAAAATGGGCTGGAGGAGGAGGAGGCGCGCGAGCAACACGAAGTCGGCATGATACGGAGACGTGGCGAAGTTCGGATACAAAAATGCAAGAAAGGCCGGCATAAAAACGGCAAGCACTATGCACATACTGCCGCCGATGCCGAAAAGGAATGATGCCGATTCGGACAATAGTCGGCGTACCGCCTCTCTATCCATTCCCGTAATACGCGGAATGAGCACATAGGCGCTCACGAGCGAGGCAATGAGCGCGAAGACGAGGTCCGGTACGCGAAAGGCCGCGTAATAGAGGTCGAGCACGTCACCCGCACCGAAGGTATGCGCAAAAATCCTGTCGCGCAGGAGCGCGAGTATCTGCGAAGCGAGGGTCAATGCCGCGAGCAAATACGCGGCCTGATGCAGGCCGCGTACCGGGCGGGTCAATGCGTTCATTGACCCGCCGATGCGCTCAAATATCCGCCGAACCATCGTTGTATGATACTCTAATTTCATTCACCGCCCAAATAGACACATAAGTTACAGTATCGCCCATCACGCTGAAAAAATGCTTCGGACCACCAGTATCCAGTTTCAGCAAAAATCTTTTTCATACCATAAGGTGTTACCTTACGGGCTTACCTCGCGAGCTTACACGTTTATAAAATGCCTCTGTATTCCGGATAATTTTCTTTGATAACTGCTTTCCAACGAGCGGTTTCGTTCGATTCACCGATATCTCCCTTGCTATAGACAAGGAGCACATGCACAACCGTCGTACTTCTGTGTATCGCGATGATGCATCTGTTCCCTGATGCATGCCGAGACTTCCCGGGTCCAGCGATTTTAAACTCAGTTTTACAAATCCGTATGTCATTATCACTAGAAACACATATCGTTTCCGCGATACTTTTCTTGAACAAAACCTCTGCAAAAGTGAATTCTACAATGAGACCCTTGAGAGTTTTGTCCCACGCACCTTTATACTTCCTCGCAAAAGTCCGGATAAAATGCCTTTCGGTAAAAGGCCTGAAAATGACCTCGTACTTCATGGTTAGTAAATCTCATCAGGATTTTCTTGAGTAAAGACATCGTACGAAACGATATCGTTATCTTCTGCAAACATATACGGCATCTGTTTGTGAGTGAATGTTACAATGTCAGCAGTTCTTTTTCCTTTCCATTTCTCATTAATATCTTTAATCAATTTTGATTCTTCCTTTGAAATTTCAGATAATTCTGCTTTAGCACCACTTCGAGTTTCAGACACGAGCATTGCGCCATTTTCAGTTTGCTCAATAGATATCTCACCCGCATCAAACATTTCATCAATGAGACGGAAGTATGTGTCGGCAACAGGACCATACTGAATCTTGCGATACGGCATCCCACTCATACTTTCAAGGCGGTTATAAAACCAGCTGAAGTCAGCGAAATAGAGTAGTTTTGCCAACTTCGTCTTTGGCACACTTTTGTTGAGGCGCAGAAACGCGAGAATCATCTGCTTGTATTTCTCGTAGTTCGGGATCTCTCCGCCTTCAAATTCTTCGCGGGAAACGCCAAGAACATTGAGAAGACTTTCAAACTCGCTAACTGTTAGCTCTTTTTTACCCTGCTCCACGGCAATATATGACGTGCGCGAAATACCCAGTTTCTTGGCTATTTCTGCCTGCGGAATCCCCTTCTTTGTTCGAATGGTTTTTATAAGTGATGCGTATGTGGTGCTCATAGGGTCATTGTATCACAAGATGTCTGAAATGTGGATATCGTGTGTATAACTTCCTGACATATGTATGCTACAATGTTTTCAATTCGGAGCACCGAGGATTATCAACTAAGTTCACCCTGTATGGCCCATTCAAAAACAACGAGCAAGACGGTTGCGAGCAAGGCATCGAAAATACTCAGCAACCCACATTCAAGTAAGGCGGCAAAAAGTGCTGCAGCGAGCGCACTCTCACAACGTCATCGAGCATAAAGGTAAAGGGGGCATTGAGTAAACGTGCTGGCTTATAGAGAACCCGCGGAGGAGGACCGATTGAGTTATTACTACTCTCCCAACGGTGCTAGAAAAGTACACCTCGCTCATATAAAATCGCGTATTGCGCGGTTTTATTTTTTATATGGCGACCTTGTCAATTTCTTTCATTGTTCTGTCGGTTTCGGCGAATTCGATCATGTTTTTATTTTAGCAATTCGTACTCGAACAATTTTGGCGTGATATATTTCGCATAATATGCTTTCAATTTCTTCTTAAGATTATCTAAAGCGCCATTAAGTGTTGGGTAATCAGGGACTGGCTTGTTGTTATCATCTAACTGTGATGTGTTTAATTCTATTTCGATTTGATACGGACCATACGATAATTTTTTATTATAGTTTTTTGTCTTCCCTGCTTCAATCAAAACACTCTCCCAAACATTAACCAATTCTTTTTCGTCATTATTTAATTTAAATTTTCCAAGCTGTTCACTTGCTAGGGTTTTAGCATCAAAACATAATTCATTTTTATAGAATCGTTTATCACTTCCTGTGAAAGAAATGCATTTATTATACCGAGATAGACATGTGAAGATAAAACATGATTTTAAGAAATCTTTATCTTTGGTATATTTATCTCCACCATCAGAGGATTTGAAAATCGTTCCATTCTCATACCATTTATCTTCAATTGGATATTTACCGGCAGCAAAAAGCGGAAATTTTTCAAGATAATTATCAGATCGTAAATAAAAGCCATTTCCGGCGTATACACCAACACGAACAAGGTTTGTTGAAAGTCGTGGATGCTCAAAACCAAAATCTTGTGTAATTAAATAGGCAATAATATTTTTGTTATATTTTGGGATGATTCTTAGACTCTTATCACTTTTATAATCAAATTCTCGACCAATCCATTTTGATTTATATTGATACTCCTCACCTCCCCATGTAGAAATCGCCGCTGGAATTTGATCTGTCCCATCATTCCTTTTGTCATAAAATTTACTCAAAAGACCTGACACTTTTTTTACTGTGGATTTATTTAGAAAAACAACTTTGTCATCATCTATTGATGGTGTGTTATTGGTATCAATGTCAAATACGTCTAATTCTATTTTGTCTCTTTTCTCATCAATATTTTGCCAAGAAATACAAGATATCGCCGAGGCAGTTGCATGAAAATGCTGTCTATTGAAAAGGAATCCTCCATTAAATTCTTTGTTTACCAATTTATTAGACTTCCAGTATTTAATAGGCGAAAATAAAATATAACTATCGGTTTTATGTTTTAAGTAATATTTAAAACCAGACCAAATAAATAAATTGGCCAAATCATTTTTTACAGTCCCGCTGATTTCTTTTTTCATTTGCTCCGCAACAAAACTATTCTTCCAAGTTGTTTTTTTGTCTTTTGTTGCAGGGTTATTTTTTACAGCACCAACATCACTGTATGGCGGATTTTCAAATAAGATTACTGTGCATTTTGGATTATCAATGTATTGCTTAATAATTTCATTGTTTACAAAATCCTCACTTAAAGCGTCTGCGTTTGCCACGAAACCTGCAGAAAATTCTACATTGTCATCAGTTGGTGGAATGATATGACGAACTCGCCCGGTAAATCGTTCAAACAAAACTCTGTATTCATAGTATTCGTAAGTGCTAACAATAGTGTGTGACAATTCTTCATCAGAAAGTTCTGACTCTAAACTACCAGTTCCAGCACAGCGATCCAAAATAATATAATCATTACCCTTTGGAACAAGTTTTATTGCTTCACGGATAAGCTCTACAGATTTTTTTGCATAAGCAGGTGGCGTAAAGAAAGCACCGAGTTCCTTCTTTATTAAATTATCATTCAGTTTGTCCATCAAATACTTAAACTTGATATTTGTTTTTTCTTTGAATGGTAAAATATAATCTTTAAATTTTATTGGCTTGCGAATTTCGCCACCATCTTTATCATCAAGATAATCGCCTTTCTTTGCAGTTGGATTTTCTCGGTAAAATTCTTCTGCCCATCCAACAATGCAGTTCGCATCAATTTTTATTTTAGTAAAATTATTTTCTTTCAATATTTTATTAACTTTGTCTGCACCGACATCTGTTGAATAATCAATTTCTATTGGCTGTTTTTTAATTTCAAAACCGTCATTATTCTTACTTGCTCCACCGTAATAAGGTATATGAATTTCATCAAAATAATCTCCGCTGTCAAAAAAATATAATTTACTTTGATTCAATGATACGAGCAGAATATTTTTTGGGACTGGATGACCAGTGATTCTTAATCGTGAAAGATATTTAATTGCCTGAAAAAGTACCTGCTGTGTATTGTTAATACTTAATTTAAATTCAAAAATATTTCCATTGTGAACACCGTCGGTGTTAGCAATTAAGACATCATTTTCTTCAAGATTTACTCCAAAATTCTCAAAAAAATGAAATTGGCCTTCTCGTTCAGATGGGAAGCTTTTCGTGCTCATTACGCCACACTATAGCATAAATGACTTCCACTTTTTTGGCTAAAAAACGAGTCCCAGAAACGGAACCGCCGGCGCGGGGCGCCGGGGGGGGGGGGGGGGGGTTTTTTTTTGGGGGGCAGGTGAAATTGACACGGGCCACCCCAGTTGAGTAAAAAATTTGTGGTTGGGGGGAGCCCCACCGAGACACCCCGAGCCCC
>CAYHMS010000008.1:0-14067 GCA_964357805.1 uncultured Candidatus Saccharibacteria bacterium | reverse complement strand
GTCAGTTTTCGGTCCCATACCCCCCCCACAAACCAAAAACTCACTCCCATTTTTTTGCAAAAAAACGGTCCCCCCAAACCGCACCCCCCGCCGGGGCGGGCGGGCGGTTCTTCCGACTGAATGTTTGGACATCCGATGTCCAATTGCACGAGGACATCCGATGTCCTAAATCCAGTTGGCAAGTTTATTGCTTAACCGGTGTCGAAGGGAGCGAGAGGAGGTTCGCGGGGAATGGGTTCTTCCCTCCTGCAAGCGCTGCAAGTTGCGCAGCGACTGCTGTTGCATTTTCGGTTGACATTGCCGCAATGGCCTGCATGTGTGTGAGCGCATTCTCCAGGTTGCCCTGTTTCGCATACACCGCCGAGAGGAAATAACGCGCGTTCGCGAATTGCGGATTCGCCGTGACCGCTGCCGAGAGCGCCGCAGTGGCATTCGCGAGGTCGTTCTGCGCCGCATACAAGATACCAATCTGGAAGAGGATGTTCGGGTCATTCGGCTGGAAGTAGGCGGCCGCGAGAGCGGAAGCGAGAGCATCTTTTACGTTGCCGTCCTGTACCTGAAGTTGCGAGAGAAGGAAGATAGCGGCCGTGTAGTCTTGTTTGAGCGCAATGGCAGCTTTCAAATCTTCCTGGGCTGCTTTCGTGTTCTTATTCGCGATGTCGAGCTGGGCAATGATGTACGGAATCTGCGGATTAGTCGGATTGAGCACTTTGGCTTTTTCATATGCGGTTGATGCGCTGTCATAGGCACCCGTGACGCCGAGCGGTACCGCTTGCGCATAGAGATTCCCGAGTGCAAGCCAATTCTGATAATCAGAGGGAGCAAGGTTTGTCGCGGTCAGAGCGGCATTAATGCCTGCCGAGAGCGCATCTTGGAATGCTTTCTGCGCAGTGGCTTGTGGCATTGTCGGGGAAGTGACTATCTGATTGAGGCGCGCCCTCGCAATGCCCGCTTCTATCTGATACGCGAATGCGTTCGGTGCGAAAGAAATCGAGTTTTGCGCGGCTTTTTCAGCCGCATCGATATCCCCATTCCCGAATGCGACATTTGCTCTCGTGAGTTCAATCGTCGCGATGGCGCGCCCAACGAGTGTATAGGCCGCGACGACGGAGCCGAGCAGGAGAATGGTTAATGCGAATACAATCACAAAGCCGAGTCGCGGACTGCGCGAGAAAATGACCCCCCATTGCCGAGAGAACGCGGCGAAACGCATCGTCGAGGTAAAGAGACCGGCGAAGACGAACGCGAGGATGAGGACGACCGTATTCGGCAGACCGAAAATCGCGACGATGAAGAGATAGAGCGTCGCAATAAACGAAAGTATCGCGACATAACGGACAAACGCATCCTCCGACGCGCGCAGGATAATCATACGAAGGCCGAATCCCATGAACAGAAGCACAAACGCAACCCACGCAAGAGCTCCCAGAAGACCCGTCGTCACGAGCGAAGTCGGGATGAAACCGATACCGGAGGAGAAATCAATGTTCCAGAAAACGGTTGCATTAAGCGACGCATCGCGATACTTGAGCCATTGCGTGCCGAACGTGCCGGGACCCGTACCGAAGACCGGTGCGGTGGTATATACCTTTTCTGCAATCGCGAATGTTGATTGCCACGAAGGACGGACATTCACGACATTCACATTGAGCGTGTTTGCCAAGGCGTTCCCGAGCGTTCCGCCGATGAGAAAGAAAAGCGAAATAGCGAGTACTGCGAGCGGCAGGATAAACGAATGGTTCTTTTCGTCTGTTTCGGATGGCATTTCATCCATGACCGCAGCATCATCAAGGTCCGTGTCTCCTCCCTTTACTCCGCGCCGCATAATCGATTCAACAAAGAGGCCGAGCGACACGAAGGCAAGGAGTATCCACACGAGCGAGGAGTTCGCGATAGCGAGAAGCACAAGCGCCACAATCCCGCTCACCATGAGCGCGCGGTGGGTGCGCAGGGAGAGCTCAAGAAAACGAAGCGTGATAAGCACACCGACGACACCGAGCCCGAGAACGAAGGCGAGGTCTTCGAATGAGCCGATAATCGAAAATGCCGGGGAAATCGTGGCCGGCGAGAATTGCCCAACAACGACAATGAGCGCTTCGAGGACGACGAGGAGGCCGAATACCCACGCACTGACAGAGAGGAAGGAACGATACTGTTCAGGACGTCGCAGCATAAGCGCAGCAAGCGTGCCGAGGACCGCTGCGACCAGCATAAAACCAAGCGTATCCGGTTCAAGCGATGTCCCCCAAAAAGCGTTCCCGAATGACACGCCCGAAAACGCCGCCGATGCTCCATAGGCGATGACCGGTAGCCAGAGCGCGCCAACAAGCGCGAACGGCGGGAAGATGACATTGCCGCGCGAAAGGCGCGCGAGAATATAGAGTGCGAGAGTAATGAGAGCTCCTGCGGCGAGTACAAAGGTCTTCGTCGTTGTGAACGGAACCGAGGTAGACGGAATGAATATGAAGAATGCTGCAATAAGCGTAGCAAAGAACGCCCAGACACTTATCGTCTCAAGTGAACGGCGCGGCTTGCCCCGAGTGTAATCGAGGGGAGCGACTGCTGATTGATACGGGGGCATGGTTAGTTGTATTTATATTGTCCGGTAATAACGGATATAGTATACTACACCAGGACCGGGCTAGGCGATCGCCCTTGTCCGCCGCCGCAAGGCTATGGCGTGACGAGGGAGGAAAGTCCGAACACTCACCCGTGCGAAAGCATGGGTTAAAACGGTAGCGGGTAACGCCCGTCGTCCGCAAGGATAGAGTTGCGAGCAGAAACGACCCGGTTTAGTCCGGCTGAAACGGCAAAATACTTACTGGTGTGCAAGGCCGTATCGCCAGCGCTTCGCGCTGGCAGGGTGCCGCTCGAGGCGTTGAGTAATCAGCGTCCCAGATAAATGATCGTCGCCAATTTTGCCTGCCGCAGGCAGCTGCACAAATTGAGCGCCCTTCGTAGCCTTCTGAGGCGAAGTAGGGCAGAATATCCTACTTCGCCAAGGCTTTGTAGGATGCTCGATTCTGTAGCCACCTTCGGTGGGCAGAATCGGCACAGAATTCGGCTTATCGGCCCGGTCCAAAAAGATGCGAAACCCCGCGCTCCTGCGCGGGGTTTCGCTTATCGATTTTTGACCACGCTCGGAATCAGCTTTGAGAGCTTGTGCGCATTCCCATGGCTCAACATGCCGCAATACGACATAATCGTTGCTTCTTCCGGATTCCCGCTAAGTGCCCTCAACATTCTCTTTTTCGTCGCCGTCCGCAACACCCGATGGTCAGGAAAGTGTACCCAACCGAGAAAATCTATGCCCGAAGCGAGCGTTTCAATAGAAACTTTATTCGGATGCATGGCGAGCTTCAATGTATCGCGCAAAAACACTTCCATATATGGAAGTATTTTTAGCAGGTAGTTTTTGTCGTGCGAGAGGATAACAAAATCGTCGGCATAACGAACATAGCGCGTTACTTTTAGTTTGTGCTTCACGAATTGGTCGAACTCGTTCATGTAGATATTTACAAGGAGTTGTGAAGTGAGGTTGCCGAGCGGGAGGCCTTTCCCTTTTGTCCCCGAGTCGAAACTGCCGACGATGTTCGTAATGAGCGCGCGAGTACGTTCGTCGGGAATATAGGTGTGAATAATTTCCATCAGCACTCGTTGGTCGATAGAAGCGAAGAACTTTCTGATATCGCACTTCAGTACCCAGCACGTACGAGTATTATTCTTCGAAACTTTATATGCAAAAGCTCTAAATCGATTCATCGCTCGGTGTGTTCCCTTCTCCTTGCGGCAGGAGTATGAGTCGCTGATGAATGTGCGGTCGAAAAACGGATACAGTTTCCGATACAGTGCATGGTGCACGAGCCGGTCGCGCACGCTCGCTTTATGTATGTCGCGCGGTTTGGGGTCGGCTATCTTGAAATGACGGTAGCCACCGTGTTGGTATGTGCCCGTTACAAGGTCGTGATGCAGTTCCAAAATGTTCTGCATCAAATACCGCCCGAATTCCTGCACATCGGTACGTTTGCGCTTCCCTTTTATAAATTCCTTCCATGCTTCAAGCAGATTCTCTACTGAGATGATACTCTCATACGTATGAGTGAATCGGATTCTTTGAGGCGACCCCCCCCCGGCGCTCCTGCCGGTCATTGAGCGCGCCAAGACCGCCTACAAAACGTGGCTCATCGTTCATCGCAAGATGGCGCGCTCGGAACGTTTCGGTATTGGCGACCGAATCGATGCACTATGGCTTGACCTCTTAGATTCGCTACGCAAGGCCGCATACGCATCAATCAGCCAAAAACTATCCCCGCTTGATGACGCTCTTCGCGCCATTGACGCAGTTCGCTTTTTCGTACAAATCGCATGGGAATCGGAGCTCATGGCACAAAGCCATTTTATCGCACTCGGGAAAGATATTGAAGAAATCGGGCGCATGGTCGGTGGCTGGAAAAGAGGGATTTTAGCGAAAAACCCGCCTCCAAACGGAGACGGGAAAAGATAAGAGTTGCGGGAGAGAACCTGATTGCCGGCATTCCACCTGTTCGGGTTGTCGACCGAGTTGGCTTCGACATTCCAGCCGTCGTCGTTCCAGTTCGCGTTCACGGTCCAGAGCACAAGTGTGCACACCACCATCCTTATCAGTACCCCTCGAATACTCTCGGGGCTGTACGTATGTGGGACATCGAAGTCCGCCAGTGGTGCACACCGATTCTAATCTTTTTTTGAGTAGAAATATCTGCACTCGCGTAGAGCTTGCTCGACGTGATTCTGAAATAAAAACTACCCGAGGCGCTGTGCAAAGAGCATGCTCGTCGCACCCAAAACATCCTCGTGTATGAGTATAACAAAAGACCCTCCGTTCCAATACCAAAGTGGCAAAGGTTCAGAGGGTCAAAAAGGACAAAGTGGTCGAGAATCAGCGGGAGAGAACCTGATCGCCGGCACTCCACCTAGACGGGCGGACGACCGAGTCGGCCCCGACAACCCAGCCGTCGACGAACCAGTACGCGCCCACGGTCCAGAGCACACCGTTTTCGTCACAGATGTAGCCGACGAGCCATGAGTAATCCTTTGTCTGCTGCTTGTGAGCCAACAGTTGAAAGAAGTGGGCGAGAAACGTCCGGTGCTTGCCGACAAGTTCTGGAATAATTCCCGGTTCGTCTTCTTGGGGCAAGTCCGTCGCGGTCTCGAGCAACTTCTGGACTTTCAGCTCGGCGGCTTTTACGTTCCTTTCGATCTTGCCGAGGAAGTTCTTCTTGAAGTTTTCGCCGAGCCAACTGACAGAGACGCCATCGGTCGTCTTTCCCTCGATGAACTTTTCCTTGGCGACAAATTTCTCGACCGCTTTGGCGTTGAAGCTGAAGAGGAATTCGAGGAGTTTCTTCACTTCGGTCATCGTGCGGTTTTTGACCGCATCGACGAAAAGTCCAATCGCGGCGACAGTGTTTTGAATCGCCCATTGTGCGTCGTCGGAAGATAAATTACCGAGATGACGCTGATGGGTAACAATGGCTTCAGCAAGCTGGGGAATCTGTTGTTCGCTCATGATTTCTCCTTGAGTGAGAGCGTTTTTACAGTGCTGTTCAAACGAATCCGATTGGGTTCGCCACAGCGGAGAAAGGCCTAGAGAATAAGCCGCTTTCTGCTGTGGCGAACCGCACTCATTCAATGAGCCATAATCTGACCGCTATGATACACCAACTGACTATTTTGTCAAGTCGCCCAGCAGAGCCGCCAAACGAGCCACTATATACGCCGTGGAAAATTACAAGGTCGAACCTTGTAGTTGAGCGAGATCGCGTCTCACTCAATTTCGCACGTCCCGTCGGCACACGCCAATTCTTTTTTCATCTCCGTCTCATCGTGGAGTTCGTAGGCAACAAGCTTCGAATAATCCACTTTGGGGAAACGGACCATACGCGCCTCATATTCTTCTTTCGTAATCGTCTCATACGGCGCGAGGCGGTAGACGTGGTCGGAGCGCGGAAGGAACGAAAGCCCGCCGATGATGTCCCAATTTTTCTGGAGCCAGTCCACGACACCAATCCATTCATTCTCGCTTACCGAGATGGTCGCTGACGGATTGTGCTCGGTAAAATTAAGTTTCACCCTCTTCCAGTACTCAAGCTGCTCAAGCGCCGTGAGGTCGTCTTTGAACCGCGCTTCTTTGGAATGGTCGGGCGCCTTGACCGGGAACTCCAGCACGAAGGTATTCGCCTCCTCAAGCGACTGCCCCACTTCCGGATAGTACGGCACACCCTGGTCGCGCATGAGCTTGAAAAGCGAGTCGGTCGCGCTGATGCGCACGCGGCGAATATAGTACGGCGCGTGGCGCGGATGGATGCCTGAAGCGCAATTAAACGTCTGCGAGACCGTGCCCGATGGCTTCACCGCCGTCACCGCGAGCGAACGTTCAATGCCGAAGCGTTTCGCATAGGTGATATTCGTCTTAATCGCCATATCACGGACCTTAACCATCACTTCCGACCGCCGCGCCGCCGGGCTATCCCACTGTCCCGTGATTGAAACCCCAAGAAGACGTTCCGCTTTATTATGCTCGGTCCACTCTTTTGAAATATAACCGAACTTCGTGAGCGTCGATTGATACGTGCCGATAATGGAAGCGAGACGCGCTTTGCGCACAAGCGACGCTTCCGTATCGTGGGCGCGTGCAATCACCTCGGAGAGATTGCAGAATTGTTTGGATTGCAGGATAATCTCGGCGCACGGATTCGTGCCGATTGAGCCATGCACAACGCCGTCCTCGCCGATGAAGCCGAGTTTCTTAAAGTACTCCGTGCGGCGCTTTGGGAGCGTGACGGCGAGCGACCCGCGATTGAAGATGCCCCGTTCGCCGCTCCCGCTCTTCATAAGCGCGACCCATTCGTCCATAAGCTCGGTATTGGTCGGCTGCATCTCATAGACGGCGGAATTGTTCGCGATGGAGCGGTGCGGGTCGGTCATATAGAACTGGCCTTTCTTGGCGTCGCGCATATCCACATCGTCAAGGTCGGAGAGCGATATCATCGCGGTGCGGCGCACGCCGCCGGCAACCACGCACTCGCCGATTTTGCAGATAACGTCGTGCACATCAATCGCGCGCATACGCCGCCCTTGGCGCCGGAGGACCCGCTCCCGCGTAAAGGCAAGCAAACTTTGAAGCGGCTCGGGACCGCTCGCCTTCCCTCCCATCGTCTTGAGACGCGCGCCGGCCGGACGAATAAGCGAGCAGTCAAAAATAACGTCCTTGCCTGCATACCATGTTTTCAAACCAAGCGTGAGCGCATCGCACCACCCTTCTTTGGAATCGGCGATGACATGCGTCGACACTTTCTCTCCCTTCTGTTTCATAATCTGCGGAAGTTGTTCAACGTTCTGACTCTCCACCGCGAAGCCGACGCCGCACCCTTGCATCGAGAGATACATAATTTCGGCGAAGTCCTCGAGCTTCACCGGCGCGGTGAAGGTGCAGTTGTAGGCGCAGGCGTGACAGCGCCGCGCCGCCTCGCCCGAGAACTGCATCAGACGCATTGATGGCATTACCTCCTGTTTCAAAATGCCCGAACGCACGTCGGCGTATTCCTTTTCCGAGAGTTTGCCGCCGAGATTCTCGCGCATAAAACTCATATAGCGGTCAACCGTCTCCACCCAGGTCTCGCGCCGTCCTTCTTCGGGAATCCACTTCGCGTAGGTGCGCAAATACACGAACTCGCCAAGTGTATTCCCCTCAAAATATTTCTTACTTTCTTCCGCAAGTTTTTTCACATGCTCGGGAATTTCAATATGCGCCGCGCGCAGTTGTGCGCGTTTGTCGCGATACAGAATATACGTCTTCGCCGTCTTCACATAGTCGTTCAAAATGAGATATTTCTCCACCGAATCCTGGATGCCTTCAACCGTCGGGAGGAAACTCCGGTATTTCTTCGCGAACCGTCCGAGTTCGCCCGCCACTTGATGCGCCACGAGGACCGCATCATCCTGACCTCCCTCTTCCGATGCAGTCATCGCCTTCAAAATAGCGGCGGCAATCTTATCAAAATCAAACGGCAATAATCGTCCGTCGCGCTTCTCTATCTGCGGAATCATGTCGCGATACCGACGCGTTTCTTTTGAGATTATCGGTTCCGCTACCTTCAAAGCGTGCATGGTTTGCACTTTCATAATATATGAAGTCATTCTACTCCTCTCTGTATAAAACGCCCTGTGGACAGCGTTATTCTGAAACGGATGGAACATTTTTCAACCGGAGCAGTGTCCCCGTTTTGATTGCGTGAGCGCGGGCGAAGCCCGCGGCGGTCTCTAGGACATACCGGGCCGGTTCCGGCGGATAAAAGACATTCGGATAGGTTGAAGTTGCAACGTCCTTAATGATTGACACGACGTGTCCATCAGAATCTAACCAAAAGATGTCTAGCGGTACGAGCATATCCTTCATCCAGAAACCATACTTGTCGTCATTCGCGAAAACAAAGAGCATTCCATAATCTTCCTGTATTTCAGCTCGACCTCCGAGTCCCTGCTTTCTGGCTTCTGGTGTTGTCGCATACTCAATCTTCAAGGACACTCCGCCGAACTCCGCTACCAGCATTTGTTCTGTCGTTGTCGCTGGCAATGTCCTATAGGAAAATAAAGCTATTATGACGACTATTCCAATAAGCAAGACTCCAAGATAAAAATTTCGTCTCATGAGAGCGGAGGCGGAGCGATTCGAACGCTCGGTGGGTTGCCCCACACATGCTTTCCAAGCATGCGCACTAGACCACTATGCGACGCCTCCAGTTAGCACAACTACCAACGTACAACAAAAAACAGAAATAATCACGCTGTGAGAAGCGCTTTGATACGGTCAGGGATGGGCGGGTGCGTTGAAAAAAGACGTCCTACCCAACTACCCGCACTTGTTCCTTTTACACCAAAGGGACTGTTGATGAAGAGATGCGCGGTGGCGGTGTTCGCATTTCGCATCGGCGCGGTATAACTGCCAATCTTCTCGAGCGCCGAGGCGAGACCTTCGGGGTAGCGCGTGAGCAAAGCGCCCGAGGCGTCCGCGAGATATTCGCGCCGGCGCGAGACGGCGAGCTGGATGAGCTTCGCGGCCACGGGTGCGAGCACGATGCCGACGATGGCGAGTATCACGAGAAGCGCATTCCCCTGTTTATTGTTGCTACTGCGAGCGCCTCCCCAGAAAGAAACGCGCAAGAAAATATCGGCGATGATGGCAACAAAGCCCGCGAGCACCACCGCAATCGTCATCAGGAGTATGTCGCGATTTTTGATATGTGAGAGTTCGTGCGCGATGACGCCTTCAAGCTCCGGTCGCGTTAGTTGAGAGAGTAGCCCGGTCGTCGCACACACAACTGCATGTTTTTCATCGCGGCCGGTCGCAAAGGCGTTTGGCGCCGGGTCATCAATCACATAGAGCTTCGGCTTCGGCAAACCGGCGATAATCGCGAGATTCTCGGTAACGGTGTAGAAATCAAAAAATTCTTCACGCGAAGCTGGTCGCGCGTGGTTCAGCGAGAGCACGAGCTTGTCCGATTCCCAGTAGGCGTAAAAGTTCGTTGCAATGGCGATAAACACCGCGATATAGAGAATAGACGGATTGCCGTAGTATACAGAGACAGCGTACCCGACCGCGATGACAACGATGAGGAATCCGAATATGAGCGCCCAGGTCCGGCGGATATTACTTGAACGTTGTTCGTAGAGATTCATGCGCCGCTGTATGCTTCAACCCGATTCTTCCCTTCTTGTTTCGCCTTCTTGGCGGCTAAGTCGGCATGATGAATGAGGGTTTCTGAATTGGTCGCGCTTGATGCGCCCACCGAGCAGACACCGAGACTGGCAGTGATCCCGAGCTCTTTGAGTTTAGGGTTTTTGTCCAGATTCGCACGGACCTTTTCTGCGACGACCATCGCGATTTGTTCGTTTGCACGCGGTAATAATATATAAAATTCGTCTCCGCCGAAACGCGCCACTATATCCGCTTCACGAACCGAGCCGGTAAGTATTTCCGCAACTTTTTTTAACGCGTTATCACCGGCTGTGTGCCCAAGGATGTCATTCACTCGTTTGAAATTATCGAGATCTATGAAGATGAGAGAAATTTCTTTGATCTGTTCGGCGCCCGCACGATGTTCGAGCACTTCCCCGCGGATAAGCTTCAACGACCGGTCGAGTTCGCGCTCGAACGTCTTGCGTGTTTTCAATCCCGTCAAGTGATCCACACCGTGTTGTGCATCCCGCTCTTCAAGTTCCCACTCGAGCAATCCAATTTGGGCATCCTGCGCTTCTTCCTTTGAGAGTTCCTTTTTTGGTCTGGGGAATTCTTCCATATACCTAGAACCGCACTTTCACCGGCTCGTTGGCGGCGGCATCCGCAGAAGCAAGCTCGAAGAGGTCCATCGGCTTGAAGCTAAACGACGAGGCGATGAGATTGCCGGGGAACGACTGCTCTGCGGTGTTGAGCGTCATCACGGTCGTATTGTAGAAGCGGCGCGAGGCCTGAATCTTGTCCTCCGTGTCGCCAAGCTCCTTCTGCAGCTGGAGAAAGTTTTGATTCGCTTTCAAGTCCGGATACGCTTCAGAGACTGCAAAGAGTGTTTTGAGAGCGCCCGTGAGCATATTCTCCGCCTGTGCTTTCCCTGCTGCGCCTGCCTGCGCAGGCATGCCCATCGCGGCGGCGCGTGCCTTGGTCACATTCTCAAAGGCGCTTGATTCATGCGCGGCGTATCCTTTCACCGTTTCCACAAGGTTCGGAATGAGGTCGTACCGGCGCTTCAACTGTACTTGAATATCGGCCCACGCTTCCTTCGCCTGATTGACGAGTGTAACGAGGTTGTTATACGCGAATATCGCCCAAAGCACGACGACGGCGAGAACTATGAGAATGATGGTGGTTGTAGACATATCTTCTAGTATAGCAAAAATTAGCGCACCGAACGCGCAATTGCCTTAGCAATGCGCGGGTCCAGAAGGTCGGGGATGATTTTTGCCGCAGTCGGTTTTCCCACAAGCGCGGCGAGCGCGCGGGCGGCGCGGAGCTTGATTGCTTCGGTGATTTTTTTCACGCCCGTATCAAGCGCCCCGCGGAAGATGCCCGGAAAGACGAGCGCATTGTTAATCTGATTCGGATAATCGGAACGACCGGTCGCGATAACGAGCGCACCCGCTTTCCTCGCTTCGTCCGGCAGAATCTCCGGGTCAGGGTTCGCCATGGCGAAGACGATGCCACGCGGCGCCATACTCGCAACGTGTTCCCTCTTCAGGAGACCTTTCCCCGAGACACCGATGAACACGTCTGTGCTATGCATCGCTTCTTTAAGGTCTCCTTTGACCCTGCGCGGGTTTGTGAGCCGCGCGAGTTCGGCTTTGTGCGTATTCAGTGCGGCGCGCCCCCGGTAAATCGTACCCTTGCGGTCCAACAGAATAATGTTTTTGATGCCGGCGGCTAAGAGGAGCTTCGCGACCGCCGTACCCGCGGCGCCGGCGCCGCTGATGACAACTTTTAATGTCTTGAAATTTTTCTTCGCCACTTTCGCGGCGTTCGTGAGTCCCGCGAGTACGACGATGGCGGTGCCGTGCTGGTCATCGTGCATAACGGGGATATCTAACTCCTTGATGAGCCGCCGTTCCACCTCAAAACACTTCGGCGCCGCGATGTCCTCCAAATTGATGCCGCCGAATGCCGGTGCAATCGCTTTCACTGTCTGCACTATCTCATCAGGGTCTTGTGTGTCCAAAACGATCGGCCACGCGTCCACATTTCCTTTTTCTTTAAATATGAGTGCTTTCCCTTCCATCACGGGCAGGGCGCCGTACGGGCCGATATTACCGAGACCGAGCACGGCCGAGCCGTCCGAGACGATGGCGACGCTGTTCTTCTTCACTGACATTTCTCGAGCCTCTTTCGGATGCTTCGCGAGATAGGACGCGGCGACACCGACGCCTGGCGTGTACCAGAGCGAGAAATCCGACTTCCCTGCGAGTTTTACGCGCGCCTTCGTTTCTATGCGCGCGCCTTGTTTCTTAAAGGCATTGAGAATCTTTTTTGATTTGGTAGCCATAAGAGATGCAGTATATCACTAGGGGGTGGCGAGGTCTTGCTCGAGTGCCGTGCGCGTCCGAGGCCCGAGCACACCGGTCGCTTCAATGCTATGCGCGCTCTGATATTCCTCAATCGCGGCGCGGGTGCACGTGCCGGCTCTACCGGAGACCGGGCATTCAGAGAAACTTTTGCCCGCGGGAGGATAGAACCCGAGATGATGGAGCGCAGCTTGGAGCGCATACACACCGGGACCTGATTCCCCGATTCTCGCGTCTGCCTGACTCCAATCATACGGAAATGAGATGGAACCATAGGTCGGCGAAAGCGGGTCATTGAAAAAATCTTGGAGTCCGAGATAGGTTTGGTACGCGTAGTCTGCAGTCGCCACCGTACGCACTGACGGCTTCTGAAATTGCGGCTCATAGATATACCCGTATTCAATGAGGAGAGCGACACCATCGACACTGTTATGTGAACCGGTAGCGATGAGTTCCTGGTCCTCGACGACGCCACGATTTTCTATAGGGAGCGTGCTCGTCGCGTGATAGGCGTTCAGTCGCGCCGCGACCGCCTCACCGACCGCCTTTGAAGCGGGCGCGTTTGAATACTGGTGGTCCGGTACATAAATAGTGAAGCCATCATAGGTTCCGACTCTCTTTGCGCGGCGACCCGCGTAATCATTGAGGTGCAAATGCAAAGTGATGTCATAGGTGTTGTCGCTCGTCCATTTATTGATGCCATAAAGTTGGAGCGCAGCACGTGACGATGCATTATTGTGATACACTTGGTCATCCTCTAAAACGAACCTGCCATCGGCAATATAATTCGCCATCTGGAGCGTCTGCGACTGTCGGAATGTGTCAATCTCGAGCGCGTGCGTATCGAAATAAGTTTCGAGGACTGGATTCCATGCTGTTTTCGTGCGCGCAACCATCACCTCGTAATGCGGATTCTGCGTGAGAAGCACAGCGAGAGCATCGGCGATGTCGACGACGACATCGCGTTCATACAAGCCATTGAATTCTGTACCGCCAACGTCCGGCTGATGCCCTGGGACGATGAGCACGCGGATTTTTTCACGATACTCGTTCTGAATCTGCTCTGCGGTGATACTCGTCACGAAAAATGCTGCTGCCGTTTGCGTCTCTTTCACGGTCCATACCACGCCTTCTCGAAGATAGACCCCTCCTCCGGCGGTGGCAAAAATAATGACAAACGCCATGCATCCCGCATACGTCGCCGTCCAAAGGAGACCATTCCGCATGCATAAACTATAGCATCGTTACATCATCAATTTCGTTATTACAATCAGTTTCGTCACTATCCAACATAAGAGCCGACCGCACCTTATTGTGGATACTATGCTGAGGGTAGATTAAAATGTTCGCGGAGATGTGTGTCGCGCTCAAGTTGCTCCACGATCATATACAGCGCATCGACACCGATACGGAAGTTTGCCTTCGCGAGTACAATAATGTCTTCGCAGTCATACGGATAAATCCATACGCTGTCCTGTAACCGCACGAACCCAAATTCCTGCATAAACTTCCGTAATTGATTGCGCACTCCGCGGCGTCGCTCGGGAATATCGAAAAGCACGACACGCCATCGGCCGTCCCAACGTTTTGGCTTCTGTACATTTTTCTCCCGAAGAGATTCGATTTCCAACATCCGTTTACCGTCTTCGGTTATTCGCGCATACCGTCTGCCGCTCCGTTCTTCAAATGCAATCAAACCTTGCACAGCGAGCCGCCGCAGAGCCGTATTCGCCTGATATCTGAACCGCGCATCGTTTTTTCGATTTCGAAGAAGATGTTTGAAGATTTTATTGAAATCCGGTACTGCGCCAATAGCGATCATAACGCCTCCGACAGCCGCGGTAAGCATCGCTTTCTGGAACGCGCGCAGCCGTCTGACCTTTCTTGCTTTCTTCTCAATAACTCCCATCTCCCTATACTCTCACACCAACTATCCAACATAAGAGCCGACCGCATCTTGTTGTGGATAGTGAGAAATAG
>CAYHMS010000007.1:3629-24940 GCA_964357805.1 uncultured Candidatus Saccharibacteria bacterium | reverse complement strand
TCGTCTCTCTCGTCAAGCGCCGCGGGTTCGTGTTCCCCGGCTCGGAGATTTATGGCGGCTTGGCCGGCACGTATGACTACGGCCCGCTCGGCGTCGAGCTCCGCCACAATATCAAACAGCATTTTTGGAATAAATTTATTGCCGAACGCGACGACGTATATGGAATGAGTGCGGCAATTCTCATGCCCGAGCGTGTATGGGAAGCATCAGGACATTCCACATCGTTTGCCGACCCGATGGTTGAGTGCAACATCTGCCACGAACAAATGCGCGCCGACCAGCCAGAGACTCTTGCTGAACATGAGGCAACCCACAAAGGCAAAAAAGTAGAATGGTCAAACTCAACGCCTTTCAATCTCCTCGTCCCGACTCGGCTCGGCGCTTCAGAAAAAAGTGCCACCACTGCCTATTTGCGCGGAGAAATAACGCAAGGGGTTCAGGTCAATTTTAAGAATGTTCTCGACTCTATGCATCCAAAACTCCCGTTTGGAATCGGGCAGATTGGAAAAGCATTTCGTAATGAGATTGCCCCGCGCGATTTCCTTTTCCGCCAGCGCGAGTTTGAACAAATGGAATTGCAATACTACATCCGACCGGATGAAGAAGAGGGGAAGAAGCAATTTGAATACTGGAAACAATTTGCGTTTGACTGGTATACAAGTCTCGGTATCAACAAAGACCATCTTCGCTTGCGACAGCATGCGAGCGACGAGCGCGCACACTACGCGAAAGACGCCTGGGATATTGAATACAACTCACCCATGGGATGGAAAGAGGCATGGGGAATCCATCATCGGGGCGACTGGGACCTGCGCCGCCACCAAGAGTATTCTGGCGTCTCAATGGAATATGCCGACTCGGAAACGGGAGAAAAAATTCTCCCATGGGACATTGAATGTTCCGGAGGTGTTGACCGCGCAGTGCTGTTCGTTCTTCTTGATGCCTACCGCGAAGATGAGATTGGTGGAGAGGTACGGAATTATCTTGCATTTCACCCACGAATCGCTCCAATAAAAGCCGCTGTGTTCCCGCTACTCAAGAATAAGCCAGAACTCGTCGAGAAGGCGAGAGAAGTGCGTAAAGAATTACAAAAAGTGCACCCGGCCATCGCATGGGACGACAACGGCAACATCGGCAAGCGGTATCGCCGCCAAGACGAGATAGGCACGCCCTTCTGCGTCACGATAGATTTTGATACCTTGGGAGAGAAACCTGAACTTAAGGATACCGTCACGCTCCGCCACCGCGACTCGGGCGAACAAGAGCGCCTCACTATTCCCGAAGCTGCCGAGCGCATCCGCGAAGCGATTTCATAACTATGGACTTGAAGATGACCTGCGGATGTGGGATGATGCAAGCGCGGCAGATTTGGTAGCGTTCGAACACTCTCTCGCGTGAGCGCTATGCGCGTCATAACAAAGTTCAACCTTGTACCAAAATAAGCCGTATATACGAGCTCGTTCGGCGACCCGCCCGGGCGACTTGACAAAATAATACGTTCGTGTATACTGTAGAAAGTTAACTTGGTTTTTGAGACCAGCGTTCGCCACAGCAGAAAGCGGCTTGCAGAGGCAATTTTCTGCTGTGGCGAAGTCAATTGATAACGCCGTAATGCCGTGTGGCAACAGCAATTGAAAAGGAGATGACGCCATGACGCAAGTCGTGTCCCAATTCGTGTCCCAATCCGTAAACAGCATCACTGCAGGACAGATCGGCAAAGTTTGCGATCTCTTGACCGCCGCACTGCGCAAATCCGGTCTGCAAAGCGAACCAATGCAACAGGTTCTTGAAAGTCAGGGCGGTGCTCTGGCCGACGAGTTCGTGATAGCAGTTCGCAAGCGCGTGGAAGCGGTCAGTAACATGATCATTCGTCACGCGAAAGTGAATCGCAACCGCACGACCCAGCAAGTGCTCGACGCCACGGGTCGGAAGCAATATACCGACAGCAAGGTGGTCAAGACCATGCCGAAGGGCGAAGGTGACGAAGCCGACGTGTTCTTCTTCAAACTCGGCCGCTACGTCAGCGATGCCGACTTGGAGAAGGAATACGAATTGCGCGGGCTGAAACCCGCCGATTCATATTCACTCGCGGTAATCAACGAAGCCGACCCGGCTTTCGCTGACGACCACCCTAACGGTACGCACTGGAAGGATGCGAATGGCAACTGGTGCTATGCCGCGTTCGACCGGTGGGGCGGTGGCGGGCGTGTCGTGGACGTCCATCGCAGCGTCGACGACTGGGTTGACGACTGGTTCTTCGCTGGTGTCCGCAAGTAGCGCTCGGGTCTCAAAAACTTAGAACTTTTGGATCCTTTGAACTTTGACCTCGCATCCGCAAAGGGTGCGAGGTTTTCTGTTATCATACAAAACGGTAATAGGCGAATAGGGAAGTGATTACGGTTGCTTCCTGCCGAATCCAGTATCCATACATTCAGAATATCCGCGATCACGGTTTCGGATAGCGTAGTGTGTGCAGACACTTCAAAAATGAAGATACTTGGTATGGAGTGCTCGGCGATTCCTTATCGCGGATGCGGTTCAACCCCGAGAGCATTCGAAGGGTGGTGGCACAGATGGCACTTCATACAATTCAGCCGCGTTCAACCAGTGGAACGATGACGAGCGTAACGTGAACGTCAATCGCAACGACAACGACTGGAATGACAACTGGTTCTTCGCTGGTGTCCGCAACTCTCTTCATCACATGTCCGCGCCTCACGGCGCGGACATGTTTTATCTCGTCAGTTGTCCATTCCAACCACCAAGCATTTTCCCGACTTCTTCAAGCGGCACGGAGAGTGCGGCGTATTTTTTCGTGTCAAGCGATTTTGTTTCCCAAAGCATCAGTAGCAGTATTTTCACTGTATCAAGTTTTCGTATCGCGAGCCGCACCCACGGCTGTTTCTCTGTTTTGGAAAGGAATGTAGCTGAAGCAATCGCTTCAATCATCTCAATAAATAACCCGTCCACTTTCTCGCCGAGGGTGTAACGATGTTCTTTCGGTAGTGTCTGATAATATCCATACCACAGCAGATATGAGCCCTTCAATCTTTCAAGAACAGGTAGAAGTTTCGCCGGGGGGGGGGTTATTCATGGAATCTTACTTACGAGGATATCATTTCCATTGAAAATCTGCTCGAAGCGTGGCAGGAGTTCATAAAGGGGAAGCGCAAACGCGCCGACGTGCAGGAGTTTGGGAGACACCTTATGCAGAACATTTTAGAATTGCATCTCGTCTTAATGGACGGAACGTATCGGCACGGCGGGTATCATCATTTCAAGATTGCAGACCCGAAGCCACGCGATATCCACAAAGCGAGCGTGCGCGATAGACTTCTGCACCACGCTCTGTATAGAAAACTCTACCCGTTCTTCAACAAGACCTTCATCAGCGACTCGTATTCGTGCCGCCTTGGGAAAGGAACGCACAAAGCGATGAATCGTTTCAGAGCTTTTGCATATCAAGTATCAAAGAACAACACGCGTACTTGCTGGGTGCTCAAGTGCGACGTACGAAAATTCTTTGCGTCCATTGACCAGCGGATATTGCTTGATATTTTGCGGAAACATCTTTCCGACGAACGCACTATAACTCTACTGCAGAACATAATTGAGAGTTTCCATTCAACTGCTTCCGGCAAAGGTTTGCCGCTCGGTAATCTCACGAGCCAACTTCTTGTGAACATCGACATGAATAAATTTGACCAGTTCGTGAAGCACAGACTAAAAGTAAAACACTATATCCGCTACGCTGATGATTTTGTTGTTCTCTCGCATGATAGAAACCATCTTCTAAAAACACTTCCATATATGGAAGTGTTTTTGCGTGACAAATTGAAGTTGCGATTACATCCAAACAAGGTTTCTATCGAGACACTTGCTTCGGGTGTGGACTTCCTCGGCTGGGTACACTTTCCTGACCATCGCGTATTGCGAACAAGCACAAAGCGGAGGATGTTTCGCAGGATTAAGGAAATGGGCAGTAAAGAGGAAACAGTACAGTCGTATCTCGGACTTTTAAGTCATGGGAATGCGAGAAAACTTCATGAGAAAACAATTTCCATTACAGGTATGCTAGGATGCCCGTATGGGTAAGGATATACGCATTTTCATCACACCGGGGACCATTATTGCCGCCCTGTTTATTTTTGCGGGCGCGTATGTGCTGTGGCTCTTGCGCGACCTCGCGCTCCTCGTCATTACCGCCATTGTCATCGCCTCGGCCATCGAGCCGGGCATCGTGTTTTTCATCCGATGGCGCATGCCGCGCTTTATTGCCGCACTCCTCGTCTATGTGCTCGTTTTCGGTTCGGTTTCCGCACTCCTCTACTTCTTTTTCCCGCCCATCATCGCGGACGCAACGAACTTCTTCTCCGCGATGCCGCGCTACCTTGATACATTCAATGCTTCGTCTTCGTTCTCGAGTATTACAAACGCGACCAGCTTTGTCAGCGGTCAGGAAGGGATACAGTCATTCATACAAACGCTCCTTTCGTTCCAATCAATCTTTACCGCGAGCTCGGGCGGCGTGCTACAGCTCTTCATTGCTTTCTTTGGCGGTATGTTCTCGCTCGTGCTCATCATCGTCCTTTCCTTTTACTTCGCGCTTCAGGAAACAGGAGTCGACGACTTCCTCCGTTTGGTGATACCACTCCAGTATGAGGAATATTCCGTTGACCTCTGGAAGCGGACGCAAAAGAAGATAGGCCTCTGGATGCAGGGACAGATACTGCTCTCGGTCATCGTCGGCATCCTCGTGTATCTCGGCCTGCTTATCATCGGCGTTCCTTATGCGCTTCTTCTCGCCGTTTTTACCGCGATGGTGGAAATTATTCCCATCTTCGGCTCTCTGCTCTCCGGCGTGGTGGCGGTTATGGTCGGCTTCGCCGACGGCGGCGTGGCGATAGCGGCCATCGTCGCCGGCCTCTATATCGTCGTGAACCAATTTGAATCCAACCTTATCTATCCGCTCATCGTGAAGAAGATTGTCGGCGTGCCGCCCCTGCTCGTCATCGTGGCGCTTATCGCGGGCTACACGCTCGCGGGTTTCCTCGGCATTCTACTCTCGGTGCCGGCCGCGGCGGTTCTGCTTGAGTTCATTACGGACTTTGACAAACGGAAGCGCCGCGAACACGCACAGACCTAATCTTTATTCATGAGTGCGCGCTACATTACCACCACGCTCCCGTATGTAAACGCGGACCCGCACATCGGCTTCGCGCTTGAAGTTGTACAAGCCGATGTTCTCGCACGTATGTGGCGCGCGGCGGGGGATGATGTTTTTTTCTCAATGGGCACGGATGAACATGGCCAAAAAGTATTTGAGGCCGCACAAAAGGAGAGGAAAGAACCGCAAGCCTATGTCAATCACGCTGTCGTTGAGTTTCAAAAATTGAAGGAAGAACTTGACCTCACCAATGACGCTTTTATCCGCACTACCAGTTCGGCGCACATCGCAGCGGCGCAGGAGATGTGGCGCTGCTGCGCAGAGAAAGGGGATATTTACAAAAAAGCGTACACTGGACTTTACTGCGTTGGTTGTGAAGCGTTTAAAACAGAAAAGGATATTGTTGATAGGAAGTGCCCGCTTCATCCGGACACAGAACTCAAAGAAATTTCCGAGGAGAATTATTTTTTCAAATTCTCAAAGTATCAGGGCCAACTGCTCTCTTATTTGGAACAGCCGGGCGTCATAGTACCCGAATGGCGCCGCGCGGAAGCAATTATCTTCGTAAAGAACGGTCTTGAGGATTTCAGCGTTTCGCGCGAGAAATCACGTCTTTCGTGGGGTATTCCGGTCCCGGACGATGACTCGCAGATAATGTATGTGTGGTTTGATGCGCTCACCAACTACATCTCTACACTCGGATGGCCGGATGATGGGCACGGGAATTTCAAAAAGTTTTGGGAAGAAGGGACAACGCTCCAAGTGGCAGGGAAGGACCAAGTGCGCTTCCAGTCGCTGATGTGGCAGGCGATGCTTATGTCGGCGGATATCAAGAATACCGACAGCATTTTCTATCATGGATTTATCACTTCGGGCGGACAGAAGATGAGTAAATCGCTCGGCAACGTCATCAGCCCTTACGAACTCGTAAAGAAGTACGGAACGGACGCAACGCGCTATCTGCTCCTGCGGCACATCAATCCGACCGAGGATTCTGATCTCACACTTGAAGCCATCCACGAACACTACACCGCGCACCTCACCAACGGCCTCGGTAACCTCGTCGCGCGCGTGATGAAGCTTGCCGAACAATATTTGCCGCAACCAATCGAAGAACCGAATATAGAAGGGACATATCCGCCTGAAATTTCTCACTACATTTGGGAATTTCACTTCAACGAAGCGATGGATTTTATTTGGGAATACATTCAAAGAGGTGACCAGAATATTACCGAACGAGAACCGTTCAAAGTTATAAAAAAAGACCAGCAAAAAGGCGTACAGATGATTTATGAATTTGTGCAGGAACTGTATCTCATTGCACATTTTCTTATTCCTTTTATGCCGATGACAAGTGAGACGATAAAAAAAGCCGTGCTCGAAAACAAAAAACCCGAGAATCTGTTCCCGCGCCTCGACAAAATCGCCTCGTAAAGGTATTGTCATATCGGAACTCGCGCGCCGCGTGAGACACGTTTTCGGGAGGGAGAGATGGAAAAATTACGTTCCTGCAATATCTGGATAGGGTTATTCCAACTCATCGGCGCGTTGCTTCTTGGAGGTGGCAAGCCGATGAACAGTATGGATTTCGCGATACCGGCCCTTACTGGAGCGGCGATTGGGGCGGCGGTGTACATGATTTCCGTCATCTTGAAGAGTATGACCGGAATCAATCATGATGCCCGTCGCGTCGAAGTCGTTCTTGTTGCGCTTTCCCTTGCGGGATTGACCGCATCGAGCGTCGTTCTCAGTGCCCTGTCCTTTCCGGCAATCGCAACGGGTTTTCTGGTCTTCCTGACACTGGGGCTCATGTTTATTGCAGCCGTCTTGGTCCAAAGCGACTGTCCGGGAGAGGATGAGCCATTCATTCTGCTGTTTATCGGCGCAATACCGCTCGGCATCGGCTTCTTGGTGAGTACGGCAACTCTGCTCTACCGGAAAAAGGGATTGGCGACATAGAACTTTCATCGCGGGCGGCTCGGAAACGAGTCGCCCTAATTGTTTGTATGCTACGCTCGGGACATGGAATTCAAGTACGTTGATGCGCATTGCCACCTGCAGTTTGATGCGTATGACAGCGACCGTGACGCGCTTATTGAGCGGATGCGCGAAGAGGGCGTCGCGGGCATTATCGTCGGTGTTGATTATGGGTCATCAAGAAAAGCGGTTGCACTCGCGGAAAAATACGAACACTTCTTCGCCTCCATCGGCCTGCATCCGAATAAAGAGAAGGATGAATGGTATGACATAGAGAAATATCGCGAGCTCGCAAAGCATCCAAAGGTCGTGGCGATAGGGGAGTGCGGACTGGACTATTTTCGCCCGGCAGAGATGAATGACGAAGTAAAGCGCAAACAGAAAGCAATACTCAATGACCAAATCGCTCTTGCCAGCGAGCTCGGCAAACCGCTTATTATCCACTGTCGTCCTAGTAAAGGCACTCAAGACGCGTATCACGAGTTGATAGAAATTTTGAAAGAAGCAAAAGTCGAACATTCAACATTGCGCGGAGATATTCACTTCTTCGTCGGCGGCATACAAGAGGCAGAAGCATTCTTCGCGCTTGATTTCACTGTTTCTTTTACCGCAGTCATCACCTTCGCACGCGACTACGATGCGGTTATCCGTGCCGTGCCGCTTACCAGTATTCTTTCGGAAACCGACGCCCCCTATGTTGCGCCCGCTTCCCGCCGCGGAAAGCGCAACGACCCGCTCGCAGCCATCGATGTTGCCCTCAAAATCGCTGAAATCAGAGGCGACGACCCCGAAACCGTTCGTCAGGCCCTCCTCGCCAACGCCGACCGCGTATTTGCTCTACCGATGCTCTCGTGATAGGATGCCGCTATTATGGCGAAGGATAAGGACCTGCCTGCCGGCAAGGCAGGCGCAGAAATGCGGGTTGGTGGGGCGTTTGAAGATACGGGTGCGGAACTTCGCGTCTACGAGCTCGGCTTCCATCTTGACCCAGAACTTCCTACCGAAGAAGTAAAGAAAACATATCAGGCGATACGCGAGCTCATTGAGAGCAAAGGCACGCTCGTTGCCGAAGGCGAACCAGAAAAGATTCAGCTCGCGTACACCATCTCCATTCAAGAGACTTCCGGTCGACGTGATTTCGACTCTGCTTACTTCTCCTGGATTGTCTACGAGACGACGGCCGCCGCCCACGCTGAAATACTTGCAACAGCGAACACTAACAAACACATTATTCGCTTTATTGACCTATTGACGACGAAGGACGCCGCCCGTCATTCGGTCGAGATGCGCGAACTCTCTTCGAAGATGCCGGAGCGCGAGAGGGTCGAAGACGAGGCGACCGCCAGTGCGGAACTCGACGCTGCGCTTGAGAATATTGTTGTATAATTGGCGTATGTATCTCAACAAAGTATTTCTCTACGGCAATCTTACCCGCGACCCGGAGCTGAAGGCGCTGCCGTCCGGAAGTCAGGTCGCGAACTTCGGCATTGCGACGAATCGAACCTACAAGGATAAAAGTGGAGCGAAACAGGAAGCGACTGAGTTCCACAACATCGTTGCATTCGGCCGCACCGCAGAAGTCATCGCGCAGTATATGAAGAAGGGTCGGCCTATTTTCGTTGAGGGGCGCATCCAGACGCGCTCGTGGGACGATAAAGAGAGCGGGAAGAAGAATTATCGCACCGAGATTGTCGTGGATAATTTCCAATTCGGCGCTGATGGCAAAGGTGGTGGAAGTGGTGCAGGCGCTCCGCGCGCTGGACAAGAAGAACAGCTGGCACCAAAAGATGACGAAGCAATCAAGTATCCAGACGAAGAGATTAATCCCGAAGACATACCGTTCTAAATTTTCAATTTACAATTTTCAATTTTACAAACATGGCGTATCAAGCAGAGAGGGAAGAAATAGAGATAAAAAAATTCATCGACTACAAAGATGTCGCCTATTTGAAGCTCTTCACCAATCCGCACGCGAAAATGCTTTCCAAAAAACGCACCGGCATTCCCGCGGGGAAACAGCGCGACATTATGCAGGCCATCAAGCGCGCCCGCTATATGGCGCTCCTCCCCTACGTCTCCGCATAATTTTTAGGCTTTATTGACACGTTCCGTGTAGGTGCCGGTATCGGTGTTGATGCGGACGATGTCGCCCGTATTGATGAAGAGCGGCACATTTATTTTTGCGCCCGTGGCGAGCTCAACGAGCTTGGTGCCGCCTGAGACGGTATTTCCCTTCACTGCCGGAGGGGCATCTTTGACGACAAGCTCAACTTTGACAGGGATTTTTATGGTCATTGGCTTCTCTTCGTAGGTGAGTACATCCACGACTGAATTGGGCATGAGCCACTGTACCTTGTCGTACACAACTTCTTCGGGAAATGAAAATCGGTTCTTCGGATTGCCTTCCTCGGCGAACCAGCTCGCGCCTTTATTAGTGTAGAGATATTGCGCCTGCATTTTGCCGACATAAGCTTCGGTCACGGTCTCATTCTGATGAAAAGAAATTTCCACGACCTTACCGCCGACTAACTGACGGAGCTTGGTCTGGTTTACCGGCTTCCTCTGCTGCATACGGAAGATGTGCGCCGAGAGCACCTCATACGGCTCATTATTGTAGTTAATGACACTGCCTTTAAGGATTTCGTTATAGGAGAGTACGGCCATAGGTTGCAACTAACGCTGGATAAATTGAGTTATAAAAAGTGCCCAAAGAGGGCGATTAATGTATGCTAGCAGACATTATGAGTTTTTCAAATACGGAGCTTTCCCAACTCTCCGACGCCGAGGTGCTCGCACGGTCGCAGATGGAGCCAGACCTCTTTGCGGTGCTCGTCCGCCGCTATGAAGCGGCTCTCCTGCGACGCGCACGGACGATACTGAAGAGTCCGGAAGATGCCGAAGAAGCGGTGCAAGACGCCTTTACCAAGATGTATCTCTATGCGGACAAGTATCATGCCCAAGAGGGCGCAAGCTTCTCCTCATGGGCATACACGATACTCAATCGTGTCGCCTATACGAAGTACCGCCATAAAAGCATCGAGCGAGGCAAGCGTGCCGAACTGCTTCCCGAGCATTATGAGTCGTTGCCGGATGCGCGTGCAGAATTTCTTGAGGACCTTTCGATACGGAACGAGGTCATTACGGCACTCGCGAAACTTCCTGAAACTGCAGCGAAAGTGTTGCGACTGCAGTTCATCGAAGGTAAGAGTCAGGAGGAGATAGCTGCGAGTGAAGACCTTTCCATTCCAGCGGTAAAGACGCGCGTTCATCGCGCCAAAAAACTTTTCAAACAGGCCTATGATGAACAACACTACGAGTAGTATGAATGATGACCGAACACATATTGAGCGTATCGTGATGCAGCGGGTGCATCTTATTCGCGCGCTTCGATTCGCCATCTCAAGCGGCGTATTCTCTACGCTCGTGTCCCTCCTCGCGCTCTGGGGTCTCGGGAGAGAAGTATGGGTCGCCCACGTATTGCAAAACGCCCCGACAAATTTTCTGGATATCCCGCAGTTCTATTTCGCGGCATTCCTGCACACTCGTCTCCTTGTGCAGGTGTTCATACTCCTTGCGCTATTCGCTCTTCTCTACGTCGCGCGCGAGATATCGCGTGCACTTGCCTTCGTCTCCGCCACGAAGAGCGTTTAAAGATTCTCGGCATTTCATTTATCCACAGATACTCATAAACTGAATGTACCTTATTTCACGCTATAGCGTAGAATATGGTACATGGGTTTTAATGATAAACGCGGGAAAGAAAGTCTAGATCGCAAAGACATCGGTAAAATAATCGCACGCGCTAAAGGGAATAGACGTGTTCCACTCCAGACAATAATTCTAGGAACACTCTGTGTGACCGGCGTTCTTGCCGTTGGACTTGTCGCGCCCAAAGTATTAGGTCTTTTTGAGTATCTCAATCCGATTTCTCGCAGGAACACCATGCGGTTCAACCAACGCATCACGCAAGCACTGCTCCGATTGGAACGAAACGGGCTTATTCGTATAACGGGAGAGGGCAGAAAGCGCGAGATACATCTCACCCAGCAAGGAGAGGAGAAAATTGACGCTTTATATGCAGGAGCATATGTAATTCCATTGCCTGTTAGATGGGATGGGAAATGGCGCGTTGTCATGTTTGACGTACCGGAGAGGCGGAAGAAAATTCGCGATACACTCCGCATGTTATTGAGAAGCGCGGGCTTTGTTCATTTCCAACATAGTGCGTGGATACAACCGTACCCATGCGACGAGCTCGTCACTCTGCTCCGTTCGCATCTCGGGAGCGGGAAAGGAGAGATACGTTACGTCGCAGCATCATTTATAGACGAAAGCGATTACGCCTTCCGCAAGCATTTCAATCTTGTTACTCTTTAATTTTGTAATAACAACATTTTTCTATATTTCACTGTGTACCTTAATTCACGCTATAGCGTGAAAGATGGTACACTCGAGAATAAGGGGTTAGATATTATTTTTGAGAAACATTTCGAGTGCCCCGATATCTTTCTTTCCAGCATCATAATGATAGGAAGTGATATTGACGGATTCTGCGCTTTTGACCGCATTAGGATTGTGCTCGAAATAAATCACCTCTTCTGGTTTCAATCCAAAATGCTCGAGCATCATCTTGAAATACATCGGATCGGTTTTCTCAGGATTATGTTTGAGTGTGAAAACCTCGTACGGCATTTTGTTCAGACCGAACTCTTTCATCTGTACGTCGTTTGCTCCGGTCAGAATAATCTTTTGATTCGGATATCGTTCAAGCAATTCGAGCATCGGTTCATAAACTCCTTCGCCCTTGATTACGAATGCGTCTACTGCATCCACAAGAATCGTTTTCATTATCCTTCGGCGAGTTTCAGTTTGATTTGTTTGAGGAGTTCTTTGGCAACGTCCTTGTTGTCGCGAAGGAAGGTGCGCGAAGCGTCGTAACCGACGGCGAGTTTCTCGCCGTTAAATTTGTAGGTGGCGCCTGCCTTTTCAACTAGACCAAATTTCTCGCCGAGTGCGATGAGCTCGCCTTCGCGGCTGATGCCCTCGTTATACAGCAGGTCAAATTCAGTGGTCCTGAAGGGAGCGGCGACCTTATTTTTTACTACCTTCACGCGCACGCGACCTCCGACGACCTCCTCGCCTTTTTTAATGGAAGCGATGCGGCGGATGTCCAGACGCACCGACGTGTAGAACTTGAGCGCCTTGCCGCCCGGCGTCGTCTCCGGATTACCGAACATAACGCCTATCTGCATGCGAATCTGATTGATGAAAATGATGATTGTCTTGCTACGCGCGACGATAGCAGTGAGCTTCCGCAGTGCTTGGCTCATGAGCCGCGCCTGTTTGCCCACATGTTGTTGACCCATTTCTCCTTCAATCTCATCTTTCGGCGTGAGTGCCGCGACCGAGTCGATGACGATAATATCCACATTTCCGCTGCGCACCAATGATTCGACGATGTCGAGCGCTTGCTCGCCCGTGTCCGGCTGCGAAATGAGAAGCTCGGAGAGCTTCACGCCGATTCTGCGCGCATATTCCGGGTCAAGCGCGTGTTCGGCGTCAACGAATGCGGCGATGCCGCCGGCTTTCTGTGCCTCAGCGACGACGTGGAGCGCGAGCGTCGTCTTTCCGGAAGATTCCGGACCGAATATCTCTATAATGCGCCCGCGTGGGATACCTCCCACGCCGAGCGCCGAATCAAGCCCAATTGAGCCCGTTGATATCACTGGGATTTTTTGCGGAGCGCCAGCACCAAATGTCGTAATAGACTCATCGCCGAACTTTGTGCGAATTTCTTTCAACGCCTGGTCAATGGATTTCTGCCGCTCGCTTTTATCAGCCGTCGTTGCGGTGACGGTCTTCAAAACTTTTTCTTTTTTTGGTTTTCCGAAGGCCATAATGGATAAGTTTGTTAGGCGCTAGGCTTTAGGCGTTAGCATAGCATTACTAGAGCCTAGTGCCTAAAGCCTAATTGCTAGTTAAGGGACGAAAATCGAGCGAGTAGCAGTGACCGTTCTGCCGAAACGGTCGATGACTACGAAGGTAAGTAGAGAGCCTCCGCGGGGGAAGGTACGCGTTGATGAAAAGCCGCCGTCCCGGTCGTGGAGAATGGACGCTCCGTTGAGTGTGAGTGACGCCGCGCGCGCGGCTTTCCCCCGCACGCTTACGATGCCATTCGGAAATGAGGTGTCATTGACCGGAGAATCAATAAAGAGAGAGGGGCCATTGACAAGCGGCCACGCTTCTATACAACCGTAGCCTATGAAGACGATGAGCACTGCCCCTATAAGATATTTAGTCATCTTCCTTTTTCGTGAGTATCTCTCGCGGCTTTGAACCGTCAGCCGGACCGATGACGCCGTGCGCCTCGAGCACGTCCATGAGCCGCGCCGCTCGCGAGTATCCGATTCTCAATTTGCGCTGCAGATACGAGGTGGAGGCGCGACCGACTTCTTCAACTGCGGCGCGCGCCTCTTCATAGAGGTCGTCATCTATTTCATCATCGTACAGATCTCCGTTCACGAGCCCGATGACATCGTTCGGTTCTGCGCTCGTCCCACCAAAGTCTATGCTGGAGAGATTTCCTGCGTTATGGCTTTTGATGTAGCTCACGACCCTTCTTACTTCGCTCTCGCTGATAAAAGACGTCTGGATACGCACCGGCTTCGCCATATCGCTTGAGAGGTAAAGCATGTCGCCCGCACCGAGCAGGGTCTCCGCCCCCGCACCATCAAGGATGGTGCGGGAATCTATCTGTGAGGCGACTTGGAGCGCCATACGGGTGGGGACGTTGGCCTTGATAAGACCGGTGATGACATTCACCGAAGGGCGCTGGGTAGAGAGCACCAGATGGATACCGGTCGCGCGCGACATCTGCGCGAGACGCACGATGGAAGCCTCAAGCTCCCGCGGATAGCTATGCATAATGTCAGCGAGCTCGTCGATGACGATGACGATGAAAGGAAGAGCTTCCGGCATCTCTTGTGCTCGATTCTTCTTCGCCGGCTCACCTATGGTGGCATGATAGGAATCTATATCGCGCACATGTTCCGCCTCGAGAATGTCATACCGTCGTTCCATCTCCTTGGCCGCCCATTTTAAGGCAAAAATGGTCTTCTTCGGGTCGGTGATGACCGGCGTGAGGAGATGGGGAATACCGTTGTAGGCGGTGAGCTCAACGCGCTTCGGGTCTATCATGATGAAGCGCAACTGGTTCGGGCCATTTCGATACAGAAGAGAGGTGATGAGCGAATGTATCGCGACACTTTTACCCGACCCTGTCGCGCCCGCGACGAGCGCGTGCGGCATTTTCGCGATATTGACGTAATGCGGCGTGCCGGTAATGTCGCGGCCCAGCGCCGCGAGTAATGGCTTGGCGCTCTCGCTCCATTCGGGAGCGCCCAAGAGTCCTCCGAGGCCGACCATCGCTTTGATGGTATTCGGCACTTCAATACCGACAAGCGATTTGCCCGGGATAGGCGCCTCGATGCGCACGGGGTGTGCCGCGAGCGCAAGTTCCAAATTATTTGCAAGCGAGACGATTTTTGAAAGACGCACCCCTTCGGCAGGTTTCACTGCATAGCGAGTAACAGTCGGACCGACCGAGACCTCGTCCATTTCAAGATGAATACCGAAATTTTGGAAAGTGCGTTTGATAATGTTCGCGTTCGCCTTAATATCGCCGACACCCGGTTTGCCGCGGTCCACGCCGAGGATTGAAAGGGGAGGCGCTTCATATTCGGCATCGAAGTTCGCGATTCCCGAACCTTGTCTGCCGGTCGGACGGTTAAAGACGGTCACGACAGGTTCATACTCTTCAGTTTCTGGCACGCCCAGCACCACATCAGATGTGGTGCTGGGCACGCCGACGACGTCCTCAAATTCTTGTTCCCCGTACATTTCATTATCGCTTTTTCTGCTCGAGCGTATGCGTTCCCAGAGCGAGGACACGTTCTCTCCGAGGAGCGCCCCAAGCGCCTCAAGGTCGCTCACAATCGCGATACCGATAGCGATGGTCGCACCGAGAAGTACAAAGGCGCCCCAGAAGCCGAAAAATCCGGCGAGCACAGTGGCAGACCATGAGCCGACTTCTCCGCCGAAGCGAGTGTCGGGAAATAAACCGGCGAAAGAAAGAACCGAGGCGACGATGAGCAGAAGACCGGAGGCGGTCAAAGGCGCGAGTGTCGGTCGACCAAAGCCCGCATAGAGACCGACCGCAATCAAAGCAAGCGGGAGAAGGAATGCGCCGATGCCGACTATCGCATAGCTCATAGCGAAGATGGTAGTGCCCACGGGGCCTGCCGCGTTGAAGACCGCAAGCAGAAGCAGAACTCCCGCTGCGAGGAGCACTATGGCAGAAGCATAGCGAATAAGAGTGTCGTATTCCTTTACTCTCTCCTCGCGCGCACGCCCTCGGCGAGCACCGTTCGTATCGTTTTTACGGCTCATAGGTATTGTAGTATGCGCATATTGTAACACTGTGTCGTATCTTCCACACAAAACCTGAACAGAAAAGCTTGCGCACTATCCGTGCGGAAGTATACTGTCCTATACGATATGGGACACGGCACTGAAATTGGACAAATTAAGAATGGAGCAAAAGATACTCAATTGAGTGATTTTGTCCTAGAGAAAAGCATATTTAATAACATATTTGAAAAGGACATACGTAGAGTATTCATCTATAAAAAAGCCGAACGCCTCGCGAAAGCCATTCATCTCATCACGCCCGCCTTTGCTGAATCGGCGTCCTTAAGAAGTCGTATTGACGCAATTGCGATAGGCCTTGTCGATGCGGCACTAGCGCCCCTCGTTGCGTCGCGTACGGCACTTTCTCGCGAGCTCCTTGCCCTTTCAAGCATGCTTTCCATAGCGCGAACCGGCGGCCTCCTTTCTTCTATGAATACTAACCTCATTACTCGAGAGGCGCATATGTTGCTTCAAGAAGTTGCCACCTACGAAGAGCCGAGGCTCTTCCTTGACGACGCGCCCACACTCTCTAAAATCTCAAAACTCCAAAGCTCAAGTCAAAAAGAGCCAAAACAAATCTCCAAAGGCCCACGCCAAGTGAATAAAGGACACATAAAGGACACCAATGTTGTAAAGGACAGACAAGACGCGATAGTGTCCGTTATAAGAAATAAGAAGAAAGCGAATATAAAGGACATTTCAACGCTTATACGCGGCGTTTCAGAAAAGACCATACAACGCGAACTTCTAGCCCTTATTATGGCAGGCATAGTGCTGAAACAAGGCGAACGCCGTTGGACTACCTATTCTCTCGCCTAGGAAGAAAAGCAAGGTTCAACCTTGAGGATTCGGATTTAAGGTTGAACCTTGCTTTTCCCTTCCGTTTTTGCTAGTATGCACCCGTGATAACGAGCCAGTTATCCACATGTCGGTATTCGGGAACACTTGTTTCTGCTATATACTGAACCAGTCCTAACGAGAGCTCACACTTCTCGATGATTAGGGCGTACTTTGATAACAACCCTTGCCAACTAATCCATGGCGCACTGGTCGATACCGTACGCTGTGGGGTAGTGTGAAAATGAAAGTGCTCGTGCTCCCAACTTGATTATTATGTGCTCCCTAAATCATTAACAATTGTTATGCAAATGGTAACTACAAAAGCGACAGTGAAAGTTGCAGCGATAGTAACCGGACTCGCGTTCGCGACGTCAATGCTCTCCCTTGCGCCTATAGCGCATGCGGCGACATTGACCGACGCGCAAATCCAGTCGGTACTCAACATGATCTCCGCGTTCGGTGCTAATGCGGCGACAGTCGCAAACGTTCAGGCGGCCCTCACGGGTACTGCGGCTCCGGCTTCCAGTTCAACCACGGTGGGCGCTTCAAGCTGTTCCTTCTCGGCTGACCTCACAATCGGCTCCAGGGGTACGGCGGTAACGTGTCTCCAGAACGCGCTCATCGCAGGCGGCTACTCTATTGCGGCTGGTGCGACGGGCTACTTCGGCAGTCAGACGAAAGCGGCAGTAAGCGCGTGGCAGACGGCGGCAGGCGTTTCGCCGACAGCCGGCTACTTCGGTTCTAAATCTCGTGCGGCATTCAACCTCGGCGGCACTGTCTCAACAGGCGGGACAACGACCGGCGGTACGACACCAGCTCCGGTAACAGCCGGTACGGGCAACGGCCTCAAGGTCTCGCTCGCGACCGACTCTCCGAACGGCATTGCTCTGGTACAGGGCCAGGCGATTGCCGAACTCGCGAAGTTCACCTTCGCGAACCCGACCGGCGTTGATATCAATGTGACGAACCTTGGTCTCAAGCGCACCGGAGCGTCTTCCGATTCAATTCTGACGAACATCTACCTCTTCAGCGGGGCAGTCCGCCTCACTGACGCGGCGAGCGTCAGCTCGGGTGCGTTCAACTTCAACGATTCAACCGGCCTCTTCACGGTACCGGCGGGACAGACCTACACGGTCTCTATCCGCTCGAATATCTTGAGCACGGCAAATGGACAGCAAGTTGGCGTCCAGCTCGTCTCGGTTACATCCGGCGGCACGCTTGATTCCTCGGTGGCGCTCCCAATTACGGGCGGCACCCAGACCATCTCGGCCGCATCAATCGGTACGGTGGCAATCACCTATAACGGTCCTACGGGCGCAACAGAGAATCCGGGCAATGATGTCCGCGTCTTTGAGGGCTCAACAGTGGTTTCAACCCATGCGGTTGACCTCCAGAGCATTACCTTCGAAAATCGCGGTACCTCTAAGGACGGCGACCTCAAGAACTTCCGTCTCTATATAGACGGCGTTCTAATCGGCTCTACGGTAGCGCAGGCGGTCAAGGATAAAATTACCTTTGACCTTACGGCGACTCCGCTTCGTCTCGCGACGGGTACGCGCATCATCAAGGTGCTTGCCGATATCATCGGCGGCTCCAGCTACACGTACGACATCCAGATTCGTCGCGACATAGATGCGCGCTTCATTGATGCCGAGCTCGGTCAACCGATTGATGTCTCCGGCACCCTCGCAGCCGCCGCCGCGAACACTATCGCGGGTGGCACGCTCTCTATCACGAAGGCGACGAATTCTCCAAGTGAGAACGTCGCGCTTTCTTCAACTAATGTCAAATGGGCAACCTTTGAAGTCCGCGCCGCAGGCGAGGACGTCAAGATTACGGCCTTGAAAGTGTGGCTAGACCAGACAGCGGCTATCGGTATGGACAACGCCAAGATATTCCTCAACGGTGTCCAAATCGGCTCTACAAAGGACCTTGTTGATGACGCCAACCCTGACGTCACCGGCACCGAATTCACTCTGGGTTCGTCCTTCGTCGCTCGTCATGGCCAGGTTGAAATCTTGGACATCTACGGCGATGCGAAGACAAGCACCGCGGTGGACTTCGCAGATGCGTCAACGGCTGATATCGGTGTCTCGGTTGCGGCCGCAGACACCGAGGGTATGAGCTCGGGTGACACCGTGACTGCCGTTACAGAAGTTGAAGGCAACTCGCGCACCATCTCGTCGTCGACGATGACGGTGTCCAAGTACTCCGGCTACGGTGACCAGACGGTGATTGCGGGCACGAACAATGTCAAACTCGGTTCGTTCACGCTCTCCGCTGGTTCAACCGAGGGAGTGAACGTCAACACCATCGCCATCAACCTCTCTGCAGTAGAAGCGTCGAGCATCACGGACCTTATGCTGAAGGACAATGCGACCGGCGCGCAGATTGGTTCAACGAAGGTTTCTCCGGCAGGCAGTGCTAATACTGCAGGGGATAACTCCTACTCGGTCAACATCGCGATACCGGCAAACGGCACGAAGACGATTAACCTCTACGGTAATCTCAAGTCCAGCGCCGGTATCGGCGCGTGGACGGCGCAGATTGATGCCACAACGGGTGGTACCGGCGCGGTGACTGCACAGTCGGTCGTTGTCAGCGAGGTTACTCTCCAGACAATCACCATCGGTTCGTCTGACCTTGCGGCGGCAGTCGGCACAGGGCCTGACACCGCGAACGCGATTGCGGGTTCCAGCTTGGTGAAGGTTGGCTCGTTCAACTTCACCTCGCAGTACTCGTCATTCACCGTGGATAAGATTGCCGTGAAGGTTCCGGCGAATGCCGCGACTTCGGTTGCTTCTATTACCCTTCGGTATCTGAGTGGCACAAGCCAGGTCTCTACGGACTCAACGGCGGTTCTGGCGCTCTCTTCGGGAGGCCAGACCTACGCGACGGCGACCTTCACCGGTCTCTCGTTCTACATCCCGTCAGACGCTTCGAAGAAGCTTGATGTCTATGTCTCGCTCTCCACGATTGCTTCCGGAGCAACTTCCGGTTCGGCGGTCTCGGTGGTGCTTGACGCAGACGAGGGCTATCGCGAAACGAACTCTGCGGGTACGGTAGGCACGACACTCTCGTCTGCAGACCTCGACTCGGCGGTAACGACGGGCAAGGGCACGATGTATGTGAGGAAGTCAATTCCGACCCTCTCTGCAGTCGCGCTTGATTCAACCATACTCTCCGATGGAACCGATAAGGTCCTCGGACGAGTAAAGGTTACCGCTGACGCGGCGGGCGACGTTGACTGGGGCTCTATGGTCTTCACAGTCAACAAGACTGCGGCCCTCAGCCTCGGCGCGACGACGACTCTAAAGTTGTGGGACGGTTCCAACTCAATTGCGGGAACCTTCGCAACGACGACAGGTAACCTCCTCGGAACCCTCGACTCCTGCGATAACTTCACAAGCTGTCTGCTCCACTTCCGTCCGACAACGGTAGAAACGGTCACGGCTGGTGGTTCAAAGACCTACGAACTCCGCGGTACGGTCGGTGGTGTTACAACTGGCAACAACACCATTGATGTCAGCATCGCAAATGTGCAGACGACTGCGTCTTCAACGGCTGTCTTCTCGTCAGCCGCTGGTACGATAGGCAATAGTTCTGCGGCATCCTTCGCGTGGTCTGACTGGTCTGACTTGACCGACCATGCCTCCAATGCGACACATGCGACAGCTACGATTGACTGGATGGGCGACTACCTCATCAAGACGCTTCCGCTCACAGTCGGTACACGATCTGTTAGCATTAACGGTTAACAGTACTAGCCCTTCGGCGGATTACCGCCTCAGGACTTCCGTCTAGGACATTGGCCTAGAAAACACAAAAACCGTCCCGCTTTTAGCGGGACGGTTTTTGTGTTTTCTAGTGCTGAAACCTTTTCATGCCGAACGAGGTTATCCACAGCCTCCTTTGTATTTTGCATTTTCTTGGAGCTGGAGTGGAGTACACTTGACCCTGAAAGGCACTCGCGCCTTTATTATTCGTTCGCAGTAATAAAATCTTGATTATAGTTATGAATAGCATTAAAAAGTACATCAGCAGTCTCGGGAGAGTAACTCGTACCGTTATTCTCGGGCTCGCAGTCGTCTTCGTGAGCGCAGGCATCGCACAGGCAACCTCGACCACGATTGACACAAGTGTAACTACGACGAATGTTACTGCATCCGGTACGCTCGGTGTAACCGGCCAGACGACGCTCGGCCAGGCGACCTCAACGATGTTCTCGGCGTACAGCGCCTACTTCGGCGGTTCGGCGACCTCAACCTTCAGCACCGCCGGCGCTCTAACGCTTATAGCAGGTCTAACCGGCACATCTGGTTCATTCTCTACGACGCTCGGGGTAACCGGCGTAAGCACATTCACTAATGCCTCCACGACCCAATCGGCGTCCGTAGCTGGTCCATTCTGGGTCGGAGGGAATGCAACAACGACTGCCGCCGGCGCTATCTCAACACAAAGCACACTCACGGTAGGTGCCACTGGCAGTGCTGTGAACAACATCGTGGCTGGCTATTGCGTGACACAAGCAATAACCTTCACTGTCGCTTCTACGACGGGGGTCTATGCGAATTGCACTCCGTACACTTCTGCGGGAGTCGCAATAACGAATCTTGTCGCTGGAGTCGCCTCTGGAGCCAGCCGACCGTTCGTGATGGCAACAAGTTCGCTCCCATCGTATATCCATCTGCAGTCGGCTTCCACGACAGGGGTTAGCACAATAAACGTGGAGATGGTCAATGTCAGTACCACCACCGCCTCAGTGGCTTCTGCCGTCTACGCATTCAACTTCTGGGCGTTCCAGTAGTCGCATAGCGAGTAACTTATTAATTAAAATAAACTCACTATGCCACGAATG
>CAYHMS010000007.1:0-3529 GCA_964357805.1 uncultured Candidatus Saccharibacteria bacterium | reverse complement strand
GTAGTCGCATAGCGAGTAACTTATTAATTAAAATAAACTCACTATGCCACGAATGCTCTCTCGCGTAGGAATTGCCGTGGCGTTGCTCCTCGCCCCCTCGCTTGCTCTCGCCGCAGCGACCGATGTCACACTCACTACGGATACGGTCTTAAGCGTGGCTGGCATCACGTTGAATGTTTCCGGTTCAAGCGCCACTGTTGAATCTATAACGGTAAACGCAGGGAACTTCAGTGTCACAATGCAGTCCGGCTCGACGTTTCAGATAACGGCTCCGAGTCTGAATCGACTCACGGCGAGTACGCTTACCGGTGTGTCAAGCGATATCTGTAGCGCCAGCCAATCGCTTCTCGCGTATGCGCCGAGTACCAGCGTAACCGTTACTATCACTCCGTCTTCTACGCTCTGTTCGTCAACCAGCAGTGGGGGAAGCACTTCGACAGGCGGTGGCGGCGGTTCGCCTACAGTGTCTGCGACACCAGCGGTACCCGCAACTCCCGCTTCGACCACAACGCCCGCAGTATCAGCAACGCCAGCCGTGCCAGCAACCGTTGCAATGCCCGCTTCAGGCCTTTCGGTTTCGCAGATACAATCCATTCTTGACGTCCTCGCATCATTTGATGTTGACGCGGCAACGATGGCGAGTGTGAGGGCGGCGCTTGAAGGCACGACGACCGGCTCGGTAACGAGCGCGGCAGTATCTGTGTTCAAGGCCAATCTCACTGTCGGCTCTCTCGGGAGCGAAGTAAAAGCTCTGCAAATGTTCTTAAACTCTCATGGCTACACCATTGCGAATAGTGGTGCCGGCTCTCCGGGGAAGGAAACGACAAAGTTCGGCGGTCTGACAAAAGCCGCACTCATCAAGTATCAGAAAGCGAAGGGCATCACCCCCGCTGTCGGATACTTCGGCGCGAAAACTCGTGCAGCCGTTAATGCCGGCTCATAACTATAACGACTCCTCACACAAACGCCGCCCCGCTTTCGCGGGGCGGCGTTTGTCGTGATATGCTTTCAGCACTATGAACAAGACGAAACTGCTTATTATCGGGGGCGTTCTCATCATAATCGTCGCGGGTAGTACGCAGTTTTTCTTTCCGCGTTCTGCCATTTCCCCAACGCTGCCCATAGCTGAACAAAACGTTAGTGCTACAACGACAAACACTATCGCTACCACGACTGCTATACGCACACAGAAAAGTCCGATGATGAACCCTCTTCCTCTCGCGCAGGGCGATACTGTCGCTTCATGGAACTTTCAAGGCGCATATGCCGGCAATCCGGAACTCGTCGCAAAAGCGGATGCTGAAATTAAAAGGCTTTCTAACCTGCTTGTTACTGCCACCTCATCTGCCACGATTCTTTCTGTCGGCATTGCGAATCAATACGGGCTTCTCGGAGATGGTTCGCTGGAGTATGAGTACTTGATTCGTGCAGTCAAAGCTGGCGGAGCTACGTCAGGCCTTCCGTGGCACAATCTCGGCGTGCTTATGGAGCGGCTCGGCGCATACAAAACCGCGCGCATCGCATACGAGAAATCAACCCTCGTGCAACCGGAATTAAAATTCTATCACTATGCGTATCTTGAATTTCTCACGGCGCGCACGAAAAACGACATCGTTCATATTGAAAAAGCGTTCGCGGCGGCTGGGAAATATTTTTCCGGCGATACCTATGTGCTCCAGCTTCGCGTCGAATGGGAGAAATCATGATAGGCCGTCTCGTGGTACCTATAGAGCGCGCATACCCCTGGTTGCTCGTCGCGCCGGTCATTCTCCCCGTCATAGTCTGGAGCGGGTTCATCTATCCGTATCTGGTCCCCAAAACATTGCTTTTTTATGCGTTCAGTTTGTTTGCCGTTGCGGCATTTGTTCTCCTTGCAGCGCACGGACGCGCATTCTTCTGGACGCGTCTGTTCCGGTGGGAAGCTTGGATTCCCGGCATACTCCTTGTCCTTGCCTACGTCACGAGCGCAGTCGGCCTTGACCTCTACCGGAGTTTCTGGAGCATTCTCGCGCGCGGCGACGGACTCCTGATGCTCACGTGCGCGGTCTCAAGCTTTTATCTCATTCTGCTCTATGCCGACGGCGCGTTCTTCGCCCGCCTCTTGCGCGCCGTCGCGACAATCGGCGGTTTCGTTGCATTCTACGGTATCGGCGAGTGGCTCCTCGCCGGCGGACGCATCGGGAGCCTGCTTGGCAACGCGGCATTCTTCGCCGGCTATCTCGGCATTGCTCTTTTCGCAACCTTGGCCGCCGCACTCTCGCTATCGGGAGGATGGAGCCGCGCCGCGTACCTTGGCGCACTAGCGCAAGTCATTGCAATAATCCTCACCGCGACGCGCGGGACTATTCTCGCACTCGGTCTCGCCGGCTTTGTATATCTCGGCTATCTCGCGTGGCGCGGAGAAAGAAAGGAAAAGACCCTGGCGGCAATAACAGTGTGCTTTCTCGTTATTCTCGGGGGATTATTTTTCGCGTTTCGCACGGAGCTTGCGCGTGTACCGTTTGAGCCCGTCGCGCGCATCGCCTCCATCTCCGTCTCCGACGGAACGGTCAGCAGCCGCCTCTTCGTCTGGAAGAATATGGCGGCGGAAATACAAAAGAGCCCATTGTTCGGAGTCGGGGCGGAACATATTGACGTACTCTTCAACCGTTTTTATGACCCTACGCAAATATACGAACAATGGTTTGACCGTTCGCACAACGCTTTCTTGGATTACATCGCACAGTACGGAATCGGCGGGCTCCTCCTCTATCTCGCGCTCATCGCCTCATTCTTAACCGCCGCGCGCCGGCTCGCGAAGAGAGATGATGAAATAATTGCGGGCATCTTCACGTTCCTTGCTCTCGCGTATGCCGTCCAGAACTTCTTCGTTTTTGACACGGTTTCTTCTTTTTGGCTTCTGCTCGCACTGCTCGCCGCCCTTCTCGCCGTGTCGTTTGAGGATTCTCCGCGCGAAGTGCTCGCGGTGACTGCGGCAATGCGGCGCATCTCATGGCCGATGGCCGCCGCACTCGTACTTCTTATTATTCCGTTTTCCATTCGGCCTGCGATTGCGGCATATGATCTCGCGCACGCATACCTCTATCAGCTGACGGACGTTCCACAAGAAGTAGGATATCTCTCGCACGGTATCGCACTCGGCACCTACGGCGATATTGAGTACGGCTACAACGCATATGATATGTACGGGAATCATCAGGAGCCGGCGCTCGCCGGGCAGGCGCGCGTTGACGCATACCAGGCCGCGCTTTCCGTGCTGACCGCAAATTTCAATCGCTACGATTATGATGCGCGCACGGCGCTCTATCTCGCGCATGTGCTCTCGCTCGCGCCGCCTGAGGTGACGATTGACCGCGCGCTTCTTTCATCGGCGTTGGAGCGCGCGATACGCCTCTCGCCGAAGCGCGCACAGCCCTGGTATATCCTCGCGAATCTCTCTATCAGCGAGGCAAATACGCATTCGGCCGGCTCGGCGGGGGGGGGGGGGGGGGGGGGGGGGGGGGGGGGGGGGGGCCGCCGGCGGGGGCGC
>CAYHMS010000006.1:4857-28729 GCA_964357805.1 uncultured Candidatus Saccharibacteria bacterium | reverse complement strand
CGCCTATAGCTCAGTTGGTAGAGCAGCTCCCTCTTAAGGAGACGGTCCCTGGTTCAAATCCAGGTAGGCGCACAAAATTATTTAGTACCAAGGGTGGGACTCGAACCCACATGAAAGTTTTTAGGCTCTCTCAGGATTTTAAGTCCTGTGCGTCTACCATTCCGCCACCTTGGCAAGACTTTTTCATTTTACACCTTTCTTTGATTCTTGAGGCCCGGGAGGGATTCGCACCCTCGCATAACGGTTTTGCAGACCGTCGCGTTGCTTCTTCGCCACCGGGCCGTTCATTGAATATACCAGATAAAAAAGAACGGCGGCCTTTCGACCGTCGATTCAAACTCAACAGTAAAATCTAAAAATAACAAGTATCCACAAGATGGTGCTATAGCACCAAGTTATGGATAGTTATGTAGTAGGAGTGTCGATGCCATTGTCGAGCAAGAAGTCAACACGCGGGAGGCGCAGATGCGCATGTTGTTTCAAATAATTCGAGAATGCTTCGCGCTGGCGCTCGAGGAAAGAGAGAGCGGCGTGCGCCTTTTCAATAGGGAAGACACTCACGAAGACCATCATGCGGTCGCCATGCGCGACTGATTGTGCGCGGATGACGGTGATGAGCGACTCACTGCCGGCCTCGCGCGCGATGAACTGCGCCGCCTCGCGCGCGACAATCTCTGCGGCACGATTATTCTGTTGCCGAGGCGCGTGTGTTTTCTCGACAGGCTTCATGATTCAGTAGTAACGACGAACGCGACGAGTTCATCTCCGTACGCTGCGTTCTCGCGGCACTCTATCTCAGCGCCGAAGTCGCCCTCGGTCTTAATCTCCTTCACGTCCGCGCGCGCTTGCTGGAGATTTCCAATACTGCCACGGGCGATCTCGACATCTTTTCGGACTATCTTCACTCGATTGCCGACCGTGAGGACGCCTGATACATAGCGCGCGCCGAGCACCTGCTTCTTCGCGCCCCTAGAGAATGTCTTGAGCACCATTGCGCGCCCGAGTTCTTTTTCGGTCGCGATGCTCGGCACGCGCTCCGCAAGGAGCTTTGCGACTTTCTCAGAGAGTTCATAAATAATAGAAAAAGAAAGAATGGGAACGACGTCGCGTTGCGCGATGTCGCGTGCAACAGCATCAGTTGACACATTGAATGCAATAATGGTCCCGCCCGAAGCGTGTGCGGTCTTCACATCGGTTTCCGAGACACTACCGACACTCGATGCGATAACGCGTATAGTGGCGCGGTCGTTAGTACTTTTTGCAAGTTCATGAAGAATTGCATCAACCGAGCCAACGACGTCCGCCTTCACAATAAGTGGAAGTTCCCCGACGCCCTCCGGGGTCGGGGCCCCAACCGTAAGCGTCGGGGCTGCCGCGTGTTTCCTCACATGTTGTTCCGCTTCTTTTTTATTCTTTGCAATACTGAAAAGTGAACCGGCCGCCGGCAACGTACTGAATCCAGAAATGCGCGCCGGTTCCGAGGGCCCCACACTCTCGACGCGCTTGCCGCGGAAGTCTTCAATGAAGCGTATCGGCGCATAGGCATCGCCTGCGACGACGAAACCCTGCCTACCGGCAGGCAGGCGTCCAAGCGTCAGCGTGCCGTCCTTCACGATGAGTGTCGCGGAGGCACCGCGCTTCGGGTCCTGCGTGGATTCAAGTACGAAACCCGTTGCGCTCGCATCGCTGTCAGCAGTCAATTCTGCAAGATCAGAAGCGAGAATAACGAGGTCGAGAAGCTCCGATATGCCCTCGCCAGTCTTCGAAGAAACAAGTGCATACGCGATGTCGCCCCCCAATCCCTCGAGGAATATCCCGTGTTCAAGAAGGGAATTCTTTGTATGCTCAATGTCCGCGTTGTTCTTATCAATCTTCGTGAGCGCGACAATGAACGGGATATTCGCTTCTTTAATGGCAGCAAGCGCGTCAAGCGTTTGTGGCATCACACCCTCGTCAGCTGCGACGACGAGGATAGCGATGTCTGCTGCCGCCGCGCCTCGCGTGCGCAGCGCCTTAAACGCTTCATGACCGGGAGTATCCAAGAAGGTGACAGGACGGTCATTGTGGAGCGCGATATACGCGGCGACGTGCTGAGTAATACCGCCCGCTTCGCCCGCGACAACACTCGCCTTCCGGATGTAATCCAAAAGCGATGACTTTCCATGGTCTATATGGCCCATCACCGCGATGACGGGCGGTCGTGCTACCCGCGCCATAGTGACTCTATTTCATCACAAAAATAGCCTGAATGCAATTTATTGTGTAAACTTGGCGTATGTTTTGGAAGAAGAAAAGAACCTATCTTGATTATGCCGCAGGGGCAGCGGGGAATCCGTCGTCGCCGCACGAGGAGGGGAGGCAGGCGAAGCAGATGCTTGAGGACGCGCGGACAGACATCGCACGGCTTCTGGAAGTGCAAACGGACGACGTGATATTTACAAGCGGGGCGACGGAGAGTAATGCGCTTGCGATTCTTGGCGTCACTAAAAGAGGAGACCATGTTCTCTATCTGCCGAGCGCGCATGCTTCGGTGGTAGAGAATATGAAGCTGGCCAGCGAGCGCGGGGTCAAAGTTGAAGCATTACCCATACGCGATACGAGAGTTGATATTGAGGCACTTGCAAAGATGCTTCGACCCGAGACGATGTTCGTATCAATGGACGCCGTCTGCGGAGAGACGGGAATTATCTGGAACACGCGCGAAGTGGCGCATGTGTTGCACGAAAAAAACAAGGTTCAACCTTGTTACAAGGTTGAACCTTGTTTTTTGCATGTGGACGCGAGTCAGGCATCGTTGACTGAGAAGATGACGCGCGCACATTTCAGTGCAGACCTGCTCACACTCGATGGGTCGAAGGTCGGTGTGCGGGGTATCGGCGCACTCATCGCGCACCGTACGATTCCCATTGCCCCTCTCTATAAGGGTGGCGGTCAGGAACGAGGGCTACGGAGCGGGAGCGAGGCGCCGGAATTGGCGAAGCGTTTCGCGGCGGTGCTCCGCGCCGCCGCGCTTAATCGCGAGGCATTTTGCGCGCTTGCGGAGCGTGCGCGTTCAGAACTCATTAAAGCGATAAGCACAATTCCAAACTTGCTTGTTAACGAAGGCAAACATCAAGCTCCGCATATTCTTAATATTTCGCTTCCGGGGCGCGACACCGACTATCTCGTCGCGCTCCTCGATGAAGAGGGCTTCGCCGTTTCCACGCGGAGCGCCTGCGAGACGGATTCGCGGACGGGTTCGCGTGTCGTTTTTGCTCTGACTGGCGACAAAGAACGCGCCCATGCGACCCTTCGCGTCTCCTGGGGACCGGACATCCATTCGGGCGAATTAGCCCGCTTTGCGAAAGCTCTTACGAAGGCTGTTGCATTTGTTGACAAGAGCAATCAAGGGTAGCATTATAGTCATATGAACATAGAGGAACTCTCCAAATCTCAGCTCATACTGCTTACGATCCTTGTGAACTTCGTGACCTCGATCGCGACTGGTATCCTGACGGTCTCGCTACTCGATAAGGCGCCGCCCTTTGTTACCCAAACGGTGAATCGCGTCGTCGAGCGCACCATTGAGACGATCGCGACCGCAGCGCCCGCAGCGATTATTCAAGCACCCGCGCCTTCGAATCAAGATCTCGTTACCGCCGCGCTCGGAGTGAATGCAGCTCGTGCGGTCCTTTTGTATGCTGCGGAGACCGGCACTTCGACACCTGCTATTACCGTTGGCACCTATCTTTCTAAATCACGCGCCATTGCAACCGCCGCGCGTGATGCTCTTCCGAAAGAAGTACTCATTGAATTTCAAAATGGTTCGTACATTGCCGCATCGCTCGCGCATGAAGGAAATGGCATTTCGATTTACGGCTTCGCGGATAATGCCGTACTGCCAAAGATGACTTCGCCGGTATTGGTCGCGGCGAGCGATCTAAAACTTGGACAAACAGCCCTCGCTATAAGTGTTGACGGTTCTGCTGCGACCGGTATTGTCGCGCGCGTAAACAAGAACGGCATTCATACCACATTGCCGGACATAGGAGCAGGGAGCGCCGTTGTCGATCTTTCAGGCAATCTTATCGGCATCGATGCCGGAGCGACGCCGGGTTTCCTTATCAGCGCAGATACGATAACCGCGCTTCTTACCGCGACCTCGACGACTGCAACAGTGCCTCGGTGATCATATGCATAGTCTGTATGCCCCCATTCAATAATTTCACTACCAGAGCAAAAGAAGCCGTGCGGCGCGCGCACGAGCTCGCGATAGAGCGCGGACAGAATCATGTCTCGCCGCTCCATTTGCTCGCCGCGCTCGTGCTCCAGGAGGAGTCGCTCGTATTCTCAATGCTCGATCGCATGGAGGTTGATACCATCATGCTCGCCGATGCCGTGCTTGAGCACTTGGAAGCGCCCGAGAGCGCTTCGGTGCTCTCACCCTCGTATCAAATCTATCTCACGCCGGACCTCGCACAAGCGCTCGAAGCGTCTGGGAAGATAGCGGCGAGGATGAACGATACGTTCGTCGGCACCGAACATCTCTTCCTCGCAGTCCTTGAACATCCCGGTCCAGCGAATGACATTCTCGCGCGTTTCTCAATAGGACGCGATGCGGCGCTCGCTATCCTCAAAGAGCTTAAGAGCTCCTCAAAGGACGGTCAGGGAGCGGAACCGAAACGCTTCCGCGCGCTCGCGAAGTACGCGCGTAATCTCACTAAGCTCGCCGCCGAAAATAAACTCGACCCGGTCATCGGCCGCGACAGTGAGATCAATCGGGTCATTCAGATTCTCGCGCGTCGCACCAAGAACAATCCGGTCCTCATCGGCGAAGCGGGCGTGGGGAAGACCGCTATCGCCGAAGGGCTCGCCGCACGCATGGCGACTGGCGAAGTCCCCGAGTCTCTGAAGGGCAAGGAACTTCTTTCGCTTGACCTTGGGCTTATCATTGCCGGCACGAAGTATCGCGGCGAATTTGAAGAGCGAATGAAGAATGTGATGAAAGAAGTTGAACGCGCGGAAGGGAAGGTCATTCTCTTCGTGGACGAGCTCCACACGCTCGTGGGCGCTGGCGGCGCCGAGGGCTCCTTGGACGCGTCGAATATGTTGAAGCCCGCGCTCTCACGCGGCGAGCTCCGCGTCATCGGTGCGACGACGCTGAAGGAATATCAAAAATATATAGAAAAAGACGCTGCGCTCACGCGCCGCTTTCAATCCGTTTTTGTACAAGAGCCTTCAGTCGAAGACGGCGTCGCCATTCTTCGCGGACTGCGCGATAAGTATGAACTCTTCCACGGCGTGCGCATCACCGACGGTGCCATCGTCGCCGCCGTTGAACTCTCTTCGCGTTATATCAGCGACCGATTCTTGCCGGACAAGGCCATCGACCTCATTGACGAGGCCGCATCGGGGCTCCGCATCGCTCTGGAGAATAAGCCGCCGCTTCTTGAAGAGACTGATCGCAAAATTCGCCGTCTTGAGATCGAAAAACAAGCATTACAGAAGGACCTCGCCTCAACCGAAGGCGGTTCCGCCTCCGGTGGAAAAGAGATTAAGGAACGCATCAAGGTCATTGATAAGGACGTCGCGGACTTGAAGGAGAAAACGAGCGAGCTCGAACTCAAATGGAAGAACGAGAAAGAAGTGCTCATCGGCATTCGTGCCGCCAAAACCGAGTTGGAATCGCTGAAGATACAAGCGGACAATGCTGAGACTGCTGCCGACCTCGGCACGGTCGCGGAAATTCGCTACGGCAAAATACCTCATCTGCAGAAGGACTTGGAAACGAAGTTGAAGCGCCTGAAGACACTCCAGAAGTCGCGGCGCGTGTTGAATGAAGAAGTCGCCGAACAAGATATTGCCGGTGTTGTTTCTCGTTGGACCGGCATTCCCGTCTCTCGCATGCTTGAAGAAGAGGCGGCGAAACTTGCCCGTATGGAAGAGTCACTCAAGGCAAGCATCATCGGCCAAGATATCGCGGTCAAGAAGGTCACGGATGCCGTGAAGCGCTCCCGGGTGGGCATCAGCGACCCGAATCGCCCGATAGGCTCGTTCCTCTTCCTCGGTCCAACGGGTGTGGGGAAGACCGAACTTTCGAAAAAGCTCGCGGAGTTTATGTTTAATGACACTGACGCCTTGGTGCGCGTGGATATGAGCGAATTTATGGAGAGACATTCGGTCGCGAAGCTCATCGGCGCGCCGCCGGGCTATGTCGGTTACGAGGAGGCAGGAACGCTCACTGAACGCATCCGGCATCGTCCGTACGCGGTGGTGCTCTTCGACGAGATAGAGAAGGCGCATCCGGAAGTGTTTAATATTTTGCTCCAAGTACTCGACTCCGGGCACTTGACCGACTCTAAGGGACGCAAGGTCAATTTCAAGAATACCATTATAGTGCTTACCAGTAACATTGGCGGGGAGTTCATTGATAAGCTTGCGCATATCGGCTTCGGCATTGCGGACGCGACTGATGCGACCCGTTACGAGGAAACGAAAGCACGCGTCATGGATGCGTTGAAGGAGCACTTTCGTCCCGAGTTCCTCAATCGGCTCGATGACATTGTCATCTTCGATGTGCTCGCGAAGGAGGCGCTCGCCAAAATCGTTGATACGCAAGTTGAAGACGTGATGAAGCGCCTTTCGCAGAAGCGCATCGCGCTCGCAATAGAGCCGGAAGTGCGCACGTGGCTTGCGGACAAAGGATACAACCCGCAGTATGGCGCGCGTCCGCTCCGCCGTACGATACAAGACAAAATACTCACCCCACTCGCGTCTTTGATGGTTGCGCAAGGATTGATGGAGGGTGGAACCGTGACAATCTCTATCAAGAACGACGAGCCGCATTTTGAGGTGACCAAGAAGCGTTCATCCCGAGCGAAGTCGAGGGGCGCAAGAGAAGCTGTCGTTGCGTAAGTGTTCATCTTCTGGTAAGTTTTCAATATGTCACAAGACCGCCTGCTCCGGCTGAAGTCTACGAAGTCCAACCACATCATCTGGACGCGTAAGAATAAGAAGACCGTCGAACGTAAAATTGAAGTCACAAAATTTGACCCGACACTCCGTAAGCGCGTCCTCTTCAAAGAGACGAAGAGATAATGTAAACCATATGAATGCGAAGATACTGCAATCTTATTTCCTCATTGCCTTGATTGCCGTTTCTTCCGTGGTGGCCTTCTTTATCTTTCGTCCGTTCCTCATTGCTTTGGTGCTCGCGGCAATATTCGCCACGGTGCTCCACCCTCTCCATCGAGGCGTTCTTCGTCGTATGAGCGGCTCGCCGGGACTCGCGGCATTCGTAACAATGATGGTTGTGGTAGTGTGCGTTCTGGGGCCGCTCACATTCATCACCGTGCAGATAGCGGGCGATGCACAGCACCTGTATGTCTCTCTTTCAGACGGCAGCGGAAAAATGTATCTCGACACAGTGTTTCAGTACGTAAACGACGTCGCGGCACGATATGTGCCGAGCCTCGCGCTGTCCACCGCAGACCTTTCTCTCTCCATTGACCAGTATATAAAAAGCGGTCTTCAGTGGCTCATTCAGAATCTCGGCGGAGTATTCGGCGGAGCCGCTCGATTTATTATGAGCCTCTTCATATTCTTGATTGCGCTCTATTATCTGCTTCGCGACGGCGCCACGCTCAAGCGAGCGATTATAGAGGCGAGTCCGCTTGCGGATGCCGACGATGAGGTCGTGTTCACGCGGCTCACACTCGCTATACGCTCAATCATCCGAGGAAGCTTCATAATCGCGCTCGTACAAGGCGTGCTCACGGGAATCGGATTCATGTTTTTCGGCGTGCCGAATAGCGTTCTGTGGGGAGTGGCAGCCGCGTTTTCTGCCCTCATCCCCGGTATCGGTACCTCGCTTATTCTTGTGCCGGGAGTCTTATATCTATTCATCATCGGCGCGACGACACCGGCAATAGGACTCTTGGTGTGGAGCGTTATTGCAGTCGGTTTAATCGACAATTTCTTGGGGCCTCGACTGGTAGGGAGGGGAATGCAGCTCCATCCTCTTGTGGTGTTCCTCTCGGTGTTTGGCGGTCTTGCATTCTTTGGACCGGTTGGAGTTTTTTTCGGGCCGCTCTGCGCGAGTCTTCTTTTCGCATTCCTTTCGATTTACCAGCACATCTCGCGACAAGCCTCATAGCGGTATACAATTTCTAAATTGGCGGGCTTAAAGAGAATTGACTGGAACACAATCGAACGAACCATTCTGAAGTGGAAGGGGGTGTTTGAGACGCACAACATTGCTGTATAAAAAATGATTGGTACAATACAACGCATGAGAACTTCTGCCTTTATTGATGCCTCGAACCTCTTTTACGGGGGCAAGGAGTCACTCGGTTGGAGTATCGACTATAAAAAACTCTATCAATATCTGGGACGAAAATACGGTGTGTCTAAAATGTATTACTTTGGTGGTGTCGAGATACATCGTTTTCCGTTCGACTATCTCACTAACAATACGGTTCCCGTTGGAGATGTGAAGAAATATCTCGCCAATCTCATCAAAGTAGAAGGCGACCAGATGAATGAAGCAGATCTTAAACTTATCTCGCGCCACTACAATCGTGTTTGCTTTTATCAAAAACTGGAAAGTTTCGGCTACACACTGATACTGAAGCCTGTTAAAACGTACTATGATGCCAATGATAACCCGATACGCAAAGCGAATTGCGATGTAGATATGACATTGGCCATGACGACCGAAAAAGATTCTTTTGATCGTGCAATTATGCTCTCAGGCGACGGCGATTTTCTGCCAGCACTGAAATATCTCCGACAAAACAGCAAAGAAGTCTTAGTTCTCGCGCGTGGACCACGGACTGCAAAAGAAATCAAACGTTTCGCAGGCAGTCAGTTTCTAGATTTTGAGTATCTACGTACCTACCTAGAGTTTGAGGAGAAATAGGAAATTTGACCTATATAACAGCGAACGGCACCCGCGAAGGATGCCGTTCAGGTCTGGTAGGATTCAGTATACACCATAGCGACGGCTCGGCAAGGTTATCCACAAGGCGTCTATTTTGTAGGACAAAGCCTGGGATGGAACACCATTGAGGAGACGATACTGAAGTGGAAGTAGATGTTTGAGACGCATAATATCGTTATATAAAAACAAAACCCGCCTTGCGACGGGATTGTCGTAAAGCGGGGTGAAGCAGTTATCCTGGAATTGAAACGATTGCCGTCAGCGTTGTGTGTTTGACGGCCGTGTGCTCTGCACCGAGGAAGGAACTGCCTGTTGATGAGGCACTTGAGTTGCTCGATTGCAACCACTGAACGCTAGCGTCAGGGTTCTCCTTCAGTGCTGCGTTGACGTTTTCGGCAATGGCGTTAGCCTTTTGCTCGTCATCGCGGCGATCGCCGTCGAAACTGGTCGTAAAGACTTTGACAGATGGCATAATCCCTCCTTGGGTCAGGTAGAATGAAAGGGCACAACGAGCCTAAACTGCGCCCGTCCTGTTTCCTTGTATATCACACTATGCAAATCCTGTCAATAGATGCGGGCCCACCAGGACTCGAACCTGGGACGGCGGTTTTGGAGACCGCTGTTTTACCGCTAAACTATAGGCCCGTATGAGAACGATATCAGACTAGAAGCAGTGGGGAAAGCGATGCTCGTGTTGCTTGGAGCGCGGTATGATGTAGCTATGCGTTCTCGCGTACCTTTATTCGCGCTCCTGCTCGTTGCGGGTTCTCTTGCGCTACCTCTTGCCGCGCATGCGGCGATACCGTTTTTTGGACCCATCATAGATCCGAACGTACTGAACCCACGATGCGCACTTGGTTGGGGAGCGGTGATGATTGTTATTAACAACATTATCAGCTTCTCCATCACAATCGCAATTGTCTTTGTCGCGCCACTCATGATTGCCTATGCCGGCTTTCTTTATGTGGTGAATCCGGTGAATGCGAGCGGCATAAGCGAGGCGAAAAAAATTCTTACCAATACAGTTGTCGGCATCGTCATCGCGCTCGCGGGTTGGCTCATTGTGGACGCGATTATGGCGGTGCTCTACAACGCAAACACCCCGAATCCTACCGGCGGTGGGGTATTGGGAACGTGGTCGAACCTTGTCACTTCGGGCGGCGAGCCGTTTTGTTTGATTCAGGAAGGTGCACTTCAAAGGCTTAGTCAAGCGACAGCACCATCGGGAGTGACTGTCGGAGTACCCCAAGTAGGCAGAGCTCGCGGACCGTGTGCGGACGGTAACACTGCGTGCAGTATCGGTGCGATTCGACAAGCAGCGCAGGCGCTCAATATGACACTGAGTAGTGCGCAAGTGACTACCATGTCTTGTATAGCGATGACCGAAAGCTCTGGGAATCCAAGTACTCCCAACAGCAACACAGGTGCGTGTGGCACGTTCCAGATCACAACACGACCAGGGAATTGGTCGATTCCCGGCTTGCATCGAAGCCCATGCAGTACGTCGAGTTCCTGCAATGATGCCCAATGCAATATGCAAACGGCCTTGCTACTCTACAGTCAGCGCGGTTATCAGCCTTGGACCGGTCGGAATCCCGACGGTACATACTGGAACCCGAATGCAGTAGCCTGCGCACAACAGTATGACCTCCGAGCACCCATATGAAAAAAATCATTATTACTATCGCGGCGCTTGTGCTTCTTGTGGGAGTAGGATTCCTTTGGAAATTCTTTTTTAGTGCAGGCTCCACGGGGAGCAATGTGCAGTCGGGTGTGGTCAGTCTTCCCGTTGCTCAGAACTCTGCTCCGACCGTAACTTCTGGTGAAACTTCTCAGCCAATATTGAACTTGTCTTCCATTAGTGGAGGTACTCTCCTAGCCGAAAATTTCTTAACGTCCCCTGACACGTATCGTGATCCCGTGAATGCAGGTTATTACAGTCTCGGATATCCAGTAAGCCAAGCGACTGTTGGCACGAGCACTCCGCCGTATCTCATTATGTATATAGCGGCGACACAATTCTTCACTATCGAACTTTTACAAGAACCTATCGGCGAAACCCGCACACAGGTGGAACTCTATCTGGAACAACATTTGGGGTTGACCCCGGACGATCTATGCAAGCTGAACTACACACTCAGTGTCCCAGTATCGGTGAATAAAATATATGCCGGTAAGAATCTCGGATTCAGTTTCTGCCCTGGAGCGACGGTGTTGCCGCAATAGTTCGCTCGCTTTCTAGCTTGCGGAGCCACGCTTTTTGGCGGCGGGCGTACTGCCAGAGCTTTGCCGAGAGGGTGGGGAGAAGCGACGCCTCATCGCGCTCCCCCCGCAAGTATTCACCGACAATTTTGTATTCAAGCCCGAGCTCGTTGAGTCTGGCGTCGCCGACTTTCTCGCGCACACGACGAACTTCCTCAATTAATCCACGTGGAAACTTTGTTTTTTCACGTTCATCAAGGCGCTTGCGGAGAATGTCCTTCGACGGGTCAAGAATAATCCACTCAACCTCATATTTTTCCGTGAGGTGACACCTCGCGGGAACTTTCCCTTTTGCTTCAATGATTTCCAGCGCGCGGATGAGCCGCCGGCGGTTCTGCGGGTCAAGTTCTGCCGCGCGCCTCGGGTCCCGTTCTCTAATTCGCGCGAATAGTTCCTCAGAGGGGAGTGCCTCAAGTTCTTCACGAAGCGCGGGATTCGCATCAATTCCGGTCGGGAGACCAGAGAGAAGGGCATCAAAGTAGAAATGCGTTCCGCCGACAAGGATGGGCAGCTTCCCGCGCGCGGTTATTTCTGCAATGAGTCGTGTCGCATCCGCGACAAAGTCGCCCGCAGAGTATGTCTCACTCGGGTCGCGGATATCGATAAGGTAGTGAGGGACGCCGTGCATCTCTTCTTTTGATATCTTCTCGGTGCCGATATCCAATCCGCGATACACTTGCCGCGAATCCACGGAAATTATCTCGCCATTACGTGCTAGAGCCTCCTCAACCGCGCGGGAAGATTTGCCCGAAGCGGTCGGTCCCGCGATGAAAAGCAGTTGTAAGGGGTAAGGCATAAGGTGTAAGATTACCCTTGAACCTTATTGCTTACAACTTAACCCTGTATTTGTATGAAAGAAACCAAGAGCAACTATTGCGAGCATTGCGGAGAGTTCCACGACTCGGTGCGCGACTACACTTCGCAGGTAAAGGTGGGAGAAGCGGTGCCTGATTTCGAGTTCGAGGTCTACCAGCAGGGCGCCATCAAGACGATGAGTTTGTCAAAACTGCGCGGGAAGTGGGGCGTGATTGTTTTTTATCCCGCCGACTTCACCTTCATTTGCCCGACAGAGCTTGAAGAGCTTGCGAGACTGTATCCGAAGTTCCAGGCGCTCAACGCGGAGATTGTTTCGGTTTCAACCGACACCGTTTTTACGCACAAGGCATGGCACGACGCTTCGCCGGCGATTAAAGAAATTACATATCCAATGGCGGCCGACCCGTCCGGCAAACTCGCTTCCGCTTTTGGCGTTTTGATTGAAGGAGGCGAAGCGGTGCTCACGCCGGATGAGGGTCTCGCGCTCCGCGGCACCTTCATTATTGACCCGGCCGGCATGCTCCGCTCGATGGAGATAAACGATAACTCCATCGGCCGCAAGGGTGCCGAAACATTGCGTAAATTGCAGGCGGCGCAGTATGTGGAGACACACAAAGGCCAGGTCTGCCCGGCCTCGTGGGAACCGGGCGACGACACCCTTGAACCCGGTCTCAATCTAGTGGGAAAGTTATAAAAAGTGCTGGAGGTGGGAGTCGAACCCACAACTCTTGCGAGACAGGTTTTTGAGACCTGCGCGTATACCGGTTCCGCCACTCCAGCGCTGGAATGCACGATAACATATGCTAAAATATTTTGTATGAAAGACGATGCGGCGTACGTGCCGACAAAATATGATTCGGTCTTCTGGATTGATGTCGAACGAATACTGCCGAACCCATACCAGCCACGCAAGGAGTTTAGCGAGACGGGTCTTGCTTCACTCGCCGAGAGCATTCGCCAATACGGCGTGCTCCAGCCTTTGGTCGTCAGCCGCACCGATGTTGAGAAGCCGGAGGGTGGTTTGGAGAGCGTGTATGAGCTCATCGCGGGCGAGCGCCGTCTGCGCGCGAGTCGTCTCGCGGGCCTCACACAGATACCGGTGGTCATCCGCCAGGGCGATAACAATCTCACAAAGCTTGAACTCGCCATCATTGAGAATCTGCAACGGGAAGACCTCAATGCGATTGACCGGGCGAAGGCGCTTCAGAAGCTTATTGATGAATTCGGCATCTCGCACGCCGAGTGCGCGGCCAAGATAGGCAAGAGCCGCGAATATGTCTCCAACTCGCTCCGTCTTCTTTCCTTACCCGAGCATATGCAGAGCGCCATTGTGGGCAGAGAAATCAGCGAGGGTCATGCGCGGCCGCTTATGTCGCTCAACGACCGTCCCCTGGAGCGCGAGACGCTCTTTAAAGAAATTACTCTGAAACGACTATCGGTCCGCACCGCCGAACAAATCGCGCGTTCTATCGCGCAGGAGCGCGTGCACAAGAAAAATCGCAAATCGCCCGAGATGGTTGAGATAGAGAAATCGCTGACCGAGACCTTGGGCACGCGCGTCATCATCGAGACCAATGCCGAAGGCGGTTGTCTCCGCATTGATTTCTTTTCGCCCGACGACCTTCAGCAATTGGTTGCCGTGCTCGTCGCCGAGCAGGCAGACGGAGGAGTTTTGACTTCTTCGCGTGTTTTCCCCAACACCACTCAGCTCTCAGGTGACCCCATTCCGCCCGCCGCGCCCGAAGAATCTTCCGACGATGAACTCTATTCGGTTAGCGGCTTCACGGTTTAACTTTTGTTCTTGCTGGCGTGATGTGAATGTAGGTGACGACGTCGGGATGGTTTTGTCGGTTCGGTCATACCGAGCGCCGAGCGGATGTGCCGCCGCGCGAGCGAGGTGCGCGCGATGTCAAGCCATTTCGGCGAAGGATGCGCGGAGTCGCGTCGCAGTATCTCGACGACCTCGCCGTTGCCGAGCGTCGTATCAAAGGAGACGAGTTTGCCATTCACCTTCGCGCCCTGGACATGGTCGCCGAGGTCGCTGTGTATCGCATAGGCGAAGTCAATAGGCGTTGATTCCGCAGGCAAGTCGATGACATCGCCTTTGGGGGTGAAGACGAACACGCGATGCGAGAAGAAGTCCTCCTTCAGCCCCTCGACGAATTCTTCGGAGCCGGCGATATTCGTATGTGCTTCGGCGAGTTCGGCGAGCCAGGGCGGGACGCTCGCGACCCCTTTCGCCTCGCCCTCCTTCTTCGATATTTTCATCAGCGAGGGAATGAGCGAACGAACCCAGGAAAAGGAGAGCGCCGAGAACCGGCTTTTTTGCACGTCTTTTTTTAGCTTCTCGATGTTTTTTCCCAATTGCTTATAGGACATATGCGAGGCGATACCGAACATCGCGCGCCGATGCATCTCCTCGGTGCGTATCTGTATCTCGACGATGCCCGCCTCGGGCGTGACGACCGTCGTATGGAGCGATTGGTAGCCGTTGGGTTTCGGGAAGGCGATATAATCCTTGAACTCGCCCGGCAATGGCTTATAAATGGCGTGTATGGTGCCGAGCGTCGTGTAGCAATCCTCAATAGTGGGCACGATGAATCGCAGGGCGGCGATGTCGTGTATCAAACTGATGTCATCGTTCTTCCGCTTCAGCTTCTGATGCAAGCTCCAGAGCCCTTTCATCCGAATATCGCTCCGAAGCGTCGCGAAGCCCTTTTTCTTGAGTTCGGAGAGAAGCTCTTTCTGCACCTTCGCAAGCCCATCTTCGGTCTCTTGCGTCTTCATCTTACGCACTTCGGCGGCGTGCGCCGCGGCATCGGGGTCCACGAACGGGAAGGCAAGGTCCTCGAGCGCGCTCTTCATCTTTCCCATCCCAAGGCGGTCGGCGATGGGAGCGTAGATCTCCAGGGTCTCGAGCGCGATGCGGCGGCGCTTGTGCTCGGGCACGTATTCCAGGGTCTGCATATTGTGCTTGCGGTCGGCGAGCTTCACGATGAGCACGCGGATGTCGCTTGCGGTGGCGACGAGCAATCGGCGGAGCGATTCGGCGTGGCGCTCCGCGCCGTGATACTTATGCGTGCCGAGCTTGGTCACGCCGTCAACAATGAAGAGCAATTCTTTCCCGAACTCCTTCTCTACTTCTGCGCGCGAAATACAACCGTCTTCAACCGCATCGTGCAAGAGCCCGGCGGCGATGGTCGTCGCGTCCATGCCATATTCCGCGAGTGTCTTGGCGGTCGCGGCGGGGTGTACGAAATACGGTTCGCCCGAGTAGCGTTTCTTGCCCTCGTGCGCCGACTTTGAGCATTCGTACGCCTTCTCGACGAAGGCGATGTCCTCGGGCGTCGCTCCCGCCATCTCGCCAATAATCTCCTTGACGGTCGTCATAAGAGACTACTATACACCTGTGTTTTATTTTAGGTATTCGGCGGCGGAGAGGGGAGTGAGGGAGTCGGGCGAGACAGAGTCGGGGAGGTAGATGCGACGTAAGCCTTTTTTGAGGAAGAGTCCCTGCTTTGATTTATAGAGCACAAGCGACTTGCTGGTGCGCGGATGTTTGCCGAGCTCTTTTACTATTTCGACGCCCTTCGGCGGTTGCTTAGGAGCGGCAAGGAGCGTGAGCGCCTCATCGAGCGTGATGGTGTACGGATCACCCACGGCGACTTTGAGAGAGCGGAACTCCCCGTCACTGCCGACATAGGGGCCGAAGCGTCCGGTTGAAGAGAACACCGATTTGCCGGTGGAGGGGTGTACTCCTAGCTCGCGCGGGAGCGAGAGATATTTGAGCGCGTCGACGAGCGTCACTCTGGATAAATCTGTGCCAGTTGGAACACTTGCTCGTTTTGTTAATTTCTTGGGGCGGCCTTTCCCACGCTTGGTAGTTGGATGCTGGATACTGGATACTGGAAGCTCCATTTCTACGTACGGCCCGAAGCGTCCGGTTTTTACATAAATTGGCGCGCCCGTCTTTGGGTCGTTGCCGATTGGCTCGTCGTTTTTGAGCTCCGTACCGTCCTCCATACGTGCGCCGAGACAGTCTGGATATTTTTTACAACTCATAAAGATGCCGCCGCGTCCGAGCTTATTTTCCATTCCGCTCCCGCAGAGTGAGCACGGGAATTCTGCTCCTGCATCGCCAAGCGATGTTGCCTTCGGGAGTTTATCTCCCGCCCGTACCTCCTTCTCAAACGGACCATAAAATGCCTTGAGCGTCTCGGTATAACCGCGCTCGCCTCGAGCAATCTCATCGAGCTCATTTTCCATTTCTGCGGTAAACGTATCGCTCACATAGGTCGGAAAATTTTCTTCAAGCCAGCCCGAGACGACCATGCCGGTCGCCGTCGGCTTCAGCGCGCGCCCGAGCTTATCGACATATCCGCGGTCTTGGATGGTCTTCATAATAGAAGCGTAGGTTGAGGGGCGGCCGATGCCGCGCTTCTCAAGCTCCTTGATGAGGCCCGCCTCGGTGTAACGATTCGGCGGTTCGGTCTGTTTTTCTTCATGAGAGAGTGAGAGGAGCGTGAGTGCGTCGCCGATGGCGAGATGAGGCAGTTCCACGTCCTCGCCGCGTGCCGCCGTGTCCAACGCGAGCCAGCCGGGGAAGAGCATGCGTGAACCGTTTGCGGTAAAGAGCGGAATGCTTGCCTCGCCGGAGTCAGACGAAGGCGGGTACGCTTTTGCCGCGATATTCGTGCGCATAATCTTTGCCGCGGACATCTGCGAGGCGAGCGCGCGGGTGCGAATAAGTTCATAGAGTTGTATTTCGTCCGGCGTGGCGCCTGCGCGTGCGTGCGAAGGGTCGGTCGGGCGAATGGCCTCGTGCGCTTCCTGCGCGTTCTTGCTCGTTGTCTTATAGACACGCACCTGAAGATAGTCTTTGCCGAATTGTTTCTCCACAACGCCCGCCATCTTTACGACCGCTTCTTTCGCGAGATTTACCGAGTCGGTGCGCATATAGGTGATATGGCCGGCTTCATAGAGTTTTTGCGCCGCGCGCATCGTGCGCGAGGGAGCGAAGCCGAGTCGCGTTGAAGCAGTCTGTTGGAGCGTGGAAGTGGTGAAGGGCGGACGCGGATTGCGTTCCTCGGATTTTTCTCCCACATCGGCGACGCTCCACTTCGCGCCCCTACCAGCGTTCACAATCCGCTCCGCCTCTTCTTTTGTCGCCGGTTGCTCGGTGCAGGTTGTATTCAAGGTCGAACTTTGAGAATTCGGGCTAAGGTTCGACCTTGTTTGAAAAAGCGCGTTGAGTACGAAATAGGTAACGGGTATGAATGCCTGTATCTCGCGCTCGCGCTCGGCGAGGATGCGGAGCGCCGGCGACTGCACGCGGCCTGCGGATAAGCCATACCGCACTTTTTTCCAAATCAGACCGGAGAGGTCATAGCCCACGATGCGGTCAAGGACGCGCCGCGCTTCTTGCGCGCGGCGCAAATTCTCGTCAATGGCGCGCGGATGCGCCAGCGCCTCTTCGATGGCCTTCTTCGTTATTTCGTGGAAGACGACGCGCTTAGGATTTTTCAGCCCTGCGACCTCCTTAATATGCCAGGCAATCGCCTCGCCCTCGCGGTCGGGGTCGGTCGCGAGGTAGACCTCATCGGCTTTTCCTGCGGCGCGCTCTATCTTCTCGATGACTTCTCGCTTATCGGCGGGAACGACATAGCGCGGTACGAAGCCGCCTTCAATATCAACGGCGTCCTTGTTCGATTTCGGCAAATCGCGCACATGCCCGACCGAAGCGAGGACGGTATAGTCCTTGCCCAGATACTGCCCGATGGTGCGCGCTTTGGTCGGCGATTCTACGATAAGTAATTTTTTGCTCACGCTCTAACTCATAGCGCGCATACCTATATATGGTCAAGTGCGTATCACTCAATCTCCACTCGTATCGGATGATGGTCGGAGCCGATGCGGTCGGAGAGAACTTCTGCGTTTTTGATAGTAAACGAATGCGAGACGAGGATGTGGTCCAGCTGTGAGCGCGAGAGCTGGTGCGTGACAGTACCATTGAGAGGATTGGCGAGTTCATGTTCAACAAAACGCTCCTCAATGTTGGTCCGTTCGCGCTTATGGAGAAGAGCATCGTTTATACTTCCTCCAAGAATCCAATTCAAGAATGCTGTATGCGGTTTTTCAATCGTGTTGAAATCTCCACAGACAATCGTCGGGCGGGAAGGATCGCGCTCAGCCATTGCCATTTCAAATTCTCTCAAGCGCCACGCTGGGTGCGCAAGTATGAGATGAAGATTGAAGACGCGCACTGATGTTCCGTTTATCGTTGTATCAGCATAGAGACCTCCGCGATTTTGAATTTTAGAAAAATAGAATGGCCACATGAGGGTGACGAAAATACGGGAGCGCAAGGGGAGCAGATGCCAGTAGTCGGGGAAAGGTATTTCACCTTGTGCTGTTATTGGATGTTTGGAGAGTGTGACGACGAAGTTGCGTTCAGTACCGCGTCTGAAGAGCCGCTCCACATCAGAACGGTACGCCATAAAGTCAAAATGAGAATCGATGAAATAGGGGAGTGTTTGCAGTCGTTTCAGAAATGCTTCGGGGACTTCTTGCAGACAGAATATATCAAAGTCGCTCTTGGCGATAAATTCAAACGCGCGGTCTTGTTCCTTATTGCGGAACAGCATATTCCAAGAATAGATTTTCATTTATGGTGAGCGTAGTCGAACTATACTTTGTGCCACGCGCCGAATTCTTCTTTGACGAGACCGCGGAGCTCGAGGGCGACGAGAGCTGTTAAGATTTCGCCCGCGCCGCCGGAGGCGGCGCGAAGAATCTCGTCGCGAGTCTTCGGCTCCTCCAGCATATCCCAGATAACAAGCTCTGCATCTTCAAGGTCGCTCGGAGCAACGCCCGTTGAAGCGCCTTCGCGCGGCGGTATGTGGAGCGCTTCAAGGATGTGGAGGGGGTCGGAGACGAGCGCGGCGCCAAGACGGATGAAGAGATGCGGGCCGAAGGCGTGCGGGTCGCCGATGCGGTGGGGAATGCAGAGCAAGTCGCGATTGTATTCGCTCGCGAGGCGCGCAGTGATAAGCGTGCCGGACTTCGGGCCTGCTTCAACGACGAGCACGGCATCGGCAATGCCCACCATCAGGCGATTTCGTTCGGGGAAGAAGTGTACGCGCGACATAGTCTCAGGCGAATATTCGGAAATGAGTCCTCCGCCCGCTTTCAAAATTTCTTTCGCAAAGGCGCGATTGCTCCTCGGATAGAGCACATCATCGTCGAGTCCCGAACCCGGCACAACCAGTGTATGAAGGCCAGCGGCGAGCGCCGCCTTGTGCGCGCACGTGTCCACGCCGAGCGCGAGGCCGCTGACGATAGAGACAGGGTAGCCCGCAAGTCCGATAATCAATTTCTCGCACGCTTCCTGCCCGTAGCGCGTCATCGCGCGCGAGCCCACGACTGTGAGCAGTTTGTGTCCCGCAGGCGGCAACGCTCCCCGCACCCACAGCCGCTTCGGCGGTTGGGGTATCTCCAGCAGTTGCGCCGGCCACTCACTTCTTTCCAGTTCCCGTATCTCTTCCATGCGTTCAGTATATCCCGAGACACTCTGCATATTCTGAATAATATTCAGGTATCCACAATAAGGTGCGGTCGTCCCTTATCGTGGATGGTGCACTATCAATGACATGTACCGGTCGGCACAAAGCGTGGATGTCGGCTTGCAATAACGCAAATCATGATGTAGCTTCTCATTCAGACAAGAGGAGGTTCCATCATGGCAATAGTTAACGGAGCAGTACGTCGTTCTAATGTGCGTCAGAGCGGCGGGGAATCAGTCAAATTTAAGGAAGATGCGGTTGTTGAAAACCGGATCAAGCACCATATTCTTGAAACTATGGCCGAGAAGAAAATCCGACTTCAACGTCGCGCAAAACAGAAACGGAAGGAAAAGCTTGCCAAAGCCACAGAAGTCCTTCGCCGGCACTCCACTCGAAAAGATCATGGCAGTGATTGGTAACAAGTTAGCCCCGACCGAAGAGCCCCGCTCTCGTTGGTCGGGGCTTCTTCATTTTTAAATTTGGTATACTATTCAACACATGCTTGACATACATTTTATTCGGGAGAACATAGAGCTTATTAAAGCCGGTGCGGCGAAGAAGCATATTGAAGTTGATATCGACAAGCTGATTGCGGTGGATGACGAGCGAAAACAGATTCGGCAAGAGCTTGATGCGAAGAAGGCAGAGCAGAACCGGCGCAGTAATGAGATTCAAATTCTGAAGGACAAGGAGCGCGAGAAGGTTATTGAACAGATGCAACATCTGAAGGCCGGTATGGCCGAGAGCGAGGAGAAGTTGAAGGAAGTGATGGTTGAATGGCAGAAGTTGATGCTCACTGTGCCGAACATTCCGGATATGTCGGTGCCCGATGGCGCGGGCGACACTGAAAATCTTGAAGTGAAGAAATGGGGCGAACCGGCAACTTTCGTCTTCCAACCAAAGGACCACATCGCTCTTATGACCGCACTTGATATTGTCGACTTTGAACGCGGTGCAAAAGTGGCGGGATTCCGCGGATACTTCCTCAAAGGTGATGGCGTACTGCTCGCAAACGCCGTCTGGCAGTTGGCGCTCAAACATTTTTCCGCAAAAGGGATGACGCTCATGAGCGTGCCAAGCTTAGTGCGCCGCGAACCGTTTATGGGCACCGGCTATGTGCCGCAGGGCGAAGAGGACTTGTACAAGACGCAGGACGGCGAATATCTTGCGGGCACCGCCGAGGTGGCGACGATGGGCTACTACATGGACGAAATTTTGGACATGAGCACGTTCCCGGTAAAGTTTCTCGCGTTCTCGCCCTGTTTCCGCAGGGAGGCGGGCGCGCACGGCAAGGACGTGCGCGGCCTCATCCGCGTGCATGAGTTTTTCAAATGGGAACAGGTGATTCTCTGTAAAGCGGAGCACGATGAATCGGTGCGCATGCACGAATGGCTGAATCGCAACACCGAGGAGTTCATTGAGCTCTTGAAGATCCCGTATCACACGGTCGTGAACTGCAGCGGCGATCTTGGCCTCGGACAGGTGAAGAAATATGATATTGAGCTTTGGGTGCCGGGAGAAAACAAATATCGGGAAATAAGTTCAGCATCCTATTTCCACGATTTCCAGACGCGCCGGCTCAATATTCGGTATCGCGATGCCGAAGGGAATATGCGCTTCCCGCATTCTCTAAATTCGACGGCGATCCCGACGCCGCGCATTCTGGTTTCCATTGTTGAGAACTACCAACAGCAGGACGGCACCATTAACGTGCCCGAGGCCTTATCGCAGTATGTTGGAAAGAAGGTCATCGGCCCCGCACGGTAGCGCGCGCCTGCCTGCCGGCAGGCAGGGCATAGCGGAGCGGCGGCGTACCCGCCGCCGCCGCGCACTCATCGCGCTCTCTCTCCTCATTTTCTTGCTCTCCGCGGGCATCATCTACGAGCTCTGGCAGAACGGCACGCGCATTTCGCATATTCAGATATTTGGTGCAGATAAATCGTTCGCAGATATCGCGCACGCGGCGATACAGGGGACGTACTTCGGCATCATTCCGCGCGACTCGATTTTCTTTTTCCCCGCATCGCGCATTCGTGCCGATATCATCGCCGCGCATTCGGACATTGCGGCCGTCTCTATATTTAGAAATGGCCTGACCAGCATTTCTATCAAAACGAACGACCGCGCCCCGATCGCGCGTTGGTGCGGTCTCTCGCCATCGGGCCCCGGCGTGGACGAGTATTGTTACGTCTTTGACGCAAGCGGTCTTATCTATGCGACGGCTGCGGCAACGACTACAACCATCAATAACTTCAGAGTATATGCGCCGCTTGAAAGTGAGACTTTGGAACCGCTTCTCGCGACAATTCTTCATGCTAACAAACTTCCTGCCGCGCTTGATTTCGCGCGACAGCTTGATACGTTCGGCTCGCCGGTTATGAAGGTTGTCCTGCGCGATGACGAAGTTGACGATTACCTCACGAGCGGCACGCGCATCACCTACGTGCTCGGAAATGAGCAAAACGCTTTCACCGCGCTTGTTTCCGCGCGCGACAATCTCAATCTTGCAGACGGTTCACTCGAATACGTCGACCTGCGCTTTAACGGTAAAGTGTATTTAAAAAAGAAGTGATAAGGTTTAGATATGTCATTCTGGGATACCTTACCTAAGCCGTTTTTCGTGATGGCGCCGATGGCGGATGTGACCGACGTCGCCTTCCGCGCTCTCGTCGCGAAACGAGGCAAGCCCGACGTCTTCTGGACAGAATTCGTCTCGGCAGACGGTCTGTATCACACACTAGCAGTCGCCGACAGAACGGAAAAATCAAGCGCTCAGGCCGCTAGGCCGATTCAACATGATTTTTTCGCTCTGCCGGCTCTTGCAAACACCAATCTGCTTTTGCGTGATTTGCAGTTTACTGAAGACCAGCGGCCCATTGTCGCTCAAATTTTTTCTAGCAAGCCCGAGATGGTCGCGTATGCGACAAAACTCGTCTCGAAATTGAGTTTTGACGGCGTGGACCTCAATATGGGATGCCCCGACCGCGCTATTGAGAAGCAGGGCGCGGGTGCCGCGCTCGTGAAGGACCCGAAGCTCGCGACAGAACTTATCCGCGCGGCAAAGGAAGCGAGCAATCTGCCCGTGTCGGTGAAGACCCGTATTGGCTATACCAAAGAATCGCTCGACGAGTGGCTTACCGCACTCCTCCAAGCAGAACCCGCCGCCATCACGCTCCATTTGCGCACGCGCAAGGAGCTCTCGCTCGTGCCCGCCGATTGGGAGTTGATGAAAAAAGCGGTGGAGATACGCAATCGTATCAATCCGGATGTTTTACTCATCGGCAATGGCGATGTGCAAAACTTGGAAGATGCGCGGGCAAAAGCAAGCGAATCAGGATGCGATGGCGTGATGTTCGGCCGCGCACTGTTCGGCAATCCGTGGATATTCACAAACCGCCAACTGGAAACAATCGGCTTACAAGAAAAACTAGATGCCCTCATTGAACTCGCGCACGGCTTTGAAAAGCTCTCTCCGCCGAAAAATTTCGCCATATTGAAAAAGCACATCAAGGCATTCATTTCTGGTTTCCCCGGCGCAGCCGAACTCCGCGCGAAACTTATGGAAGCAAAAAACGCATCCGAACTTGAAGCAAGTATACAGCTAGTGCCTAGAGCCTAGCGCCTATATACTAGTGCTATGGCGCACCAGTCTCTCTATCGTACGTATCGCCCCGACAAGTTTTCGGACGTCGTGGGACAGGAGCAGGTGACCAAGCCCTTGGAAGAGGCGGCGAAGGCGAAGAAGATCGGCCACGCGTACCTCTTCGCCGGCACGCGCGGACTTGGGAAGACCAGCGTCGCGCGCATCTTCGCGAGCGCCATCGGCTGTACCGAGCACGACCTCTACGAGGTGGACGCCGCGAGCAATAACAGCGTCGAAGATATTCGCGCGCTGACCGAGGGTGTGTATACGTTGCCGTTCGCTTCGCCCTACAAGGTCTACATCCTGGACGAAGCGCACATGCTCTCCAAGAGCGCGTGGAATGCTTTTTTGAAGACGCTCGAAGAGCCGCCTGCGCACGCCGTCTTCATCCTCGCGACAACTGAACTTGAAAAAGTCCCAGAAACAGTACAATCGCGCTGTCAGGTATTTGAATTCAAGAAGCCGACGCGCGACCAGAACGCAAAGATGACGATGGCGGTCGCGAAGAAGGAGGGATACACGCTCGCATCCGATGCCGCCGAGCTTATCGCGTTCCTCGCGGAGGGCTCGTATCGCGACGCGCTCTCGGTCTTGCAGAAGGTGTTTGCGGGGACAGAAGGGAAATCGCTTTCGCGCGAGGCGGTGGAGGCGGCAACTGGCGCGCCGCGC
>CAYHMS010000006.1:0-4757 GCA_964357805.1 uncultured Candidatus Saccharibacteria bacterium | reverse complement strand
AGAAGGGAAATCGCTTTCGCGCGAGGCGGTGGAGGCGGCAACTGGCGCGCCGCGCCGCGAACAGGTGCATGCGCTCATAGCCGCGCTCGCCGCAGGCGAGCGCGGCAAGGCGCTTGAAGCCATCGAGAAAGCGGCGAAAGCCAGCGCGGATATGAAGCTCTTCTTGGAACTCGTGCTCGAAGCACTGCGCGCCACGCTTCTTATTCGCTACGCGCCCGAGCTCCGCGCCTCGCTCCAAAGTGAGCTCGGCGCCGACGAATTCTCCTCCCTCGAAAAGTTCGCTACAAGTGATGTAGGACCTCGGAGGTCCTACATCACGCACGCAACGATGCTCGCGTTCCTCACTGCCGCCGAGCGCATCCGCTACGCGCCCATTCCCGCGCTCCCGCTCGAACTCGCCGTCTTGGAGTTATTCCCAGAATAAGTTCGTATGTTCGCGGGTATCCACAACTTGACGCTATAGCACCAAGTCTTGGATAGTAGAGATTCGCTTAAAAGTGAAAATGGGTTAACATAAAAAAGCTCGTGCCCACAGCTGGGGGATCGTCTAATGGTAAGCCCTTCGGGCTTTCTCTTTCGTCGCTCGGTGGAAAATTAAATGCGCGGACGCATTCATTTTCACTTCGCTCCTCGTAGTAGGACAGCATCCTTTGAAGCTTCATTTATGATAGATTACGGTTGTGATATTTGCCGGTTCGTCTAATGGTAGGACGTCTCCCTTTGAAGGAGAATATTGGGGTCCGAATCCCTGACCGGCAGCTAATGACACCAAAACATGACTGAAGACAAAAAAATAATCAGGGGAAAACTAAATTGGTATAGAGGCACTATAATTTCGGACGCTACTGTAATAGAAGGAGCTTTGGGTTGGAGACTTAGAACATATTTTTTCCCTAAATCCAACAAACAGGCAGCTATTTTTTATTGGAGCATCATAAACACATCTCATTTTAGTTTTGATAGAAAAATCTCACTCTACCAGCAAATCTCATATTTCAAAAGATTAAAAAACTATCCGGAAGTTATAAATTCTTTACGATTCGTTCAAAAGTTAAGAAATGCAATAGCTCATTGGGAACTGGACGAAGGAATGAGTAGTGCAAAGGAAGTCGTTATTTATAATCCGAGCACATTCAAAAAAATAAAGTTAAACGATAGACTAATGAAAGACTTCATGGCACACGATAAGTGTCTACTAAAATCTTTTGGCTGGAAATATACACTTGAGGAAAAATATGGAACCCTCAGTTTAAAAACCACTGGAAGTCGCAACACACAAATCAGAGCGTTTGGCGGGTTATTATCAAAATCTATCCCTATTCAATAGGGTTCCAACATCGAACCGAGTCGCCGTCTTCGCCGCGCTCGCCACACTCTCCCTCTGGGCTGATACGAAAAAGGATTAAATCAGACATCTCGACTTTTTTAAGATTTTGTGGCAAACTTCTGTTCGGGTTCACTCATTTCGGGGGCTTCAATGGAACTTACCGGTCATGGACGCGGGCGGGTGTATACCCGCACCAAGCTGCATCCCGATGATGTCCTTTCTATTATCTCGGGCGGCGTCGCAGTAGATCTTGGTTTAGTGGAGGGGCGTCATTATTTTCTTTTCTACTCGTGGTTCAATAGACGCTCGAAAATTGCCGTTGTTTCTGCGGAAAAGCGCCTCGTGACAATTCTGGAGAGGTACCATGCAGTTCCGGACGGCGTGAAGAGCGTTACGAAGGAACGGGAGAAAGAAGCATATGACCTCCTCCAGAACTTCCTCTTCGCCAGAATCAAAGCGAAGAATTCGCAGGGCAATGGAGCCGCCTGACGTTAGGCGGCTTTTCATTGCTATGCACAGCCCTCTGCCCACTTCCTCCCTGGCTTGATACTATAGGTCTATGAATTCTATGAATATGGGCAGACAAAAAGTAATAACAATTTCTGTTTTGATAGTCGTCGTGCTTGGCGTGGCGTTCGGATATTATTATGTAAAAAATAAGAAGTCGTTCGTGCCCGATATACAGTCGGCTGCCGATGCCGCCACACAGGGCGTGTTGCCGTCCATTGAAACGAACCCCTTGACCGACAAACCGGACATTAATCCCACGAGCAAGACCAATCCGTTTACTTCGGTGAAAACCAATCCTTTTGACTAACTATATGAAAACCAAACTTCTCTCTGCGAGCATTCTGGGATTCGGCCTGCTCGTGTCGGCGACGATAATTGCGAACGGAGCGTTCGCGCAAACGGCGGATGATGTCATACAATATCCCGTAGCCGAATTGGGGGGCTGTGAAGATAGGGACGCGTGCAAAGTGTATTGCGACGATGCCGACAATCTCGAAGCGTGCCTTTCCTTCGCCGAAGAGAACAATCTGATGTCGGAGGACGAGATTGTCATTGCCAAGAAATTTATGGAAGCCGGAGGGAAAGGTCCGGGCGGATGTACCGGCAAGGACTCTTGTCAGACCTATTGCGACGACATAAATCACATAGACGCATGCATCGCATTCGCTGAGAAATCCGGCATCTTGCCGCCGGAAGAATTAGCCGAAGCGAAACAGGTGCAGGCGGCCATCGCGAGGGGCGTCAAGCCGCCCGCATGCGGAGGCAAGAAAGCATGCGACGCATACTGCGAAGACCCGAGCAATATGAAAGAGTGCATCACATTCGGCGAAGCGTCCGGATTTTTGGAAGGGAAGGAATTGGAAGATGCGAAGAAGATGCTCATCGCGATAAACAACGGGGCAATACCTCCCCCTTGCAGGGGCAGAGACGCCTGCGATGCGTACTGTTCAGAACCCGATAATATGGAAGCGTGCATGACATTCGCGCAGGCCGCCGGCTTTATGACGGAGGAAGAAGCGCAAAATTCAGAGAAGATGCTGACGGCTCTCAAAAAAGGCGTCAAGCCGCCCGCGTGCAAAGGCAAAGAGGCATGCGACGCGTATTGCGGCGAGCCTGCGCACACGGATGAATGCATAAGCTTCGCCGTCGCGGCCGGCTTTATGAGCGAGAAAGATGCCGAAATGGCGAAAAGGACGGGAGGAAAGGGTCCGGGCGGTTGCACGGGCAAGGATGCCTGCGAGGCCTTCTGCGGCAATTCGGAAAATCAGGAAATTTGCGTCAACTTCGCTAAGGATAATGGGATGCTCGGCGAAGGAGATATGCGTTCAGGTCCTAGCGGGACTCCCAATGTCAGCACTGCCGAAGAATGCAGCAAATATGGAGGCGACTGGAACGGAACAAGGTGTGATTTTGGGGTTAAAGAATGCGGTAATCAAGGCGGCAGTTGGGACGGTACAATCTGTAATTTCCCCTCTGACCAATCGGGTGGTGCGCCGAGAGGGCTTCCTCCAGGTGAATACCGCGGCCCCGGCGGATGCAGTTCAGAAGAGGAATGCCAAGCGTACTGCATGGCGAATCCAGAGGCGTGCCAAGGATTTGCGCCTCCCAGCGGGGGGACGGGGTATCAAACTGGACCCCCGCCCGGCATTGACCATGGCGCTGAAGAATGCACAAAACAAGGCGGCAGTTGGGATGGTAGCGCATGTAATTTCCGCGATTCAACTATGCAAGATATCGGAGTTGACCATGGCGCTGAAGAATGCACAAAACAAGGTGGCAGTTGGGATGGTAGCGCATGTAATTTTGCGCCTATTATGCCGACGGGGCCGCAGTCCTTCAACTTTGACCTAAACAGTTCTCTAGCGGCAGTCATAACTGTTTTTAGGGAATCCAAGTTTTGAAAGCAAAACATCATTTAGCGTTTCGCTTTCGTTTCAGCTAGAATAGCCCTTGACATGACTACCAAGGTACGAGTGGCGGGGGCCGGTGTTGTCGTATTTGCGCTCGTCTATGTGTTCGGTTTTTCCCCTTTTGCGTCAAGCGAATATCGCTCGGAGATTGCCGAACGTTTCATTCCATTGCCGGAGCTTGACGTAGCTGATTACAACGCGCGGCTTCTCGCGCTTGCGCATGTAAGCAGTACTACGGAGACAACCTCAACTGCGACAACGTCAGTCAGTATCACCTCTACAACTACTCCTTCGCTCTGGCCGGTCCCAACCGTATACCCAAACGCGGGCGCGCTCCTGCCGTTCAAGCGCATTGTCGCGTACTACGGGAACTTCTATTCTAAGGGGATGGGCGTGCTCGGCGAATATCCGACTGACCACATGCTCGCGATGCTCGCGAGCACAACCGCGCTCTGGGCCGCCGCCGACCCATCAACGCCTACGGTGCCGGCTATCCACTACATCGCGGTCGTGGCGCAGGCTGGCGCGGGCAAAGAAGGAAAATATATTCTCCGAATGCCGGACGACCAAATCGAGCACGCGCTCGAGCTCGCGGGTCGGATACAAGGTATCGTATTTCTTGATGTGCAGGTGGGGCAAAGCACGCTCCAGCACGAGCTCCCGCTCCTTGAAAAATATCTGAAGATGCCGCAGGTCCATCTCGCCATTGACCCGGAGTTCTCAATGAAAACCGGTCGCCGACCCGGCACAGTCATCGGCGCTTTTGACGCTGCTGACATAAATTATGCCGCCGAGTATCTCGCCGGGCTCGTGCGCGACAACCATCTGCCGCCCAAAATCCTTATCGTGCATCGCTTCACGCAAGATATGGTAACTAATTACAAAGAAATACGGCCTTTACCGGAGGTGCAAATTGTGATGGATATGGACGGCTTCGGTTCAAAGGAGAAGAAATATGGGACATACAATTACGTCGTCGCGCTGGAGCCGGTGCAATTCACGGGCATCAA
>CAYHMS010000005.1:0-32567 GCA_964357805.1 uncultured Candidatus Saccharibacteria bacterium | reverse complement strand
TTGGCAGTGGGGGAGAGGAAGACGACGCGGACCTTCTCGCCCTTGCCGCGCACCGAGAGCTCGTCGCGCGAGAGGTCAATATCGGCATTGAGCGCGCAGAGTTCGGAGACGCGCAAGCCCGTGGAGAACAATAATTCAAGAATGGCGCGGTCCCGCAGATACGACCGCGCTTTGTCGGGGTCTTTTTCTTTTTCAAATGCATCGCGTGGTGCTTGCATGAGTCGTTCCAATTCTACAGAGGTGATAAGGTCCAACTGGCGCTCGGGAAGCTTCGCAAGCTCTATTTTCTCGGGCGAGATAGCGTCAATATCGCGCTTGCGCAGAAACTTCAGGAACGCGCGGAGCGCAATCATATAATAATTCTGCGTCCGGCGTTTCATCGAATCGCTTCCTGTGCCCCTCTGGCGGTTGAGCCAGAGGCGGAAGTCGCGGACATTCTGCTCGCTAATATCATTCACGCTCTTTATCTTCATTTGCGCGAAGTAGCGCGAGAGATACCGGTCATAATTCTCAATGGTCTTCACCGCGCGCCCGCGCTCTATCTCGATGTACTCCAAAAATTGTCGTTTCGCATCCTCGGCTTTCATACTGAAAGTATAGCAGGGAAGTGCGCACATTATTGATTTGCAATTTCCGTAATCTTTAGTACAATTCATTTCGGCTAATGAACGCGGATTTCCCGCTTTCAGGATAGCTGAGTTCTTTTGGAGGCACCCGATGTCCAACATCGCATCCCTCGAAGTAATGAGCGATTCTCTCGACACAGCCGCGAAGTTAATTCGCGTGTTGGGGAAAGAAGGAGTTTCTTTAAGGCAGATCCTTCTCCCCATAAACGACCGTTCGGCTCGGACACGCTTCGTCGAATTCCTGAAAGCAGACTGCAAGGCAGTCTTGAAGAAGCCTTGTTTGCTTTTCCGAGGAGAAATTTCAGTCGGTCCGCTCACGAAGCGGTTCGATCCGAATGAGTTCTTCTGTGACGAGAAAAGCAGTTGCGTCAGAGAAGGACTAGGTAGTGGGTTCTACTATAACGAAATGCCGGTAGTTGAAAGTGCTGACGCCGTAAAGCTTCGTTACTTTGATCTCGCGAGGGACGCTTCTGATCGGCAGATCAAGGGCGAGCTCCCAGAAAAACACAACATCGAGACATGGCAAATCGCGGCGCTCACAGATGCTCAGAGAAATGGCGAAAGTGGTCCACTGCTCGCCGACGGCTCTATGAACATCTTCTACATCGACGAGCGTCGTGTCTACGCTTACTACTCCGGACCGCAGTGGTCTATCGACGATACGAATGACGAGAGCATCCGCGTAAGCTCGGGCTCCCGTGTTTTTTCACTCAGCTAGTCACCGGTCCCGCGCGAAAGCGCGGGGCTTGCATTTTTCATGAAGGCGTGGTAGGGTAGAGGGACTCATGCTTACCACTAAGAAAAAGATGGCGGTGATGAAAAGCACCGCCCGGCACGGCACGGACACCGGCTCGCCAGATGTGCAGGTCGCGCTTCTCTCAAAGCAGATAGACGAGCTCGCGAAGCACCTCAAGAAGAACCCAAAGGATTTCCATTCCCGCCGGGGACTTCTCCAGATGGTTGCCGACCGTCGCTCACATCTCCGTTATCTCGAGACGAACGACAAGCGTCGCTATAACGCGCTTATTAAGAAACTCGGACTGAAGAAGTAGTAAAAGTAGTAAGCAGTGAGCAGAAGCAGTAGGCAGGAATGCTATACTGCAGATACGGCTTTGCCGTAGAATTTTAATAAATTTAACAAGTTGGGAGAAGAAAGTATTTGCATAATACTGCTAACTGCTTTCTGCCTCCTGCTAACTATGTATGGCAGTTATCAAACATCCAGCCCAGCGTGTGGGCGTATTCATTGACACGCAAAATCTCTATCACAGCGCCAAGCATCTCTACAAAGCGCGCGTGAACTTCGCGAAGGTGCTTGAAGAGGCCGTGGGCGGGCGCATTCTCGTCCGCGCGGTCGCTTATGTCATCTCCACCGAGAGTGGCGAGGAAACGAACTTCTTCGGAGCGCTTACCAAGATAGGCATCGAGACCAAGGTGAAGGACTTACAGGTATTCGCCGACGGCGCGAAGAAAGCCGACTGGGACGTCGGGATCGCGATTGACGCGGTCAAGATGTCGCCGAAGCTCGACACGGTCATCATCGCTTCGGGCGATGGCGACTTCATTCCGCTCATCGAGTATCTTGATATGCACGGCATCCAGGTAGAGGTTATCTCCTTCGGCAAGTCCTCTTCGGCAAAGTTGAAGGAAGCGGCGCACGCCTTCACCGACATGTGCGACGACCCGCACAAGTTCACCATCACCTCGCGCAGTTAAAGTACGGTACACTGGGGAGTGATGGATACAGAGGAACCGAAGAAATATATCCGCACCTTTGCGGGGGATATTGAGATTCTTCATGAGGGAGGGAAACCTGACCTCGCGCCGCTTAAGACCTATGCGGGTGATTTCTCCGACCGAATAAAAGAAGAAAATGCATCATTCGCGACGGTGCTCGCAGCCGAGCAAGATTCAGGGCCCTTGGTTGTGGAAAAAGAAAAGCCGAAATTTTCACGCAGTGGGATTCTCTACACTATCGCGGGCTCAATGCTTCTTATCGCTAGCATCACAGGCGCGTATATCGCGTACACGCGCTATCGAGCCGCAGTCGCACCCGTCGAGCCTGCGCCAAGTGCATTAGCGCCGATATTTGTCGATGACCGCGAACAAATTTCTGGAACAGGACAGGCTCTTTCTCAAGCGATTGAACAATCGACCGCTCGCCTGCTTGCTTCCGGTTCGGTCCGGCTTCTGTATCTTGCGAGTACAACCCCCGAGAGGAGCGTGTTCGCCGCACTGCACACTTCGGCACCCGACGTAGTGCTGCGCAATATACGCACGGAGAGCAGTATGGCGGGCGTGGTACATGTCGGCGGGACTCAAAGTCCGTTCTTCATACTTTCGGTCGCTTCTTATAGCGATACTTTTGCTGGAATGCTCTCTTGGGAACGCTCGATGCCGCGCGACCTCGCTGTGCTCTTCCCCTTAAACGCTTCAACGACCGTTGCCGCATTTCGCGACGAGGTCGTCAGCAATCATGATGTGCGCGTGTATCGCGATGATACAGGTAAGAGCATTCTGCTCTATGGCTATTGGAATCAGGCGACACTCGTCATCGCACGCGACCCCGCTGCCTTTGCCGAGATAGTACAGCGACTCTCAACTTCGCGTACACAACCCTGAATGTCTGCTATTATCCACGCTATGAAGTTCAAACACTTTAGGAAGAAACTCGAGGAGGAGAAGGCGAGACTTGAATCAGAAATGAGGACTGTCGGTCGCCCTAATCCCGCGGTTCCCGGTGACTGGGAAGCGGTGCCGTCGGAGACCGGTACGGAGCCGGATATTGTTGACCAGGCCGACATTGTCGTCAGTCGCGATAGCAATATCGCCATTCTCGCAGACCTCGAAGCGCGGTACGACACCATTCTTGCGGCGCTCTCACGGATTGAGAAAAAAACGTTCGGAAAGTGCGAGGTCTGTAGCAAAGAAATAGAAGCGGATCGTTTGGAGGCCAATCCTGCCGCTACGACCTGTGTCGAACATTTGTGATAGATTCGACAGGCTCACCACAAGTACCCATGCCCGCGGCGAAAACCGCACCTCTTTCTAAACGTGTCGTGCCGAAAAGCGGCTACGCCAAGACGCTCGCCGCACAGCCGGTCGGCTCCGGCGCGGAGTTGGTCAGTGTTGAAGCCGACCTCACGCGCGGATTGCATAACTTCTCGGTTGTCGGCTTAGCCGATAAAGCGGTTGAAGAGGCGCGCGACCGAATCAGCGCCGCAATACGCCACTCCGGCTACAAGTCGCCCAAGCAACAGAACAAACGCATCGTCCTCTCGCTCTCCCCCGCGGATTTAAAGAAAGAAGGCTCGCACTACGACCTCGCGCTCGCGCTCGCGTATCTCATCGCCGCTGACGATGTGGCATCCCTCACCGAAAAAATACTCTTCATCGGCGAACTCGCGCTCGACGGCACTCTCCGCGCAGTGCGTGGTGTACTTCCGCAGGTGCTCGTCGCCAAGAGACACGGCATCAAAACGGTTTTCGTCTCGCCCGGGAATGCTCGCGAGGCCCTGCTGGCCGAAGGCATCGCCGTCTATGCGCCGAACTCGCTCGCGGAACTTCTGCAACATCTGAAAGGGGAGAAGCCGCTCGCGCGCCTTGTGCGCGACCGAAGGATACTCGCGCCCCCGCCCGCCCTCGACCTCGCGGATATAAAAGGGCAGGAGAGCGCGAAACGCGCCTTGGAGATCGCCGCTGCGGGTCGCCACAATATCGTCTTTTACGGTCCGCCGGGCACTGGCAAGACGATGCTTGCCCGCGCGCTCGCTGGCATCCTTCCGCCTTTGACCGATGACGATATGCTGGAGGTAACGGCGATACATTCAACCGCCGGGCTTCTCACTGGTGGTGAAGCAGTGCACTGGCCGCCCTTTCGCGCGCCGCACCACTCGCTCTCTCACGTCGCGATGGTGGGTGGCGGCGCGTTCCCGAGAGCGGGCGAAGTGACACTCGCCCACAAGGGAGTTCTTTTCTTGGATGAATTTCCCGAGTTTGAGTCGCGAGCGCTTGAGGCATTGCGGCAACCGCTTGAAGACCATATCGTTACTGTCTCGCGGGCACGAGCGACCATCACGTTCCCGGCCGACTGCATGATAGTCGCCGCCATGAATCCGGCAGACACGCTTTCAAACGACCCGCGCGTCGCGGTGCGCGCCGCGCTGAAGCAAGCACGCCGCATCTCGCGGCCTATCGTGGACCGTCTCGACCTCTGGATAGAAGTGCCGCTCGTTCCGCACGACACCCTTGCGAAGCTTTCAACGGGAGAACCTTCAGCTCTCGTCCGCGAGCGCGTTGTTGCCGCACGCAAGCAAGTAGAGAAACGTACCGGCAAGCGAGGTGCAACGAATGCCGCGCTCACGAGCCGACAGCTCGACGAGAAAAGCGGCTTTAGTGCGCAGGCGAAAGAGACACTCACGAGCGCTGCCGCGCGTCTTAATCTCTCGCCGCGTAGCTATCACCGCACCATGCGCGTCGCGCGCACCATCGCCGACCTCGCCGGCGCCGACTCGGTCACGCCCGCTTTCGTCCTCGAAGCGCTCCAGTACCGTCCTCGCGGCCTCTTCGGGTTTGAGTGACTACAGATTTTAGTTTTGTGCTATAATGACGGGCATATGATTAGCAAATTTGTCGAACAAAGTCTTAAACGTGCAAAATATAAAGTCCTTGGGGATGGTATGTATTATGCAGAAGTCCCACGGCTCCGTGGTGTCTGGGCGCAAGGCAAGACTCGTGAGAAATGTCGTCAAGAGCTTAGCGAAGTGATTGAAGAGTGGCTTCTACTCAAAGTACATTCGCATCATCCTGTTCCAGGATTTCCGTTCACTGGTCCCGTTCTCCGTAGCGTGGCACATGCTTAAGAGCATTTCTCACCGAGAACTGATAAAGAGATTACGAACGTTTGGATTCGCAGGTCCGAACTCTGGCGGTAAACATATGTTTATGACTCGTGATGGATTTAAGCTTCGTATCCCAAATCCTCACATGGGTGACATCTCACGCTTTTTGCTCTCAGAAGTTTTAAGACAAGCCGGTATAAAAAGAGAAGAGTGGGATACAAAAGGGAAATAAGAAAAGGCGCATCCTTGCGGATGCGCCTTTTAACTTAACCTGTCAGAATTATCTGTTTTAGTAAACCTTTATTAAGCCTTGACCACGAAGCGCTCCAATACCGCCCTCGCGGACTGTTCGGACTTGAATAATTGAAACTAAGGGAGGTTTCTGTATAATAAAGATTATAGGTCTTTCAACGGAGGGTTAGATGGATAAACGTAGAGAAACAGAGTTTGCCGAGACAGGGTTTTCTCCCGAGCAGATTCGATTACATCGGAAAATCCTGAAAGCAAAAGGGCCTCGATGGCGAGCGCGCATAGCAAAGATTGCGGAGCGAGAGCGTAAGGCGCAAGTGCTGCTGGATGAAATTCACAAGGGTCTTCCGAAAGACATGACGAGCGTTGTTATGGTGAATGCAGACACCAAGGAATGGTTCAACAAAAAGAATGTTGATGCCTGCTGGAGGGAAGCAAGAAAGCGTTGGGGAAAAGACATTGCCGGTCCTCCCATCCATACAATTACGTTAACTGAACCCGAGGAGTACATACCGCCGCCAGAAATTTTTCGAATCTAACCCATTACGAAAAACGAAAGCCGCCCACAGGCGGCTTTCTCTATGACAATCTTTCTTTTTCTCGTGCACTATTTCTGTCCTCTTCCATCTCAGTATCTATTTCTTGCATCCGCTGCAATATTTGCCGCCCCTGTTCGGGGCTCTTCTGCGGTTTAAGGTTTTCTAATTCGAGTTCTACTTCCAATCCTGCTTTCTCACGTATTAAATCCATATTCTTAGAATCAGCTAACGTCGCTGCATAACTCTCTTTAGCCGCTTTCAGCTCAGCTTGTGCCGCCCCCAATCCAGGATCAGCATTAATGGCTTCTGGCGTAAGACGAGGTGTGCCCCGGAAACGTTCGAAGAATGACATGAGTAAATTATACTATAAAACTTATCGAGGAGAACAAACGCTGCCCACTCGGCAGGAGGTGAAGGGGTTCGCCGCGCCGCGCACTTCAAAGTGAAGATGCGGTCCGGTCGCGCGGCCGGTCGCACCGACGTACCCGATGATTTGACGGTTGAAGACCGGTCCGGGAGAAACTATCGCATTTTTCATGTGAGAATAGAGTGTCTGACTGCCGTTGTCGTGCGAGATGACGACATAGTTGCCGTAGCCGCCGTTCCACGCGCCGTTGTTGCGCACGATGATGACCATTCCGTTCGCCGCCGCATAAATCGGTGTGCCGCGAGCGGCGCCGATGTCAATTCCGTTCCATCCATGCAATCCTTGTGTGATGACGCCGCCCGGCACGGGATTGCTGAAGTATCCAGTTTGTGCGGAGTCATACGGCTCGCGAGGAACAGACGGAGAACGCGCGCGCGGCGGCGGCGCGACGATTTCGCCTCCGGGGATGATGATAATTGAACCGATTTCGAGAGGAACCGCAAGGTCAAGGCCGTTGAACTGGGCTATTTCGTTTGCATCGCCGCCATATTTCTTTGCGAGCGACTTTAACGTATCACTCTTCACGACTGTGTGTTTGATGCCTGAGACAGGCAGAATGATGAGTATATCGCCCTCATGCAACACGGCGTTTCTGCCACTAAGATTGTTCGCCCAGACAATAGTATCCATCGTGACGCCGAACATATCCGCGATTTCTGAAAGAGTATCGCCTTCGCGTACGGGATATATCGAGATGCGACCGGGCGGTATATCATTCGCAATTTCGGCAATGGTGCCGTCGGGGCCGCTGCGAGAAACAAGGGCAGAGCCGCCCGAGGTGGCGAGCGCAATGGGCGCGCCTGCATTCGGATTCCTGTTTATGGACGCCATGAGCACCGGCGTTGAGGCGCTTGGGATAAATGCAGTGGTCGCCGCGTCCGCATTCGTAGAAAAAGGCCAGAAAGCGCTCGCGCGGTCTGGCAAAAAAGCTGCAGCCCCTATGACAGCCGCGAATCCGAGTATGAAGAATTGCTGGTTGAATGTAATGGGGAAACAAGGCTAGTCGGCGGGTCTTTCTTATACAAAAATGGCTTACATATCGCGTATATAAGCCATTTCTTGAGTATCTGTATATCAGTCGATACAGAGAGTATAGCTCTGTAGGGGCGGTAGTCAATCGCCCATTGAGATGCCTGTGGAGAGCGGTTTTGGGGTATAGTCCGTAAGTGAAATATCTTGGGGGACTGAATGATGCGCAGAGGCGTGCCGTGCTTGCCACAGATGGTCCAATCTCGGTTCTCGCGGGCGCCGGGAGCGGTAAAACACGCGTTCTCACGACGCGCATTTACCATCTTATCCGAGAAGGCGTTCCTGCCTATCAAATTCTTGCCGTCACCTTCACCAATAAAGCCGCCCGTGAGATGCGCGAGCGGGTCCGAAAGATGCTTGGCGAAGAAAATACTTCCTCGTCTCCTTTTATAGCGACCTTCCACGGCCTCGGTCGAGAGCTCTTGGAGAGCTATGGGAAAGCCATCGGTGTCCCGCGCTTCTTCAGCATCTACGACCGCGATGATTCAGAAAAGGTTGTGGCCGCGGCGCTGAAAGCGCTTGATGTTGGAGCGAAAGACCTGCCTGCGCAGGCAGGGCTTTCGCCACGAGCGGTTCTCGGCAGAATTTCACGCCATAAGGGAGAAGGAATGCGTGTGCATGAGTTCTACGAGAAACATGCCCGTTCGGGTTTCGGCAATCGCATCGCCGCGGAAGTATGGCTCCGCTACGAAAAGTCGCTCGCGGCGGAGAAAGCACTTGATTTCGACGACCTCATCGCGCTCCCCGTACGGATGCTTGAAGAGCACGCCGATATTCGCGCGCTCGCGCAGAATCGCTGGGAGTATCTTCATATTGATGAATACCAGGACACGAACGAACTGCAAGAACGGCTCGCCGGCCTGCTTGCGGAAAAACACAAAAATCTATTCGTCGTCGGCGACGGCGACCAGTCGATATACGGGTGGCGCGGAGCGAAGATGGAGAACATTTTGAATTTTGAAAAAAAATATCCGGACGCGCGGACGCTCATTCTTGAACGCAATTATCGTTCGACGAAAAATATCGTCAATGCGGCAAATGCAGTCATTGAGAAGAACAGAAATCGGAAGGAGAAATATTCAACGACCGAGCGCGGCGCTGGCGAGCCGCTCATTGTTCATATGGCGCGAAGCGCCGAAGACGAAGCGCGCTGGATCGCACTCCGGATAAAGCAACAGATGTCGGAAGGTCGGAAACCAGAAGAGATTGCAATTTTATATCGTACTAATTTCCAGTCACGCGCGCTTGAAGAGGGGTTATTGCACGCGGGCGTGCCGTACAAACTGCTCGGTACACATTTCTTCGCGCGTAAAGAGGTAAAGGACGCGCTCGCATGGATGCGACTCGCAATGGATCCCTCACGCGAGGTTGATAAACTCCGCGCGGCACAATCTCCGCCACGGGGTATTGGGAAAATAACCCTAGGCAAGCTCGCCCAGCACCAAATCCGATTTGGTGCTGGGCGAGCTGCAGGACAGCGCTCGCAATTGCGTGCAGGGGAGCTTGCGAAGGTCGAATCATTTGAGCGTGTTATCGCTGAACTCGCGAGCGCTGCGCGCTCGCTTGTGCCTTCTGCATTCGTAAAACTCGTGGTTGAGAAAAGCGGTATGCGCCGTGTGCTCTATGAAGAGGGGAGCGCGAATGATCGCGAACGATTTGAAAATATAGAAGAGCTCGCTTCGGTCGCTACGCGACACGATAGCCAGCCCGGCAAAGACGGCATCGCCGCATTTCTCGCCGAATCTGCGCTCGCGAGCGACCAAGATGAGATGGACCTGCCTGCGCAGGCAGGTCAAGGTGAAAAAACTGGAGTAACTCTCATGACCGTGCACGCGGCAAAAGGCTTAGAATTTGAGACTGTATTTGTAAGCGGTATGGAGGAAGGCCTTTTCCCGCACCAAGGTATGGGTCCGCCGGTTGGTGGAGAAGACAGTCGCGATGAAGAAGAGGAACGCCGACTCTTCTATGTCGCGATGACGCGCGCGAAGGAACGCCTCATCCTCACGCTCGCGCGCGTTCGCAAACTCTACGGCAGCGATTGCATAACTGGACCCTCCTCCTTCCTCGCCGACATCGACCCGTCACTCGTGCATTATGACGAGACCGATGGAGAAGAAATTATTCAGTTGTAACTTCTTCTTTTACTCCCAGAGTTTTTCTTAATGTGGAGACAAAAGACTCTTGTTGATGAGGGCTTAGTTTTTTAAAATCTGGATGCCCTTGAATATGCTCCAATGCATCACTGAAGTGTTCCTTCTTTAGTTCTTTGTGCCCTGATGACACCAAATAAGAATTGTATGCATTCTCTGCGTGATTCGCTTTTTCAGTATCGAAGCCGTGACCACTAAAAAGTAATGGCCGAACATGCTCAGTGAATCCGTGTGGAGTGATTTTTTCCATATATTAGCTAATTATCTGCTATAGGGTGTAGTGTAGCACCATGTATGCGAAGAAATCACTCGGGCAGAATTTCTTGATGCACGCGCGTATCGCGGAGCGCATCGCGCTTATTGCGGAGCTCGCGCTTGATGCCGTCGTACTTGAGATCGGTCCCGGGACGGGTATGCTCACGCGAGAACTCTTAAAGTTAGCAAAAAAAATTATTGCGATTGAAGCGGACGGAGAGCTTTTTGAAAAATTGAAACTGGAATTTGCGGATGAGATAGCGAAAAAGAAATTGGAACTCATACACGGCGACATTCGCACGTATCCCCTAAATATTACGACCGTGGGGAATAGGGGATATCATCTGGTCGCAAATATTCCGTATTATCTCACCGGCGACATATTTAGGAAGTTTCTTACCTCAAAGAACCAGCCGGGCGCGATGACGCTTTTGGTGCAGAAAGAAGTCGCTGACCGTATTGTCGCCCATGATGGTAAAGAGAGTATCTTATCGCTCTCGATAAAAGCGTATGGCACACCGAAGCGTGAATTTATTGTTCCGCGTGGAGCTTTCAAGCCCGCACCGAAGGTGGATTCAGCCGTGCTCACTATCCGCAATATTTCTCGAAAGAACTTTGCAACAGAAGCAGAAGAAAAGCGATTTTTTATGCTGTTGCATGCGGGCTTTGCGCATAAGCGCAAATTCGTGAGGAACAATCTCGTTGAAGTCGGACTTCCAAGTGGGGGTATTCCGGAGAAAGCTCGTGCAGAGGACTTAAAACTTGATCAGTGGCTTGCGATTATATCGGAGAAGACCCGACCATTGGCGTAATCAGCCCTTCTGAGTAGATGTAATACGGTCCAATCCAACACGCACCGGCGCCGGGCGTGTATTCTCCGAGAAGCCAGCTCGTCGCAGGTATATTGTACGAGAGGAATGCTTGGGACCCCGACATATAAGAGACGAGGGTTACAAAAGTAGGAGGGAGCGGTGAGAGCGTGATGTTCCATACACCGCCATTGCAGGGGAGAGCGAACAGAAGTGCTCCACCAAAAGGAACACCAGCTGCAGCATGCGCACGGTTTGGAATGAAGACCTTATTAAATGTTCGTTCTACCATCGCTAAGGTTCTGCCGATAAGCGAAGTGTCCTGTACGATTTGAGTGGATCTGTCTTGTACTATTTTCAAAAAATTCGTGCGTAAATCGGTCGTTGTTGCGATTACTTTCACGGCCTGCTCTTTCATAGTGGCGAGCGTGGCGGCGGGAATTCCTTGTTTGATTGCCGCATTGTCGAGAGCGGTCAGAAATTTGTCGAAATTCTTTAGATTCGGGTTTTGTGGAATAGTTGGAGGAGTGACGATACTGGTTGAAGAAGAGGGAGTGGTTGCCGGTGGTACATCAAGCGGGCTCACACCTCTCGCACTCACTTTCGACTCGGAAAGCCCGTTGAGTTTAGTTCTCGTATAAAACCCTACATACCCACTGCCCTGTACCAGACCAGCGGGTACCAAAACCTCGTTCGCATACTTTTCTTGAAATCGAATGACTGCTGATTTCGTGAGTGACCCAAAATAATTTGTCTCATTGCCAGGAGAGCCGGGGCCGATGCTTGCAATACGAGTAGCAGAGTCTCGATTGAGGGCCTGTTGGAGCGTGATAACTTGTGTATCTCGAGAACCGAGTGAGAGACTCAGCGTAAATGTGTTCAAAGCACTCGTTTGCGCATATGCACAGGCTCCAAACGAGAACACAAGAAGAACTATTGTGATAGAGGGAAGCGAAACACGCATAAGTACAGGATAGCATGTGTGGATAATGCACATATATATGGTACTCCGCCCGCGTGGGGCACCTCATAACTGCTATACTTCGTATGCATACTATGGGGCAGATTCTGCAAAATTGGAGGGTGTTCGTCGCGACATTCTTTGCGGCAGTCCTTATTGTCGGTTCGTTTATGCTCGCGCGCGGTATCGAGTCGCCTTCTCTCGCACAGGCCTCGACCGAGGCGGCCCTTCTCCAGGCCATCGCGGCGAAGGATACGGACGGCGATGGCCTTTCCGATTGGGAAGAGGCGCTTTACGGGACCGACCCGCACCTTACCGACACCTTCGGTCTCGGCATGGCCGACGGCGAAGCGGTCGCGCGAGGTCTTGTCGTGCCGAAGGCGATTGCCGATATTACAGTTGGGGCTTCTTCTGCCGGCGCGGGAGAAATAGTGGATTCTTCGCTCCCGCCCGCGCCGGCGGAGGGCACCTTAACTGCCGCGTTCGCAAAAAACTTTTTTGCGCTCTTTGTTGCGGCGAAGCAGGCGAAGGGCGGAGCGGATTTTTCTGAAAGCGAGATGAGCGATATTGCAAATCAGGCCGTCAATTCGCTTTCGGCATCTCTGGTTGCCGCGCCGGATTTTAAATCAATGAAGGACCTCAAAGTCTCCGAGTCGAGCCCCGGCGCGCTCATGGAGTTCGCCGCGCAGGCGGAAGCGATTCTCGTAAAGAATACGGCCGATGCGTCGAAGAGCGAGATACTGTACCTTCAAGACGCAATTGAAAAAAACGATGCGACCGCCCTTTCGTATATCGCCTCGATAGCGAAGGCGTATCGGGATTCTGCAGTCGGGCTCGCGGTGCTTCCGGTGCCGGAGGAACTTGCCGCTGATGTTCTTGCGCTCATTAACGCAATGATGCGCGTGAGTCAGATTGCCGTTGATTTCACCCGCACAGAGACCGACCCTCTCGCGACCATACTCGCTCTCCAACAGTATCCATCTGCGGTGCTCGCGCTCGCCAATTCATTCATACGCATAGGAAATCTGTACGCGGCAGCCGACGTTTCTCTCCCCGCTAATGCACCGGGCGCCTCCTTCGTAAATCTCATTGAGAATGTTGCAGCGAAACAGCAAGCCGTCAAGAAACCATGAGTATGCGCCCCTTCTCTTTGGTGCTTGCGGTGCTCCTCATAGGTGCAGTTATTGTGCCATCTGCACTTCTTGTTGTGGTGCCGCAGAAATCGTACGCAGCTCTTCCTGTTTTTGAGACAAATCCACTTGTGGTTGGTAGTGAGGTGAAGACCACGGTCGAGAGCACTATCACTGCTATCGAACAAACCATTGCTACGGTCTCTAACGTTACGGGTGACTTAGCAAGTGTCGCGATGCAGATAAACGCCTATGTCCTTCAGCCGCTCGCCTTCGTTCTCTCGGGGAACTTATTGAAAATGATAACCGCCGGCGTCATTAAATTTGTTATCGGCCAGGCGAACGGGACCGGCATCCCGCAGTTCGTGGTAGATGTGCAAAGGTCTCTGCAGACGGTCGGCGATGCGAAAGCAATGGGGTTCTTCAATCAGTTCGGACGAAATTCCAATTCACCCTTCGCCGCTTCCATCACCTCCTCGCTGCGCAACAATTATCTTTCTAAAACGAGTCTCGCCGGATTCTGGGCAGAGAATATGAACACGCTCGCGCGCTCTTCGCCCAATGTGAATGCCTATCTTGCCGGCAACTGGTCGCAGGGCGGCGTGGGAGCGTGGTTCGCGCTCACGACGCAAATTCAGAACAATCCATATACGCTCCATCAAGCCGCGCAGAGCCAGCTCTCGAGCCTCATCGGCCGGGGAGTGGGAGGCGCCACCGGCGCGCGCCTCGCCGAGCTCGGTTGGGGTCAGGGCTTTGCCTCATGGTGCGGCGCGACCGAGGGAGGCACCACTGCTGACAATGACGGTACAGAAATGGAGGGTGAAGAAGGCATAAATCCTGGAGACCCTTGTTACGATAAAGAAACTGGTCTTCCGGGCACCATCAAGACGCCGGGCTCGGTCATCGTCGCGAGTTTGAATAAGGCGCTCGGCAGCCAACAAGATTCAATACTGCGAATGGGAAATATAGGCCCTCAAATCACAAGCGTCTTGCGCGATGTTGGGACTATCATGAGTACCGTAAACTTCGCGACACAACTTCTCGGCGGTTCGGGAGGTCTCTTCGGCGTCGACCATCCTTCCGGCTCAAGCCAGTCTCAACTCCGTCAATTTGCGCCGACAACTCCCTCGGGAACTTTCAACCCGAGCGCGAGCTACTTGGGCGCTTCGAATACCGGTGTATATCAGGATGCGGCGGCATCCGCAGTCGCGAGCGCCGACCCGCTCGGCCGCATCGCGCAATACGAGTCGGCATGGAATACGATACAAGCGTCGGCGAATGCCGCCTCGACAAGCGTGAGGAGTCTCGCTGATTTTTGCACCGCTGCGGTGGCGACGGCGACGGCGGGAGCAGACCCAACGCTCGCTGCATTTATAACGGCGGCGACCGAGCAGGCAACTGCTGCGCAGACCGCGCTCACGACCAAGATAGCGCCGGTTCTCGCTCAAGCCGCCGCAGTAACCCCGATAATCGCGACTGCGCGGGCGATGGTGGCCAGGGTTCAGTGCGAGGCGAATGTGCCGGACGGGGCATCGGTATCGTGCGACCCGAGTCGTCCGACCGTTATGACTGACTCAATCACGAATACCTACGCCGTTGACGTGCAGATGCTCCAGAGTATGCCGCCGACCGCGCGCGATATCGCAAACGCACTGCAAGACGCGCAGAATTTCGGTGGGGCAGAAGCGAGCCCGGCGGGGTCGCTCAACGTAAGCGGCTCGTCGCTCGTTGACCAGACGAACCTGCTTAGCACGAACGCGGAAGCGCTCAAAACGTCGGTCTGTACGCCGAACGCGTCTGCATATTCCACTTTCTGATATGCGGCGCTTCTTAAGCATATCGTTCATCGCTCTCGCGCTCTTCGTGAGCGCGGCGGGCGCAGCGCCCGCCGCGCATGCGCAAACTTGTCCAACTGGATATAACTACGATGAAAATGATGGTTGTCAGCCCATTCAGACAGGAACGGAAACATGCGCATACGGCTATCAGTATGATGCGAATGCGGGCTGTATTCCAGCGGAGACCACTGCTGGTACACCGATCGACCCCGCCGCCGCAAACACGAGAACCGATTTACCAGCAACTCCAGCGAGCATAGAGGGGTTTGGCACAATTATGGCGTGGATTATGTCGCTCTTCGCGTGGCTCGTCGGCGTCGCGGCGATTACGTTGGATTATGCGGTGTACTACACCGTCGTCACGATGGGGGAGTATGTGAATCGGCTCTCCGCCGTCGGCGTCACCTGGCGCATCCTGCGCGACATCGGCAACATTATGCTCATATTCGGTTTCCTTTCTGTCGGCATCACCACCATCCTGAACGTGGACTGGTATGGCGTTTCAAAAAAAATGCTCCCGATGATGTTCGTCGCGGCAATCTTCCTTAACTTTTCTCTTTTCATAGCCGAAGCAATCGTTGATACCGGCAACCTCTTCGCGACGCAATTTTATACGCAGATTAAAGGCGGTAGTTTGCCGACGTCATCCTATATGCGCGACACGACTTTTATGCAGCAAATTGAAAGAGATGGTGTTTCGAACAAGATTATGGGGCAATTAGGACTCCAGACCATCTATACTGCAGGTAGAGTGAGACCAGAAGTATTTAAAGGTGGAAACACGTGGCTCATTGGTTTTATGGGCATCATACTTTTCATCGTCACCGCATTCGTGCTGTTCTCGCTCGCGTTCATACTCATCGCGCGTTTCGTCGCACTCGTATTTCTCATTATTTCATCGCCACTCGGCTTCGCAGGTCTCGCAATACCTGGATTCGCCAACCTCGCTAAAAAATGGTGGACCAACATTTTTGAACAAACTATCACTGCGCCCATCCTGCTCATGATGCTCTACATAGCCCTCGCCGTTATCACTGATGCTCAATTTCTCACCGGTTTTTGCGGTAGCGGACCCTGCACAAAAAATTGGGTAGGATTTGTGAGTGGTAATGATTTAGCCGGCTTCGCGAGCATGATACTTTCATTCCTCGTCGCGATGGGACTCCTGCTCGCCGTCATCGTCTACGCGAAGCGGTGGTCCGCCTTCGGCGGCGACTGGGCAACAAAAACCGCCGGCAAGCTCACCTTCGGGCTTACCGCAGCAGGATTGCGCACGACTGCCGGATGGGGATTCGAAGCGGCATCTCGGAAACTACGCCAAAGCAACAGGCTTAAAAATATCCCGATTGTTGGGCGATCTCTCGGTGGTGTACTTGATTATGGCGCAAAGGCCAGTTTTGACATACGCGGCGCTCAACCTCTGAAGAATCTTCCTTTCGGTTCTTCTATTGATCTCGGAACTCCGCAAAAAGGTGGGTACCGCCAGCAATTGAAAGAAGCTATTGAGGGACGCGAGAAATATGCAGCTACGCTCGAAATGACCAAGGAAGAAAAGGAAAAGGTAGCCGCAGAAAAAGTGCTCGCAGAGAAACTGGAAGAATTGGGGAAAACTATTAAAGATCAAAATGAAATTGAAATGGGAGCCCTTCGTGCGCAACATACGGCTGCTCTGAAGCCATTCAATACTGATGTTGATGCAAAACGTAATGCGCTTAAAGCGGCTGAAGCTACAGGGAATAGAGGAGAGATTGACCGAGCGCAACTCGCTCTTAATACTGCGCTTCTTGGTGGTCAACAGAAACGTGATGAACAAAATAAGGAACGTGAAACGCTGAAAAGAGAGCATGACAAAAAAGTTAATGACAATACTGAGAAAATGAATGCGGCGAAGAAGCGAGCCGCTGATTTTGCGAAGGCTCCACAACTCGAGTACGCCAGGAATATCCAGTGGGGTCCCGGGAAGATTCTCTACAGGAACACAAAAGCCGCAGAGAATATCATTAAGAATGCAGGTAAATCAAAAGAACAAAAAGATGCCGAACTTCTAGTGGACCTCATTAAGAAAGGAGCAATAACACAACCCGGTGCGACTCCGGCACCGGCACCAACGGCAACGCCGTCAGCAAGCGGAGGGACCGCGACACCGTAGTATTGATGTATGGACACACCTTTTGATTCAACACTCGAGAGCGATATAAAAGAATTGCTCAAAGAAGTACCGCCGCCGGTACGTGCTGTTTTTACAAACGGTAAACTGGAAACTGTCGCAAAGAATCTCATGCAGAAGAATCGGCTGCATATCGACCAGGCGGCAGTTGTAGAGCGTGAGCTCATTCTGCTTCTACTTGGACTCAAAGATTCTACAGAGTTCGTTCAATCGCTCGTAGAAGAAGCAAATCTTGATAAACAAACTCTCGACAGCATCGTACAGGAGGTGAATACACAAATCTTTGTGCCGTTGCGAGAGGAGATGAAAAAAGCGCCGCCACCGACGGGTGTGGTGGGGCCGCGTCCTTCTGTAGCCCCTGGCGTAGTAGGACCGCCCCCGCAGTCGCCGAGCTATTTTCATTTGGAAAATAAGATACCAATCACGCGTCCCCCTACTTCGTCGGCAAGCTCGCCGACTACGAAGGGCACGGTGTCAGTCCAACGTTCTGATTTGAGAAATGTTTTAGCATCGGTCACTGGCGAAAAACTGCTTGAGGACCATGAAGAGCCCCATATTGAATTTAGAAAAACAGTACCGCCGCCCCAGAATCTCCCAGGTGCGATACTGCATCCGCCACTTACGCCAAAACCTCCCATTATTCCCCCTCCAACACCGCCGAAACCCGTTTCTCCCCCCGTACTCGTTGCCCCACCTCCGCTCAAGGTTTATTCAGCCGACCCCTATAGAGAGCCTATAGAATAGTAGTGAGCAGTAAGCAGGAGCAGGAGGCAGGAAACAGTATGCAAACGAAAGGATATCAATCACTGTCAGTTTGGCAAAAAGCCATGGAACTTGCGCGCGAGATTTACGCGTTAACTGAAAAGTTTCCACAGAAAGAACAGTTCGGTCTTTGTGACCAAATGAAAAGGGCGGCTGTTTCAATTCCCTCAAACATTGCAGAGGGATACCGTCGTGGTTCCAAGAAGGATTACGCACATTTTGTTTCTATTGCCCACGGGTCTCTTTCCGAACTGGAGACACAAATCTTGCTCGCACAGAGCGTATATCCGCGTTTTGCATATGGGAAAACACTTGAACTTACTGAAGAGATCGGTCGTATGTTGTATGGTCTTTCTCGTGTTCTTAGGGATTAACCTGCTTACTGCTCCTGCCTCCTGCTCCTAAACCCGCGAGTTGCGTTCTTATACATCTTTATATATAGTATCTGCATCCCGCAACTTGCGGGTTTTATAAATGGCCACCATCAATCAACTCTCCAAGAGAGGACGCACAACCAAATCGTCTAAGACGAGCAAGCCCGCGCTGGCGCGCGGTTTTAATGCGCTTTCGAATCGTCCGACGTTTTATCCGTCGCCCTTCAAACGCGGCGTTTGCACTAAAGTAACTACGAAGACGCCGAGGAAGCCGAACTCTGCTATACGTAAGATCGCTCGCGTCCGCCTCACCAACGGTATGGAGGTCACTGCCTACATACCAGGCGAGGGACACAATCTGCAAGAACACTCGGTCGTGATGCTTCGCGGCGGCCGTGTGAAGGACATCGGTGTCCAGTACACCATCGTGCGCGGTAAGCTCGACACGAGTGGTCTCGAGAAGCGTCGCCGTTCTCGTTCGCGCTACGGCACGAAGCGCCCGTCTGCTAAATAAGTATGCGCCGCCCTCTTAAAAAGAAGCGTGTCTGGCGAGCCGACCTCACCTACGGTTCGGAAACGCTCACTCGTTTTATCAATACGGTTATGTGGAGCGGTAAGAAGGATACGGCGCGCGCTGTTGTCTATGATGCACTCGCCTCTATTGAGAAAGGCGGTTCGAATCCTTTGGAAACATTCGAAGCGGCGCTCCGCAATGTTTCGCCATTGATGGAGGTGCGCTCGCGCCGCGTCGGCGGCGCCAACTATCAGGTCCCGCGCGAAGTCCCGCAGGCGCGCCGCCTCGCGCTCTCCTTCCGTTGGCTTATCACTGCCGCTCGTAATAAGAAGGGGAAGCCGATGGCGGAGAAGCTCGCCGCCGAACTCCTCCTCGCCTCTAAAAACGAAGGCGATGCGGTTAAAAAGAAGGACGAAATGCACCGCATGGCGGAAGCCAACAAGGCCTTCGCCCATTTTGCTTGGTAAACCGTTTTTTTAATTATGAACCGCGATTATCCGCTTGAGAAAGTAAGAAATTTCGGCATCATCGCGCACATCGACGCGGGGAAGACGACTGTGAGCGAACGCATCCTTTTCTATACGGGCAGCCAGCATAAAATCGGCGAGGTACACGAAGGCGATACCACCACCGACTGGATGGAGCAGGAGCGCGAGCGCGGCATCACCATCACTTCAGCCGCTATTACCTGCTTCTGGACGACAACGGGCGAGAAAGACAAGAAGGATACGGCGAAGAAATTTCGTTTCAATATTATTGATACGCCCGGGCACATCGACTTCACCGCCGAAGTGAAGCGCTCAATGCGCGTGCTCGACGGTGCTATCGTCGTCTTCGACGGTGTCGCAGGCGTGGAGCCGCAGTCCGAGACCAACTGGCGCTATGCCGACGAAGCGAAAGTGCCGCGCGTCTGTTTCATCAATAAATTGGACCGCACCGGCGCATCATTTGAGAGTTCCTACGCGAGCATCCTTGACCGGCTTTCGCCGAAGGCAATTCGTATGCAGATTCCCATCGGCGAAGAGGCGGCGCACGAGGGCGTCATTGACCTGCTCACGATGAAGGCATACACCTTCTTGGGGAACATGGGTGAGGAAGTTATTGAAGGCGAGATACCGTCTGTGCTTCTCGCGGATGCGAAGAAGTATCGCGCTGCACTCATTGAGCGCATCGTCGAACAAGATGACGTAGCAATGGGAACATATCTGGAGGGCAAAGAACCGCCGCTCGATGAACTAAAAGCAATTTTGCGCAAAGCGGTTATCAATAATGAAATTTTTCCGGTCTACACCGGCTCGGCTTTAAAGAATAAAGGCGTACAGCTCGTGCTTGATGCCGTGGTGGATTATCTCCCGTCGCCTGTGGACCTCAACCCCGCCACTGGCACCAATCCGAAAACCGGCGAACCGATAGAGCGTCATGCCTCCGACGATGAGCCCTTCTGCGCCCTCGCTTTCAAACTCCAGACCGATCCCTTCGTCGGCGCATTGACCTTCTTCCGCGTCTATTCCGGCACACTCACCGCCGGCTCGTATGTCTACAACTCCACGACCGGCTCCAAGGAGCGCATCAGCCGCATTGTTCGACTCCAGGCGGACAAACGCGAAGAAGTCGCACAAGTATTTACAGGCGAAATAGCCGCGGCTGTTGGCCTCAAAGATACGAAGACTTCGCACACGCTCTGCGACGAAGCGAATCCGATTATGCTTGAAGAAATTAAATTCCCCGAGCCAGTGGTGTCGCTCCGCATTGAGCCCAAGACAAAGGCCGACCAGGAGAAGATGGGTGTCGCGCTCCGCAAACTCTCGGACGAGGACCCGACCTTCCGTATCAAGACCGACGACGAGACCGGTGAGACCATCATTTCCGGCATGGGTGAATTGCATCTGGAAATCCTCGTTGAACGCATGAAGCGCGAATTCAGCGTCGTCGCGGATGTGGGTAAGCCGCAGGTGGCGTACCGCGAGACTATTCTCGGAAGCGCCGAGGCAGAAGGGAAGTACATCAAGCAGACCGGCGGGCGCGGTCAGTATGGTCACGTGAAGATTCGCATGAAGAAGATGGAGCCTGTGGACCCGGATAAGAAAGTTTCTAAGAACGTTACGCGCGAGGACCATTTTGAATTTATCAACAACATCAAGGGAGGTGTGGTGCCACAGGAGTTTATCGCTCCGGTGGAGAAGGGTATTCGTGAGGCGATGGCACGCGGCTTCCTCGCCGGCTTCCCGATGGTGGATATATCGGTAGAGCTCTACGACGGCTCGTATCACGATGTGGACTCTTCGGAAATCGCCTTCAAAATTGCCGCATCAATGGCGTTTAAAGAGGCGGCGCAAAGAGCGAAGCCGGTCATTCTTGAACCGATTATGCGTATTGAAGTCATCGTCCCCGAGCAGTTTATGGGTGACATCACCGGGAACCTCTCCGGCAAGCGCGGTCAGATAGAGGGAATGGACGAACGCGGCCTCAACAAAGTCGTGCGCGCCAAAGTGCCTCTTTCCGAAATGTTCGGTTACACCACGACGCTCCGCTCTATGACCGAAGGCCGCGGAAGTATGACCATGGAATTTGACCACTACGATACCGTTCCTTCAAACGTTGCCGCTGACATCATTGCGAGCAGGAAGTAATCCAAATACATAGGGCAGTCCTATGTACCGTATGATTTATCCAATCTTCAAGGCAAAGAAAGCAAGAATGTGTGGGAGAAAATAGCCAGTCACGAGTGGGACAATTAGTATCGCCCAAGTAGCTTTGTATTTTTTGAGTAGGTATTCGCAAAGGTCAAATACGCCAAGAAACTCGTGTCCATCATCATTAAGACGGAACCATTTTGTCTCCGGGCCGGTGTTACATCCACAGTCCGGGCATGGCATTGGCCTACCTTTACTTTCAAGAAATTTCATATTGTTTTCCGCGATGGACAAATAGTCTCTATATTTGACCATTTTCTCTGGGTCTCCTCCAGAGATTTCTTCCAAAAAACTCACTTCAATATGACTGGCCGAAAATGGGTAACCGGTTTTCTTTCCATGTTCTGGATGTCTTGCTTCCATCACGTGGGATTGCTTATTTAGTTTCCGCAGAAGTCGCCATATTTGAATGGTGCGCCACATGCCAGCTATCGTATCACACACTTTCCTTTTACATACCGAGAGTAGATAAATACTATTTTCTTTACTTCCGCAGAGAGTTGCATTTGGAAGAGAGTTTGCGTATAGTGAGGCCAACGCATCTTGGCGTCGCTCCATCCATTACAATGAAAAAAGAAATAGAAAATCTGACTTTGAACTTCCTCGCAATGCCTTACGAGGATGGTTATGTAGCTATGTGTAAAGAGACCGGTATCGTCCGTTCCGGTAAGACGCTCGGGAAAGCGAGAGACGCGATAATTTCTTCAACTGAGACTCTCGTAGAAGCGGTCGTTGCCGATAATAAACTAGCGCCCTCTTTGGAGGTCGGCTTGCCTTTTAAGTACCGTGTTCTTTTCAATTGGACTGTATTTAAAATATTGTGCCGTTTCGCAATGGACAGGGTTCTATATGAGACAAATTTCGTTAAAAACTTTCATCCCGATTTTGCTCTTGGGGTATAACTGCACATGGCGCGTTTTTTTCGGAACCGCAGGGCTGATGAGTGGCGTGCGGTTCTAACAGCTTTTGGTTACAAGTGGAAAAACAATCAGGGCGACGATCAGGTGTGGACTCATGAGAAATACGGAATCGCGGTTCTCGTTCCTTCAAGAAACGAAGAACTTCTTTTACCCACATCTGATTCAATGGCGAGAAAAGTTTCTTTGTGTCTCGGAATCAAAAAGAAAGACATCTTGGTGTGGTGGAAAGAAAACGGTTTTGGCGAGTGAAAGTTAGGACATCCGATGTCCTAACTTTCAAGGCCTTGCATTTCTGGTCTGGATTGGTGGTAGAATTGTGGGATTAAAACTAAATCTTTAATACTATAGAAATTTCCCAGAAACTTGAAGATTTGAAGAAACTCAAATTTGGTTCTCCGGATGCTCCCCTTTCCTCCTAGCGGGTTGCATTTCCGTAACGCTTCTCGTATAGTGCCTATAACGCATCTTGGCGTCGCTCTTTGGCTTGTCTGCTGTTATGAGTAGCGAGCCGGAGTGTATTTCCGACTCGGTCGGATATTAATTCGTGATTTATTAATTTAACCGATTACTATGGCAGAATTTAATCGTGCGAAGCCGCACATGAACGTCGGCACCATCGGTCACGTTGACCACGGCAAGACGACCCTCACCGCCGGCATCCTCCACGTCCTCTCAATGTTGACGGACAAGGGCTACAGCGCCCGCGTTGAAGGCGTTGATAAGATTGACAGCGCGCCCGAGGAGAAGGCGCGCGGTATTACTATTGCGCTCCACCATTCGGAGTACGAGACTCCGAACCGTCACTACGCGCACATTGACGCACCGGGACACGCCGACTACATCAAGAACATGATTACCGGCGCCGCCCAAATGGACGGTGCGGTCCTCGTGGTCGCGGCGACTGACGGCGTGATGCCGCAGACACGCGAGCACATCCTCCTCGCCAAGCAGGTGGGTCTGAAGAAGCTCATCGTTTTCCTTAACAAGGTGGACATGGTAGATGAGAAGGACCTTATTGACCTCGTGGAAGAGGAAGTTCGCGAGCTTCTCACCAAGCAGGGCTATGATGGCGCAAATACGCCGATTATCCGCGGTTCCGGCCTCAAAGCGCTTGACGCCAAGACGGTAGACGATGAATGGGCGCAGAAGGCCAAAGAACTTGTTGACACGATGGACACCTACTTTGACATGCCGGAGCGCGAGCTCACGAAGCCGTTCCTTATGCCGATAGAGGACATCTTCTCTATTGAAGGACGTGGCACGGTCGTTACTGGCCGTATTGAGCGTGGCGCCGTGAAAATCGGAGAGGAAGTAGAAATCGTCGGTATCAAACCGACAGCGAAGACGACCGTTACCGGCATTGAAATGTTCAACAAACAGCTCCAGGAGGGCCAGGCGGGTGATAATGCGGGCATTCTCCTGCGCGGCACGAAGAAAGAAGACGTGCATCGCGGGCAGGTCCTCGCGAAGAGCGGCTCGGTTACGCCGCACACTGACTTCGACGCCGAAGTCTACATTCTCGGCAAGGATGAAGGCGGTCGCCACACGCCGTTTTTCTCCGGCTACAAGCCGCAGTTCTATATCCGCACCACGGATGTTACGGGCGAAGTGACGCTCGCGGAGGGCAAGGAGATGGTGATGCCGGGCGACACCGTCACCTTCAAGGTGAAACTCGTCGCGCCGGTCGCGCTTGAAGAGCAGCAGCGCTTCGCCATCCGCGAAGGCGGTAAGACGGTGGGCGCTGGTGTCGTGACCAAGATAACTGCATAAGTTCCGAATGGCTCACTGACAACATGCCAACAAAAATGGCAACGAAGCCAAAAGCAAAACCGAAGGCGAAAACCCCGGTGAAGAAGGCCGCGGCGCCGAAGGCGCCGCGAGCGAAGGTCGTACCGAAAAAGAAAGCGACATCGGCCGCTCCAGTGACAGAGCACAAGCTCCGCATCCGCGTGAAGGCGTATGAGCACAAAATTCTGGATATGTCGGTGAAGCAGATTATGGACACTGCTGCGCGCTTTGACGCCGTCGTCGTCGGGCCGGTCCCGTTGCCGACCGAGATTAAGCGCTGGACGGTGAACCGCTCCACCTTCGTCTATAAGGACGCGCGCGAGCAGTTCGAAATGCGCATCCATAAGCGCCTCATCGACATCCTCAATCCTTCGCCGAAGGTGATAGAGGCCCTCACGAACCTCAATCTTCCGTCGGGAGTCACGATAGATGTGAAAATGGTTTAACAAAGACCGCCAAGACACAAACACACAACCGCTCACCAGGGCGGTTGTGTGTTTTATATCATTTGATACACTACGTGCAGGTCTCCCGAAGAGCGATCGCGTTCTAGCACTTGGTCGAGTTAGTCGACGAACACGGTCAAGATGAGTGCCGTCGCTCTTCGGGGGCATTCGCTCCGATCTTTATTGAAGCAGTCCCGCACTTTGCGGGATTTCGTATTTCTTGCATCTTTTGGAGGGGTAGGGTAGAGAAGCCCACATCACTTTGTTTTGCTATTCACATTCCAATGTTCGTTAAGTCCTACGACCGTGTAGAATAACGAACATGAAGAAAAAAGCGCAGACGGGGAGTATTGAGGAGAGGGTGAGACATAGGGCAAAGCGTAATCAAATCAGAGATGCAGTTTTACTCTCGACATACCTCGCTGTTGGAGTAGGGATGATAGTTATGGCGCCAAATGCTGTGAGACTTCTCAAGTATGTAGAAAAAGCCATCGGACCTTCTCCTCGACTCAAACGGCGAGTGAGCCAGAAATATTCAGAATTGATTGCTCAAGGAATATTCAGACGGACGAACACACAGCATGGATCTCGCATAGAGCTGACGGAGAAGGGGATGAAAATTGCTGAAGAGTTGAGCCAGCGTGAAGAAGTACGTCCTACGAAGCAGAGGAAATGGGACCAGAAATGGAGAATCATTATGTTTGATGTGTGGGAGAGGCGCCGGAAGGTGCGTGATGAGCTGCGAGAAACTCTCAAAGAATTCGGCTTCGTCAAAGTTCAGGACAGCGCATGGGCGTACCCGTATCCGTGTGAAAAACTCCTTGTCTTTTTACGTACACATCTCAAGCTTGGATATGGAGTTCTCTACATAGTTGCTGATGAAATAGAGCACGATGAGAAACTACGCCAACATTTCAACCTTCCGCCACCACAATAATCAGTGTTCGTTATCTACAACGGTCGTATGACTTAACGAACATAGTGACGATGAGGTAATAACGGAGGCTAAGAATGCACACAGCCCGCAAGGACGGTTGTGTGTTACTGTTAGTACAGACAGAAAGGAGGGTAGAACTATGGCAATGACGTTTAAAGAGTTTCTTGCAGACGCGCCGAGAAGAGATGAAGAAGCAAGAAAGGCACAAGTTGCTGCCGAAGCGCTGGAAGATGCGTATTACGATGCTCTTAGTGCCGAAATTGATGCACATCCAATCGGTCGTCCAGTGCCACACGGCGGATGTCATGGCGATTGAAGCAAAGGGTCGCGAGCTAATCACTCGCGGCCGTTCTGTTTCTTGCATCTTTTGGAGGGGTAGGGTAGAGTACCGCTAACGCTACGAACGGTGCCCAATGGCCGGTCCTATGGCAGAACGCGCGATGCGTCTCTGCATCGCGCGTTTTGCTTTAACAATGAAATTTATTCTCGCTAAGAAAGAAAAGATGACCCGTATCTTTACGGCGGACGGTCTCGCGCACGCGGGGACCATTCTCGCGGCTGACCCGGTCACAGTGACGCAGGTGAAGACGAAGGAGGGCAAGGATGCATACTCCGCTATTCAGGTTGGTGTCGGCGTTCGCCGCACCAAGAATATCAGCAAAGCAGTTCTCGGCCATACGAAGGGGAAGGGATTCCAGGCAATCAAAGAATTTAGATTGCCTGAAGGAGGCAGTGAGCAGGAGCAGCAAGCAGTCGGAAATACAATCAGCGCAGATATTTTTGCTGTCGGCGATGTCGTGCAGGTTTCAGGTTTGTCAAAGGGCAAGGGCTTTTCGGGAGTCGTGAAGCGCCACGGCTTCCATGGCGGCCCGCGCACGCACGGTCAGAAGCACACCGAGCGCTCCCCGGGCTCTATCGGCGGCTCGGGCGGGCGCGCGGGAGGCCGTGTCGCCAAGGGTATGAAGATGGCCGGCCGTCTTGGCACAGACCGTGTGACGGTGACAAACCTGAAAGTGCTCGTCGTTGACGCAAAAACAGGTAAGATTATCGTCAGCGGCGCCGTGCCGGGCCGTCGCGGCACGCTGTTGGAAGTGGTAAGCAAATAAATATGGAAGCACCTATTTTTTCTATGGACGGGAAGAAGGTCGGGAGCATCGCGCTTCCCGTAAGCATCTTCGGCGCGCCCTGGCGCAGCGACTTGGTGCACCAGGTCACGACCGCGATGCAGGCCAATCTGCGACAGAATCGCGCGCACACTAAGGACCGCGCTGAAGTGTCTGGCGGCGGCAAGAAGCCGTGGAAGCAGAAAGGCACCGGCCAGGCGCGCCATGGTTCCATAAGGTCACCACTCTGGCGACATGGAGGAGTCACCTTCGGCCCGCGCAATACCCGTGATTATAGCGAGAAGATAAATCGTAAGATGCGCATCGGCGCGCTTCTTTCGGTTCTCTCGCGTAAGGCGAAAGACGGCGAAATTATTCTCATTGATTCGTTCTCTTTCGCTGCACCAAAAACAAAAGAGGCACTCAATGCACTTGTCGCACTTTCAAAAGGAGCGAAAGCAAAACTGCTCTCAAACAAAGGCTCGAATTCTGTACTCATTGCTCTCGCGTCATACAACCAAAACGTGATCAAGAGTTTCAGCAACCTCCAAGGTATTGGGACCGAAGAAATTCGCAGTCTAAACCCGGTTGCCTTGCTCACGCACAAATATCTCATCATCGAGAAGCCAGAAGCGGCATTCAAGGCACTCATGACGCGAACCAAATCTAAATAATTTTTATGGCACTCTTCGGCAAAAAAGTGAGTAGCAAGCAGGAGCAGAAGGCAGGAGCCCGAAAGCATCGCGCGCGGACTTCGAAGCTTCCGAGCGGAGTAGCCCACGAGGTCATTCGCGCGCCGTGGTTCTCCGAGAAGGCCCTCATCGCAACCGAGAAAGGCGTTTACACTTTTGATGTCTCTACGCGCGCGACAAAAGCTACCATCGCGAGCGCCATCAAGGGGCTCTATAATGTCGCCCCAAAGAAAATTCGCATCGTGAATCTTCCGGGGAAGCCGAAGGCGATGCGCACCAAGCGCGGGGTTGGTTTCCGCGCCGCGCGCCGCAAGGCGTATGTCTATCTGAACGCCGGCGACACGATTCAGTTCGCCTAATGCCTAGAGCCTAGCGCCTAACAACCTAGTTTATGAAAACCTACAAGCCAACCACCAAGAGCCGCCGCCACATGACCACGCTGCCGTACAAGCAGCTCTTGTCGGGCGATGCTCCGCACAAATCCTTACTGAAGAAGAAGAACAGTCAGGGTGGTCGCAACGCTTTCGGACGCATCACCACACGCCATCAGGGCGGCGGGCATAAGAAACGATTTCGCGACATAGATTTCGCCTACAACAAGAAGAATATCCCCGCGAAGATAGAAACGGTTGAATATGACCCGTTCCGCAGCGCCTTCATCGGGCTCGCGCTCTACAATGACGGCGCGCGCCGCTACGTCATTCTGCCGAAGGAAGTGAAGGTCGGCTCTACCTTCCTCGTCGGCGAGGACGCTCCTCTCACGATGGGCAATCGCATGCCGCTCGGCAAGATACCTGTCGGCACATTTATCTACAATATTGAGCTCTCGCCGATGGCGGGCGCAAGCCTCGTCCGCTCTGCGGGCAATTTCGCTGAAGTCGTCGCGCACGATGCCGGTTATGCGCAGGTAAAGCTCCCTTCAACTGAAATTAGAAAAGTGTCTGACCTCTGCTGGGCCTCCATCGGCGCGGTCGGCAACGAGGAATACAATCTCGTCGTCATCGGCAAGGCCGGCCGCTCCCGCTGGCTCGGCATCCGTCCGACTGTCCGCGGTACCGCCATGAACCCGGTTGACCATCCGCACGGCGGTGGCGAAGGCAAACAGGGTCGCGGGCTCCGTCGCGCCAAAAGCAAGTGGGGCAAGCCCACCGGCAAGGGACAGAAGACCCGCACGCCGAAAAAGTATTCAAATGTTCACATCATCTCCCGCCGCAAAGTCGGCAAGAAACGCAAGGCGTAATTTGACGATGATGTATTATTCCTGTATCTTTGAGCTATCCCGCTGAGCGGGTTTTTAATTACTTTCATGTCACGCTCACTTAAGAAGGGACCCTTCGTAGACGTCAAACTCTTGAAGAAGGTCAAGAACCTCAAACCCGCTACTGCGGGGGTGATTACAACGTGGGCGCGCCGGAGTCAGATAAGCCCCGAGATGGTCGGTTTTACTTTTGGCGTCCACAATGGCAAGCAGCATCTTGAAGTTCTCGTGAACGAAGATATGGTGGGGCACCGCCTCGGCGAGTTCTCGCCGACCAAGAAGTTCATCCGTCACGGCGGTAAGATGCAGAAAGAGATGGAGGCCAAGAAGCAGGAAGCGGAGATTGCTTCTGCGAAGTCTGCAAAAGAGTCAGTGGCTGCCGCACCAGCCGCTAAGAAATAATATGAACCCTACTTCGCTGAAGCTACGAAGGGCGAGCGCGACACTCAAGAGCCATAATCAGACCCCGCGCAAGGTGCGTCTGGTCACTGACCTCGTGAAGGGAAAGTCAGTGTCTGCGGCGCTCGTGGCGCTCCAGTTCCTGCCGAAGCGCGCCTCGGAGCCCGTGGCGAAGCTCATCAAGAGCGCAGCGGCGAACGCGTCCGCCGAAGGCGGATCCGCCTCCGGCGGAAAGGAGAAGTGGGACGACTTGGTCGTCAAAGACATCATTGTCGAAAGCGCCGGTATATTGAAGAAATATATGCCACGCGCCTTCGGCCGCGCCTCGCTTATTCGCCGCCGCAAGAGTCGGATGAAAGTGACGCTTGCCCCCTACTCCGCTAAAGCTATGAAGGGCACGTAATTTTTTATGACGCATACCGTACATCCTTACGCACATCGTCTTGGCATCATCCGAGATTGGAAAAGTCGTTGGTTTGCCGCCGATAAGTCGAGTTATCGCGAGAATATCAAAGTGGACGAGACGATTCGTCGTTTCCTCACAAAGAAATTGCGCGGCACGTTCACCAGCGGTATCGAGATTGAACGCTCGGCGAATGAGTTACGTGTCATACTTGCGACCGCACGCCCGGGACTCGTCATCGGCCGTTCTGGGGAGAATGCAACCAAACTGCGTACCGAGCTTACGAAAGCGATACGTAAAGTGGCGCCTACGGATCGTCGCGTCGTAAAGCTTGATATCAATGAAGTACGTCAGCCGGAAACTGACGCGGCCGTCGTTGCGTATATGATTGCCGAGGGGCTCGAGAAGCGGATGCCGTTCCGCCGTGTACTCAAGCAGACGGTCGAGAAGGTTATCGCGGCGCGTGAGGTCGAAGGAGTGCGCATCGGCCTCTCGGGGAGGCTTGGCGGCGCGGAGATGAGCCGCAAAGAAGAGCTCAAGAAAGGTCGCATTCCGCTCCAGACATTCCGCGCGGACATTGATTTCGCGCACGAACAGGCCTACCTACCGTACGGCGTCATCGGTATCAAGGTGTGGATTTATCGCGGCAATAAATATGTCGAGAAGAAAACAAAAGTAACGAGTTAATTTTTTTTGTATGCTTTTCCCTAAGAAAGTAAAACATCGCAAGTGGCAGACGCAGCGCAAGAGCGAAAAGCGCAGAAATCGTCCGGAAACGCGCGGCACCACCGTCGCGTTCGGCTCGTTCGGGCTCAAGGCGCTCACGAGTGCACGTGTGACGAGCAACCAGATTGAGGCGGCGCGCAAGGTGCTCACGCGCGCGACCGCGAAGACGGGCAAACTCTGGATACGCATCTTCCCGGACCGCCCGGTAACGGCCAAACCTGCGGAGGTAGGCATGGGCAGCGGTAAGGGCGATCCGAAGCACTATGTCTTTGAGGTACGTCCCGGTCGAATACTGTTCGAAATCGATGGAGTGCCCGAGGATATCGCCCGCGCACACTTGCGGCAGGCGAGTATGAAACTGCCGGTCACGACCTCCATCATCGCACGCAGGTAAATCCTTGCTTTTTCTCCATTTCTATGACAAAAAAAGACCATATGACGACGAAAACCGATCAAGAACTCGCGAGGATTCTCGCTGATACACGAGCCGCGTTCCGCACGGAGCGTTTTTCGGCCGCCGGCGCACGTGCCAAAGAATCGAACGCCCCACGGAAACTTCGCACCATAATCGCCCGCGTGCTCACTGAACAGCATGCTCGTAAACTTCGCGCAGCATAATGTATGGAACAAAAAACTTCCCGTCCCCAATCGTTCGTCGGCATCGTCGTCAAGGCGGCGATGAAGGATACTGCGACGGTCAAGGTCAATCGCTACGTAAAAAATGCGAAATATAAGAAGTACTTCGTACGTTCGAAAAAATTCCTCGCGCACGACCCGGGCAATACCGTGCAGGTGGGCGACACGGTGACCATAGTCGCGACGCGTCCAATCAGCAAGCGCAAGCGTTTCCGTATTGCTAGTAACCTAGCGCCTAGCGCCTAGCTTTATATGTTGCAGCCCCAATCCATCGTCTCTGTTGCGGACAATTCCGGCGGTCAGGTCGCTCGGATTTTCAAGGTGCTTGGCGGAAGTAAGCGTCGCTATGCCGGCATTGGCGATACGGTTGTTGTTTCCATACAGACTGCGGCTCCGAGGAAAGCGGTGAAGAAAAAGGATATCTATCGCGCGGTCGTCGTGCGGCAGACCAAACCCTTTGCCCGCAAGGACGGCTCTTACATTCGTTTTGATGAGAATGCGGTCGTACTCATCGAGAAGCAGGGCAAGGAGATGGCACCGAAAGGGAACCGTATCTTCGGTCCGGTGCCACGCGAGCTTTCCGAGCGCGGTTGGCACTCTATCGTATCTCTCGCGCCTGAAGTCGTGTAATTATTTGTATGAAAATAAAAAAAGGAGATAAGGTAAAGGTGATAACGGGGAAGGACAAAGGCAAGTCCGGCGTTGTTCTGCGCGCGCTCCCGCGCGAGGACAGAGTTATCGTGGAGGGCGTCGCGCTCTACAAGCGCCACCTGAAGGGCAGTGCGGGGAAGGTCGGCAGAATTATTGAGAAGTCCCGACCGATTCATGTCTCCAATGTGAAGATTGTAGAAAAATAATTATGTCTATTACCAAACAGCGTCAGCAATCGACTTACCTCGCGCTCGCGGAGACGTTCGGCTACACGAGCCCGATGCAGAGCCCGCGTATCAGCAAAGTTATTGTGTCTTCGGGTGTCGGCAAGAAACGCGACAAAAAGCAATTAGAACTCATTGAGAACCGCCTCGCGAAGATTACAGGGCAGAAGCCGGCGGCGCGCGGCGCGCGTCTCTCTATCGCCGCCTTCAAGGTGCGCGAGGGCGATACGGTCGGGCTCCAGGTCACGCTCCGCGGCGCGCGGATGTACGATTTCGTAGACAAGCTCATCCATATCGCGCTCCCGCGCACGCGCGACTTCCGCGGCATCTCGGCGAAAGCCATTGATGATATGGGGAATATCACCGTCGGTGTCCGTGAGCACACCATCTTCCCCGAGACCTCCGACGAAGACCTGAAGGACATCTTCGGCCTCGCCATTACCATCGTCACCACGGCGCGTTCTAAGGATGAAGCCGAGGCCTTCCTGCGCCACCTGGGCCTTCCGCTTATCATTGACTCGAGCACAAAACGTTGATATTCTCTAGGCACGCTCTTCGGAGCCATTATTTTTTCTATGGCCAAAAAGTCCCAACTGGCGCGATACGCCAAAAAGGTCAAACTCGTGAAGAAGTACGCCATTAAGCGTGCGGCTTTGAAGTTGGCTGGTGACTCCGAGGGACTCCAGAAGCTCCCGAGAAATTCCTCGCCGGTGCGACTGAAGAGTCGTTGCGCGATCACGGGTCGCAGCCGCGGCTATATGCGAACCTTTGGTCTTTCGCGCATCCAGTTCCGCGAGCTCGCGCGCGAGGGGAAGATACCGGGCGTTAAGAAAGCATCATGGTAGATTCGATGACTCACTATCTATGATAACTGACCGCGTCGGCGATTTTATTATCCGTCTCCAGAATGCCGCGGCCATTGGCAAGAAAGAGGTGTCGGTGCCGTATTCTTCCCACCTCGTTGCCATCGCGAAGAAACTTAAAGAGCTTGGTTTCATAACGCACGTTGAGATAAAGACG
>CAYHMS010000004.1:10730-32894 GCA_964357805.1 uncultured Candidatus Saccharibacteria bacterium | reverse complement strand
GGTTCGCTTGGTGAATTCCGCAAGGAGATCCGAGAGCCACCGTTGCTTATCCCACCTAGCAAGAACAAAGTTGCTTAAGAGGACAGTTCCGCGAAAAATCCCATCTCTTTGAGATGGGATTTTTCGCGCTACAATGCACGCATGGCATTGCGATTGAGTTTTTATGGCGGGGCAGGGAAAGTGACGGGGTCTAATTTTTTAATCAAGGGTGCGAAGGGAAAAATTCTCGTTGACTGCGGTATTGAGCAGGGAGCCGATTTCGCGGTTGAAGAGGTGTACGGGCCATTTCCTTACGATGTGAAAACAATTGATGCACTCGTGGTCACCCATGCGCACCTTGACCATGTCGGCAGAATCCCGAAGCTTGTAAGGGACGGCTTCCGCGGGAAAATCTATATGACCCCGCCCACTGTGGACCTCGCCGAGCTCATTTTGCGCGATTCGGCAGGCATTCTCGCCGACGAAGCGTCTCGACTCGGTAGGATGCCGTTCTATGAAGAAAAAGATGTTAACGCGGCTTTTGCACTCGTGGAGACGCTCGAGTATCACGTTGAAAAAGAGGTGGCGCCCGGGCTAGTCGTATACCTGCACAACACCGGCCACATCCTCGGTTCTTGTAGTGTGCGTGTCAAGGATGAAGAGGGAGTTACACTGGCGCTCACGGGCGACATCGGCAACTCGCCTTCGCCACTCCTGCCCGACTGGGAGCCGGTGCCCGACGCCGACGCGCTCGTGATGGAAAGCGTGTATGGTGACCGGCTCCACCCCCCACAGGCCGAACGCGTCAGCCGCCTTCGCGATGCACTCGCGAAGGCGATAAAGAAGGGCGGGACAATTCTCATTCCCGCTTTTTCGCTCGAGCGCACCCAGCTGATGCTTTATGAACTCTCAAACTTTTTTGCAGACGGCTCTCTCCCGAGGATACCCGTCTTCTTGGATTCACCACTCGCGATAAAGGTAACGACGGTGTATGAGAAATGGGGGATGACCTATTTTAAAAAAGAAACCGAAGATGAGATGAAGCGAGAGGGGAGCATCTTTGAATTCCCCTTCTTGAAGCAGACACTCTCGCGTGAAGAGTCGGCGGCGATAGAGAAAGTGCCAGGGCCAAAAGTTATCATCGCAGGCGCGGGGATGAGCCACGGCGGTCGTATCGGCCGCTGGGAGACGCGCTATTTACCCGACCCCTCCACAACGCTCTTTATGGTCGGCTACCAAGCGCCAGGTACGCCTGGACGGCGTATGATGGAGGGAGCAAAGAGTGTGCGGCTCGCTGGCAATGAAGTAAAAATAAAAGCGACGATAGAGAAATTGGAAGGATGGTCGGCGCACGCCGACCGCGACCAATTATTGAAATTTGCAGAAGCGGCGCTTGCCGATAAACGCACGAAAGTCATCTTCACTGCGCTTGGCGAGCCCTCTGCCGAGCGATTCCTCGCCCAGCGCATCCACGACTACCTCGGCGCCTCCGCCATCGTCCCCGAGTATGGTCAAACGTGGGAGATCACCAAAGATTCCATCAAACGCACATAGTCGTAGTGAATGTTGGTTTATGCTCTTATCACAAGTTGACCACGGTCGTGGTATATTTCGGATATGGGGATAGTAGAAACAGAAGCGAAGAGGAAACGTCGAAATACAAACATACAGCACGCGCTACTTACGACTGTCGCGCTAACTGGCATCGTCCTCGTTGCTACGATAGCCCCGAACACGCCGGCGATCCTCGCTAAGTTGCCGAGTCTCAAGAGGGCACAGTTGAGATATCGATATAGAACTGCACTTGGTAGGTTGGTCGCCCAAGGATACATCGCATTCGAAAAACAAGATGGTAGACAGTACGCGAGAATTACTGAAGAGGGAAGCAAGATGCTTGCGTTTGAACAGGAGAAAACAAAGCTAAGCAATCTAAAGAAAAGACGATGGAACGGGAGGTGGCGAGTTGTAATCTTTGATGTTCCTGAACGCCGTCGACAGACACGCGACAGACTGAGAGATATTATGAAAGAGGTTGGTTTCGTACGTCTTCAAGACAGCGTATGGGTTTTTCCTTATGACTGTGAGGATTTCATAACCTTACTGAAGGCTGAGCTGAAGATCGGCGTGGCAATTTTGTATATGGTAGTCGAACAAATAGAAAACGATAAATACCTCCGTGAACATTTCGGTCTGAAGCCATAGTCCACATTATTCTTCTTCAGCATATCACAAGTACACCACGACCGTGGCATACTTGTGATACGTGATTATTAAGTATAAATACGGCGCACCGCCATCGTCCCCGACCTCGGCCAGTCGTGGGACATCACCAAGGATTCGGTCAAAAAGATTTAGTAATGTATTTGTCAGTACTACCAAGCTGCTCTCCATAAGACCATAGCGATAACTAGGAAAATAGGAATAATTATCATTCCGATAAGGCGAAATTTTTCCCAAAATGTGAACTTTTCTTTCTTCGTGAATTTTTCGATGCTCTTATCGAAAATATAGATCACAGCTATAGGAAGGAATATGAAGTACATAATTATACCAATACCATCAGATATGAAAGGGAAAGTGAGAAAAGTTGCGATTTCATAAAATCCAAACGTCGCAAATAAGGAGGCAACTGGTAAGTGAAAACAGTAAATAATTACAACATTAGAGATAACTCCGATAAATTTATCTACATTGATATTCATATACCAAAATCATACCATAGCACATGGAATGCTTTAGACGACTTGTTTGGCGATGCGGGCAAAAATCTGTGGGTGCTCGGCGGCGAAGGTCGCGAGGACCTTGCGGTCAAGGGCGAAGCCGGTCTTTTTGAGTTTATTGATGAAGGTGGAGTAGGACGTGTGGCCGTTGTCGCGGACGGCGGCATTGAGTCGGACTATCCAGAGCTGGCGGAAGTCGGTCTTTTTGTCGCGGCGGTGGGCGAAGGCGTAGCGGCCCGCGCGCATCAAGGCCTCGTGCGCGTAGCGCTCCTTTTTAGAACGGACACCGCGGTAGCCCTTGGCTCGCTCCAGAATATTCTTGCGGCGCTTTTGCGCCATCACACCCCCCTTAATTCGAGTCATAAGTTATAAGTGATAAGGTATAAGTAAGAAAACTAACTTCCAGGAAGGAAACGACGACGAACTTTTGCGGTGAGTGAGATTTGGACAGAACCGCGCTTGCCGCGCCGTTCGTTGCCGCTCTGCTTCGCATTGAAATGGTTCTGACCCTTCACGCGCACCATCAGCTTCCCATTGCGGGTCACGCGAATTCTTTTTAGATATGACTTGTTAGATTTCATGATTTATTGGTTTTTCCGCCGGAGGCGGACCCGCCTTCGGCGGGCATTTTTTGTTCTTTTTGTCGCTTGGCTTGGGCTATGAGATCGCGCTCGATGACGCTGGCGAACCCTTTCGGGCTCCGTATGATGGGTTCGGCGACCTTATAGGCATAGGGAATGCGCAGGAGAAACTTCTCGAGACGAGTCTTAAGGAACTCCTCGCTCATGCCCTTATAGCGGCCTTTGAGGAAGAGTTCGGCGCGCACCCGGTGGCCTTCGGCAAGCCATTCGGCGGCTTTTTTGGCCTTCAGGTCCATATCATGGTCGCCGGTGCCCACTTTGACCTGGACCTCCTTGGTCTCCGATATTTTGACCTTGGCCTTCGCTACTTTTTCCTTCTTGCTTCGCTCGTATTCAAATTTACCATAATCAATGATTTTCGCAATCGGCGGGACGGCCGAGGGCGAAATCTCAATAAGGTCGAGTCCGGCCGCCTTCGCGGTCGCGAGGGCCGCCTCAAGCGAGAGGACGCCTAGGTTACTCCCGTCAGCGCTGATAACGCGCAACTCTTGCGCGCGAATCTCGTTATTTATCCTTAATCGGTCGGTAGCCACTGGAAGTACCTTTAATATAGCATAAAAAGGCGATATGACGCAACTTGTTTAGACGAATACATAGGACAGTCCAATGTGCCAACTGGTATGATATATCATACCAGCAGAGATATACGCATAGACAAAAAGAAACCGCCGCATCGAGAAGCGCCGATGGGCGGGTTCTCGATGCGGCGGTCAGGCGTATGTCTTCCCGGTCAGGGCCTCAGCGATTTCCCGCTCATCCAATGCGGCCGAGACTAATGCCGCGGCGACGGGTCCAACTATCACACCAGTCCATGTGTTGTTCTGACCCTGAACAACATTTGCTTCCATGGCCAACTCGATTGCAGCGACTGTAATTTCTTTCAATATTGCACGGTCCATAGTCATGTCCTTTCGAAGGATACAGGGATTGTCCTAAAAATAAGATAGCACGAAGTCTTTATTGCGTCAACGCGAAAGCTGGCTGGGGTCGGAGAGAATGATTTCGGCTTTGCCTTGATAGGAGACAATCTTACCTGTCAGAGTGATGGTAGAGCCATTATAACGAGAGAGATCGCCAAATTGTTGTGCATCGTCGGCGAAGATGACGCCCGAGAATGAGCAGGTTTTGTAATTTTTGCAGAAGTCGAGAAAGACGGTGCCGCTCGCGGAAGTGTACGCGTCGACGAGGGTACCGCGCACGGAGGCGTACTCGCCGACGTGCGCGGATGCCTGCGTGTAATCAATGGTCCCGATAGAAACTTTCGCGGCCGCTCCCGCGGCCGCGCTGTTGCCCTTGTAGGCATTCAATAATTTAATCAAAATATTTTCATATGCTTGCCGGAGCGCCGGGTCGGTGCCGATTTCAATAATTTCGTCGTTGATGGTCGTCGCGGACTTGGTCCAGTTGTAACTGCCAAATACGTACGCTTGTTCTGTCACGAGAAGTTTAATATGCATGATGCCATTGCCAGTCGCATGCTTCTCCGTTACTACAGGGACTCCTCCATCCAGAAGTATTTTAATAATAGGCGCGCCGTAGCTGTCTGATGCCTGTCCAGAGTCCACTATTCCACGCACTTCCACCCCTCTCTTTTTCGCCGCGACAAGCGCATCAGCAATGTCTCTAAGTGTGAATGTATATATCGCGAAGTAGATACGACTCTTCGCCGCGTCAATGAGCGCAATAATCTCTTTATCGTTCTGCTTCTGATCCAGACTGTAGACGACGCGTATGGAATTCGCAGGCGGCGCGGAAACGGTCACCGCCGGAATGCTTACACTCGGTGGTACGGCATTATTACCGGCTGTATATCCAACACCCCCTGCTGCAAGAGCGAGTACAAGTGCGACAGCAGCACGGGTAATTTTTTGATTCATGCATCCAGTATATCTAATTCATTCTTCTTCGCGCGGTACGTAAGGAGGGTATGTCGACCGATGAAGAATAGGACGATAAGAAACGCGCCGGCGATGCCCCAGCGCACTTCACCGACCCATGCAGACGAGAAACTGCCAAACCAATACGAAATAGTAAAGAGTGCCGTCTCTAGGATTAACCCGCCGATAATGGCCATTGGTATATAGGTTGAGAGCGGTAAGCGGAAGAAACCGCTAGCTACGAATGACATGAATCGCAGTCCCGGCACGAAATGGCCGGAGAATATTTTGAAAGCATACCTACTTTCTAGCCATAAGCGGAAGGGCGCGGTGAAGTCGTGGTCAATATAATGTGCGAGACGCGGATGGGTACGGGCGAAAGCGCCGAGAGCGTACAGAAAGGTGTCCCCGATGGCGATACCGATATAGAGAGAAAGGAATGCAATTGGCACCGGTATAAGAGCGTCCGCCGCGAGCACTCCGACAACGACCGTTGTCACATCTTCAAGAAAGATTGCACAGAGCACAATTGTCAGAGACAGCAGAATCGCGCTGTCAACCGTGCTACCGGTGAAGTTGGAGAGAAAAGCGAACATACGTGACTTCATAGTAACAGATTGACTCTCATTTGCGCACGAACAAGAAGACGCGTATTCTAAGCCTTATGAAACGCATGGGTGTCGTCCTTATATTGTTTCTAGCTTTTGCCGGACTCGCGGATTCCGCCTACCTCGCGCAGCATGAAGCGAGCGGTATTCCGCTCCTCTGCAATATTCAGAATCTTTCGGGCTGTAATATCGTCGCTGCGAGTCAGTATTCACAGCTTTTTGGGCAACCGCTTTCCGTATACGGCGTTCTTTTCTACAGTATCATTTTCGTTCTCGCCGCTCTTGAGCTCGTTATTTTTGATAGACTTTTGCGCCGGATACTCCAAATAATTTCGCTCATAGGAGTTATCGCTTCACTCTGCTTCATTCTTATCCAAATATTCCTCATAGGTGCATTCTGTATCTATTGTTTCGCATCGGCGTTCATCGCACTTCTCATTTTGATTTGTGCAAGTTTCATTGAGCCAATACGAAAGAAAGTGCAACAGAAGCCTTTGTCGCATACTCCTCCTTTCTCGATGCCGCCTGCGTCGTCATAAATATGAAACGCAATCTTCCCATTCTCCTTGCCCTTCTTGTTATACCGGCGGGAGCCTTTGCGGCAAGCGCTCCAGCCTCCTTTTCGGCGGCACGTTCGCTTCTTGCGGCGAGTTCTTCTCCGGGGAATTCGTATGTCGCAGGCGTCTCGGTCGTGCTTACCGCGCCTGTAGCGAATGATTTTTCCGCTATCGGCGGGTCAATCGTTGTCGCGGCACCCGTGAAGGGTGACGAACTTCTTCTCGCCGGCTCGATAAGTTCTCGCGCAAGAGTGGGTGGTGATGTGCGGGTCGCCGGAGGGAGTATCACCATCGAAGAGCCGGTAGCGGGCGACTTGGTCGCTTTCGGTCTTTCAGTGCAGGATTCGGGGCGCGTCGGCGGTAGCGTACTTATTGCTGCTGCGAATGCGACTCTGACCGGTGGTGCCGCGGGTCCGGTCACTATCTATGGCAACACCGTTTTGCTCGCTGGCGATTTTGCGAACAATGTAGATATCATCGCAAGCGGTCGGATTACTCTCGCCGCGAGTACCACGATTCGCGGTATGCTCTCATATGAAGCGCCTGAAATGGCGACAATCCCTGCGTCTGCGACAGTCATCGGCGGTATCACCTATACGAATGCCGCGTATCTGCCTGATGTCGGCACCTCTCGTGTACTTTCACTCGTGAGTATTGGGTTCTTCCTTTTGGTGCGTATCCTTGGCGCGCTTCTTCTCGCGGGACTCTTGGCCGGGCTCTTCCCGAAACTCGCAGAGGATGTTGTCGAACGTGCTCACGAGGAACGTCTCGGCAGCATTCTTCTCACGATGCTGCTCGGTTTTGCGATACTCGTCGCGACACCGATTTTGCTTCTCTTGCTGCTTCTTACATTCGTCGGCATCGGTCTCGCGCTCCTCCTTCTCGTCGCCTACGCGCTTCTCGTGCTCCTTGCGCTTTTGTATGCGGGCATTCTTCTCGGCGGGGTACTCGTACGCCGCTATATGAAACGCGAAACGATAGTGTGGCACGATGGCGTACTTGGTATGCTCGCGCTCTCACTCATCGCGTTCGTGCCGTTCATCGGATTCTTTATCATACTTCTCTTCTCTCTCTTTTCTGCGGGCACGCTCTTACAACTCTTCTTCCACTTCGCTTTCCCACACGAAGCACAAACACCTGAAATGTTATGAGCCCCGTTAGAAATCTGATTTCTAACGGGGTGAGCCGCGCCGAACGGGCGCTGCGCGCGAAGAAGATAGTCGCGTATCTGAAGGAGACATACCCAGAACCGAAGAGCGAACTCGCTTACCAAACGCCGTTCCAATTCGTCGTTGCAGTTATCCTCTCGGCGCAGTGCACTGACAAGGCGGTGAACCGGCTCACCACGACGCTTTTCAAGAAATATAAAACGGCCCTCGACTTCGCTCGAGCCAAGCCGGTTGAGTTCACAAAAGAGATTTCGTCAATTCCTTTTTTCAGAAATAAAGCGAAGGCGATTATCGGTGCGGCGAAAATGATTCAAGCGCGGCACGGCGGAGCCGTGCCGCGCACTGAAGCAGAACTCGTCGCCCTCAAGGGCATCGGCTATAAGACCGCGCATGTCATCCTCGGCGACCTCTACGATATTTGGGAGGGCATCGCGACTGACACGCACGTGAAGCGCTTTGCAAAACGCTTTGACCTCACCAACAATAGTGACCTTACCAAAATCTCAAAAGACCTCGAAGTGCTTATCCCGAGAAAAGACTGGAAATATGTAAACAATGGTCTTGTGCGCTATGGTCGCTACATGTGCCCGGCGCGTCCGCACGACTGTGCGGAGCACCTCCTCACGAAACTCTGGCCGCCTGCCGCGCTCCGCTGGCCCAAGGCGAAGTAATTACGTTTTGTAGAGTTGATGATGCGTGCCGACTGCGCGCAAGTAGTACCTATCACTTTCTAGAAACTTGTATACCAGTCGATAGTCGCCAGTTATGTTGATACTGCTGTACGTTTCGTAAGGTGGACCGAGCTTGTGGTTGTTGAGAAGAGGATTGAATTCGTCCATTTCTAATAGCGCGAGCCGATCCCACATCTGAACTCGTAACTTTTTTAGAAGTTTTTTCACCTGCCGTTCAAACACCCGATGGGTAGTGACGCGCATTTTCTATTTCTCTATTTCTGCTTTCAATTCTTCGAGACTCGCATACGTTTTAACTCTACCAGCGGCCAAGTCTTTTTCTCCCTGGTCTAGTATTCGTCTCAAGTAGGGAGTAGGGTTGTATTGTTCTGTGGAGAAACTAATTTCCTGCTTTTCGACGAAGTCATGCATGAGTCTATTGAGCACGGCAGAGAATGGAATACCCATACTCTGCGCGGTTTTTTGTGCCGCGTCTTTTAGCTTCTTGTCGGTCTTGAACATAATGGTTGTTTGCATATACTGTAGTATATATTCTGGTATATTTTGTGTCAAGTGGGTTTAGGGTAGAATAGTGGATAATGACTCCAGCAGGATTTAGGAAAACAGTATGGAAATATTATCGCACGCATGGGCGGCATGAGCTGCCGTGGAGAAAGACAAAAGATGTATATAAGATTCTCGTTTCAGAAGTGATGCTGCAACAGACGCAGGTAGAGCGAGTGGTACCGTTTTATAAAAAATTCATCAAGCAATTCCCGACAGCGAAACGTCTGGCCTCCGTTCCTCTGTCTTCTGTCCTTCAAGCGTGGCAAGGACTCGGTTATAACCGCCGAGCGAAGATGCTGCATCACGCCGCACAAGAATTATCTAAAATACCAAAATCATCCTATAGGACGTATTTTGTAGAGGGAGGTATGACAGTGGATGAACTGCAGAAATTGCCGGGCGTGGGGCCGTATACTGCAAGGGCGGTCGCCGCATTCGCATACAACACAAACGTCATTTTCGTGGAGACGAATATCCGTACGGTCATTATCCATCATTTCTTTTCGAGACGTTCTGCCGTCGAAGACACCGAGGTACTCGAGGTGCTGAAAAAAGTGTTTCCAAAAGGACGCGCACGAGAATGGTATAGCGCGCTGATGGATTATGGAGCATCCTTAAAAAAGTTCGGGGTGAAAGTAAATGCAAAAAGCAAAACGTATGCAAAGCAGGCAAAGTTCGCGGGGTCGCTCCGCGAAGCACGCGGCGCCATCGTGCGCGCGTATACAAAGGGAACAAAATCGCGCACTCGTCTGATTGGTGCTCTTGGCTCTTCGCGCAGAAAGCAGATGAAAAGGGCACTCGAAGCCCTCGTAAAAGAAGGATTAATCAGCGAAAATCTTTTATAAGAAGTGTTGTCACAACGCCAGCGATGGCGATGAATCCTCCGGTGAGCAGGAAGAACAGCTCAAAGTTGCCGAAAATAAGAATGACGCTTCCGATAATCGGTGCGGCCATTTCAGTGAGCGGCCAGATACTACGCCACACGCCAATCGTATTGACATCTTTTTCCGACATACGCCGAAAGAAATGCCCCTCGGTCATGCCCTCTATAAGCGCCGCGCCCACACGCGATGCAAAGAGTACGCCTGCGATATATATAAGCGGCGTTGCAGTTGTGAAAAGGCCGATGGCGGCGAATGAGACGCCCGCAAGGATGAATCCGGTAAACATTAATTCTTTGTCGCCCAAAAAACGGTCGGCAAGGACCCCCGCCGGATATTGGATAAGCACGTAGGGCAGAAGCATGACGGAGAACATCCAACCAAGGTCGCTCCACGGAATCCCGAGTTCCATATGGAGATATATGGGGGTATAGAACGGCGCCCATATAAGGAAGAGATATACCAACAAATGGCCGAATGTTACCGCCGCAAGGTCGCGGTCGCGCACGATGCATGCGACGGTGTCTCGCATAGTGGAGAGTCTCGGCGGGGAGCCTCTCGGGAAGCGCCGTGTCGCGAAGAGGACGATGAACGGCACCAAGGCCGCCGCCGCCACAAGGAAGACGCGGCTGTAGGCGTCGCTTGACGCGAGCAACACGCCTATAAGTAACACTGCGACGAGAGCGGCGAGATTCCATGCGGTAAGGAAAAGCGCCCGCACGCGCCCGGTGATTCCTTCTTCGGCGGTAATCGTTTCAAGAAGAATATCAAGCTCATAGGCAATAAGGGGCTGGAGCGCAATAGTAACGGCGATAAGAAATACGGCGGCGAGAGGACCGGGAGATGCCGCAATCGCGATAAGCGCGATTACTTCTAATGTTGCGAATACGAGAGAGAGTCGCTGTGCGTCATATCGTGCGACAAGCTTGGGCATAAACGGGAAGACCAAAACGGCGATAAGAGCGCCACCGGCGATGACGAGGCCGGTATACGCCGCCGGCATGAAGGAGGAGAGATACGAAAGTTGGACAAACGTGATAAGAGCGACGAAAAGCGAAAAGAAAAAGTTCCCGATGTAGAAGACAACGCGCGGGTGCATTGCCTCCGAGCATACCACAACATCTTGCGAAGATGTATAATAAAAAATCATGACAGAAAATTTAAAAATTCCTTGTCCAACAAAAGCAGAAGTAAAAAAATATCTCGAAATTTGGGATAGTAATGAAAATTACTGCAAGCCAGCAGAAGCATTACAGAAACTATTTACGGTATATCTATCGACAAATAAGCATATTGAGGACATCCTTATAAAGACCTATGCATTGAATGATGCTTTTGGCACAAGTATCTACTGGCCTGTTGATGTCGCGGAAAATATTTTAGCCATGAAGATTAATGATGATTTGTCTGAAGGGAATAAAAGTGTGATTGGAAAAATAGCGAAGAAAAATGGTAAAGAAAAATTTGAATTTAAAAGCAAGAATGGAAAAACAATCAAAAAAGAATTTTATTCATTCGCCACGAAATATGCGAGTTTCCACCAACCAGACAAGTATCCTCTCTTTGATTCCAACGTAGAAAGAGCACTAAACTACTTTAAGAACAGTTGCCCCGCAAAATTTACATTCAATAATGGAAATTTAAAAATATACAAAGAATTCGTAAGTATCGTTAGAGAATTTAAGGAATCTTTTGATCTGAGCAATTCTCCTTTTAGGGATATAGATAAATACCTATATCTTGTCGGGAAAGAGATAAAAGAGAAAACGGACGAGGCAAAAAAGAAAAAACCATGAAAATCTTTTTTAAAATAATAAGAGAGTTTCGGACAAGCATATTTGCAGAGTATCTGCCGATACTTTTTGTCGCATTCGTGTCTGTTTTTGCACTAATGTTTTTTGTTACAAAAGGTGTCTCATCGGATATTGAAAAAGAAGAGATGGCTTACGAAATGCCGAGCCTTCATCTACCATTGCGATATTTTCCGAGCAGTAGCTTTTCTTGGGGGTCAGCAAATACTAGCATTGAAGATACGAGTACTTGGCGGCTTGCCGCAATAGGCGGAACAGACGCTTTTCAATCCTTTCCAACCCAAATTATAACTTTGAGTTCTGACGACTTTTCTAGCAAAAAAGAGGAATTGCCACCACTGAAATCACGCCTCAAAATTTTATTTGAGACGGGCATATTTAAAGAATCATTTGAACATCAAATAGACGAGTTCGGTGATTTGGCAAAACGATTTCTTCCTGATTACCACATAACGGATATTAAAAAATTTGACGTTAATAATGATGGAAAAGATGAGGCCGTAATCGGCCTTTGTAGTGGCGGCAATCATTGCCCACATGAGATGGTTATTGTGCAAGGCGATAAAATAGTCTTTTCTGTTTCTGCTGGTCTAACTGGTTTGGATATCCAGAAATCAGAAACGGGAAACGGTTTTTATGTGCATTGGGTCCCGACAGATGATAAATGGGACGAAGGACTTTGTTGTCCAATAGGTTATATAAAAACAAGGTTTGTTTTTGAGAATGATACATTTGTACCTGTTTATGAGCAGGAGGTGTTGTATTTCAAGGTAGAGAATACGGATTAGTTTTGAGTAGTGGTAGCTATCTCTTCCATTCCATAATCCCCTTTTTGGCTTTGACGAGCGGTAATGCAACTTGACCGACACTCCGTGTCCATCAGTCGCTTTCAGTTACAGATTGATAAATTCTTCTGGAGAGTAATCTGTTTCTCGTAGAATTTGCCGCAGAAGCCCGGGACCAATGATGCTGTGGAGCGGGACGCTCGTTGGCGGGCGGCTTTCGTGCTCAAACCACCTATGGCTTCCTTTTTGGCGTACGAAATAATACCCGCCGCGTTCAAGTTTCTTAATGACGTTCTTCCCGGAGAGGCGCGGGAGACGAGGCATGCTAGGCCGCTATCATGTGCACACTAACTTGCATGTCGCGGTTCACAATCTTTCTGCCAACGCTTTCAAGACAAAGCTCAGTTGCTTCTTGAACATTGGCGAGTGCTTCTTCCATTGTCTTGCCTTGGCTATAACATCCTGCGAGCGAAGGATTGACCGCAACAAAGAAGCCGTCCTCGTCTTTCTCAACGACAATTGGGAACCAGCGATTAGGGTTTATTTTTTTCATTAGGTTCCAGTATACCACAAACCCCCGCGGCGCTTTGCACTGCGGGGTTGCCATATTGCTAGAGCCTAGTACCTGAGTTCAGGCCTGTTTACATTCCTATCAACACAGGAATCACCATCGGGGCTTTGTTGGTGCGCTGGAAGAGGAACCCGGCCATCACGTCGGTCAGATTATTTTTTACATAATCCAAGTCGATGGGGTTCATATTGCGCGTGGAGTCTTCAACCGTCTTTTTGATGAGAATCCGCGCTTCATTGAGGAGGTTCTGCGATTCGCGCAGGTAAATGAAGCCGCGGCTGATAATGTCGGGCGATTTGCGCAGTTTGCCGGTCTTCAGCGCGACGCTCGCGATGATGACGAACATGCCGTCTTTCGCGAGCGACTGGCGATCGCGCATAACCACTTCTTGCCGATTGCCGATGTTGAATCCATCGACGATGAGCGGAGAGGAGGGCACTTTCTGCTTGTGTACGTTCAGTGTTTCGCCGTCAATGATGTCGATAACACTGCCGTTGTCGGCCATGATGATGCTCTCGCGCGGGCGCCCCGCCTGCTCAACCGCCTTGGCGTGCGAGGCGGTCATTGAGTAGTAGCCGTAACCGGGCATAAAGAATTTCGCGTTCACCTGTTTGTTAATCCACACGAGTTCGCCGGTGTTGCCGTGGCCGGTTGAGTGAACATCGCTTGAACGGTAGTGGATAATCGTTACTTTGTTTCTATACAGATTGTCCTTCAATTTCTGAACGGATTCTTCGTTACCGGGAATGACCGACGAGGAAAGCACGACGGTGTCGCGCTCATTGAACGTGATGTATTTATGCTGTTTGGTCGCGATACGCATCAAGGCGGCGAATTCCTCTCCTTGCGCACCGGTGCAGAGAATCACGAGCTTGTCAGGCGGATAGTTGCTGATGTCCTGCGCGGGAATAATGGTGCCCTTCTCGACTTTAAGAAGACCTGCCCGCTCCGCAACTTCGATGTTGTTTTTAATGGAACGTCCTTCGGTGACGATTTTCTTTCCGTATTTCTCGGCGCTCTCAATGATGCTCATCATTCGCTCAAATTGCGAGGCGAAGGTGCCGATGATAAGGCGGCTTGAAACCGTTTTGATGATTTCATCGAGCGTTTGCTGCACCCGCTTTTCCGGAATCGAGAACCCCTCGCGCTCTGCGTTCGTTGAGTCCGCGATGAAGAAAAGATTCTTATCTTTTGAGATATCACCCCATGTTTTCACCTCGCGTTCGGAGGGGGTGCCGTCGTCGTGGTCAAGCTTCAAGTCTCCTGAAAGGACGACGTTGCCGTACGGGGTCTCGAGAGAAACGCCCATTGAATCAGGGATGGAGTGCGTGACAGGGAAGAATTTCACTTTCGTGTGAGCGATGGTGACGGATTGTCCCGGCTCCACGAGGATGATGTTCGGCTTTGGCACATCGGGATATTCTTCCTGCCGGCGCTGGATCATGATGGAAGTTAGGTTCCGCGTGTAGATGGGGGGATTGCCGAAGCGCGCCATAAGGAAGGGAATGCCGCCGATGTGGTCGAGATGGGCATGCGTGATGATAACGGCGCGCACGCGCTCCCTGTTCTTCTCAAGATACGAAGTATTCGGGAGCGTGTAATCGGCGCCCGGAATATCGTCTTCTTCTTTGAAATGGAAGCCCGCGTCCATCACGATAATGTCGCCATTTATATCGACGGCAACCATATTGCGCCCGACTTCTTCAACGCCGCCCAAGGGGACGATGCGCACCACATTTTTTGCTGGTTGTTCAGGATAGTAATCAACGGTATGACTCATGCGCATGGGCATTGAGGTCGGACGGCGCAGTATCCGCTGGATGCGCCGCGAGGCGCCCCCGGGGCGTGATGCGTTTCGGCCTAAAGGACGGCTCCCGCGTTCATATCGCCTCGGACCTAGATGCGGTTCTCGCGTTGGCGGTCGTGCGGGAGCGGGAGCTGGTGCTGATGGTGGATTCATAGTGATTGATTGGTTACGCGGGCCTGTAATGGATGAATAAAAACCCGTATGAAAAACTTAACGATTCTGATTTGCAAAAAAGGACCACACCGCATCAGTGAAGCGATACCACGATACAACCGTCGCGAAGCGGTCGGCGGGAGTGATGATTTGAGGGAGAACGACGCCCTCAAGGTCGCCCGGTATCGCATACGTAAAATCCGGTGCGTACAAGAACGCTGCCGGATAATCAGCCGCGACGATATCTTCAATCTTCTGCAAAGCCGCGGAACGCAGGGCTTGATTGGTAGAACTGCGCGCATCCTCAAGAAGAGCATCGACCGTCTTGTTTGCATAGAGCGCAATATTGAGACCGGGGTCGTTGCGTTCCTGCGAATCCCAGAACGCATAGAGGTCCTGGTCGCGACCGATGACCATACCGTAGAGGAGCGCTTCATACTTACGCGGGCGGATGACGTTCTGCGAGAGGTCTCCCGGCTCATAGAGCTCGATATCGACCGGGATGCCGAGCTTTTCCCAATCGGCCTTCACCGCGCCCGCAACATTCTTCAGTTCAGGCATGTTCGACGTGCGGAGCGTGATGCGTTCGAGAGTTTGTTTTCCGCCGGAGGCGGACCCGCCTTTGGCGGGCGCTTTCAAAACCCACAGGCGCGCGGAACCGTCGTAGGTCCATCCGGCCGACTGAAGGACCTTAGCCGCCGCCGCGGTCGTGTTCTCTGATTGAGGAATCGACGCCTGCTTTATTCCTTTGCCCGGCGGAACCGGACCTATGATTGCGGTGGCGTAGCCCCCGAGCACCGAAGAAACAATGGAAGAGCGGTCGAGAGCGAGCGAGAGGGCTTTCCGTACTTCAATGCGCGAATAAACCTGTTTTTCGCTCGGGTTCCAGAACACGCCGAAGACGCGCGCGTACGGGGCGGTCAGGACTCCCTTGTTTGAGACGCCATACGCATTTTCGATTGCGCCACTCGCGAGCGCGTTCGCGAGGTCTTCGGCGCGCGAATAGAAGTTGAAGCGGATATTGTCGAGATACGGCCGACCGAGTGCGAAGTCAGCATTCGCGGCGAGCACAACGCTCTTGATGAGCCCGGACGCGTCCCGGGAGATGCCTGCAACCTTAAAGGGTCCGGCGCCGACTGGACTCGTCTCGAGATTAGAGAAAGGGAACTCTTCGTTTGAGATATTTTGCCAGAGGCGTGACGGGAGGATGCCTAAGGTCGTGAGACCGAGGAATGGCGCATACGGCTTCGCGAGGGTGAAGCGTATAGTGTGTTGGTCAATCGTCTCAACGCTTACGCCCGACCAATTCGCGTATTCTGGGCTTTTAAGACCGGAATCTTGGGCTTTTTTTACCGTAAACGCGACATCGGTCGCGGTAACCGGCGTTCCGTCTGAGAATCGCGCACCTTCTCGCAAGGTGAAGGTGTAGGTTGTGCCATCGGCAGAGATGATATAGTTTTCTGCAAGTACGGGCACGAGTTTTCCCGAACCCGAGAGACCCATGAGTCCCGCATACGTGAGCACGGAGAGGTCACGGTCGACATCACTGATGGCGAGAAGCGGGTTTATAAATCGCGGACTCCCGACTTCGCCTTCGACGAGGGTGCCGCCGTAGGTCGGCACCTCGACGAGGAGCGCCCGTTCAAGCGCGTAGAGACCGACAAGGGAAGCCATACCAACCAAGACCGTGAGCGTATAGCATATCGCGCGATCGCCCGGAGAAAAGGTCTGCACGTGTTTCTTTATGCGTTCAAACGCAGGGACGTTGCGCACCTGCAAAAGCCGTTCTCGCCAGAACTCGTATCGTTCGCGAAAACTGCCCGCATCGTTCATGACCCCGCCAGAAGGAAGTTCGCTATCGCCGCGAGCACGAGTAGTATCGCAATACCGATTGTCGCATTGAATAGGAATTTCTCGGCGCCTCTGCGCTTATAAAACGTCGACGCGAAATTATCGCCTCCGAAAGCTCCGCCGAGAGTCGCTCCGCGCTGCTGCAGCACGATGCCGACGATGAGGAGTATGGAGAGGGTGATTTCCGCGTACGGCAGTGCCGATACGAGTGCCTCCATCTGTAGTTAGAAGAATAGCACAGGTGGGGAAGTATGTGCAAGTTAGCGAGCAGAACAACCGTACAATGGCGTAAAGCAAAGACTTATCAGAAAAACTAAAGAAAAATTAGGATTACCAATCGTACTCACCAGACATCAATTTTGATCACCTTTTATCACTTTTTGGGCAACCCGTGGGCAACCGATTGTCGTGTCGGTCTCCAGCGGTATTACCAACAAGGACAGCACAGGCAGAGAGCGATAAAAGGCAAAACTCCAAAACACTGCATGACGGTGGTTTTGGTGTCTCGGAAGGTGGAGTTTGTTTGAGTCCTTACTCGTATTAGGTTGATAGAAGAGTTATCCTAGACCCATGTTTGAAGATATACGGAGAGCATTCCCAAATATCCCTGAGGAAGCAGTTCGATTGTGGATACTCCCACTGGCACAAAAAGAGGGGTGGCCACCAACACGACAACACCAATGGGATGTCCGAGTCACTGGGAGACTTTTTTCTTTCTGGAATGCAGCGGAATGGGAGAAAATGGATGTCAATCTTTCAGAGATTCCTTATTCTAGAGGATTCGCCGATTCGATGCTCGGCCTTCGAGAGGCTTACTTGCTTGGAGTTGAGAATGATTACTGGAGGCTCTTGGGAGAAGACGGCAGACGACGGTTCAATGAATGTTATATATACATACTTAAAAATCAACATTTTCCCCAGCCTCCCATTCTGTCCCTCAATGACACTGGAAAATACGATGTGGTTGATGGTAACCACAGGTTCTTAGGATTTATTACGGCAAAAAGCGCTTATAAAGCATACGAGGAAATGAATGTCGCCCAGCAACAAGAGTTTCTTGACTCACTCAATGTTGAGAATCTTTCTTCTCCGAATAGCACACAAGAGGTCTGGATATGTAAACCAAGATGAAAAACATTTTATCTATGCAGAATCTTTAATGTTCTGCAAATCATTCTGTTTCAGGTTTGTCAGTCTGGAAAGGTCCTTTGTGACGGTCACTCATGCTGTGAATTGGTAACTCCGTCCACTCAATTATGAGTAGAGACTCCTTGGAAATGCCACACGCCAATGACCCCTCGATAAACTTCTTTTGGGCTGTGGTGAGTCTGTCTTTACCTGTTCGTTTTGCCTCGCAGAATAGTACCTGATCGTTGCGCCACGCGAATACATCAAAACACGCTGTGGTTTTTGCCGTCTTCCATATTTTCTGCAACAATTCTTCTTTCTCCGCTGGAATTGACACATGTTCCGACCCTAACTTCCATTCGTTAGGCATAGTGCGCAGATAGTGTGTTCCTCCGTAAGTCTCTACCCACACCCCATCCCATCCGTGTTCAATCAAAATGCGTAGAATTACGAGCTCAGCAAAACATGCTTCGCCCTTGTGATCCAGTACTGGCTTCTTTCCATAATCAAATCTTACTGGAGGTCCATTCCATAGCGGAAAGATAGGATGGCACACCGGTAGCAATACCGTGGTACCGTTCGACAGATGAACTTCCATCGTTCCAGTCGGTTGCAACTCCTTCGGGATATCCATAATAAACTTCAGTTTAGCATTTTGAGTACTGCACGATACTTCGTGAGGAAAAGTCCTAGAAAAAATTAAAAAATAATTTACGGCCAATGAAAATTCTAAAACTATATAAGAGTGCATTTGACCCCAAACTTCTCGAATGGACAGTGTTTCTCGCTATCGTCAATTACCTGTGTATCTTTTGTACCAAGAGACCCTTTCATAACTTTTAAATCAGCTCTCTTCTTAAAGAGGGTTGGAGCGTCAAAGTCCATCGCATACTCAACAACAGGGTGGACAGAAGCCAGTCTGTATATGGGCTTGCTTGGATGTATTTTCCCTAATACTAAGACCGGATTATTTTTACCTGTTGACATTAAAACTGAAGACCATACCTCTGGTAAAGGTAATCGTGCTGCAAATTCAACATTCACTAAAATGGTTGTGAGGTCATCGTACGCACTGTTTGCTGCAAGTTTTGTACTAGCAACGAAATCCGCAAGAGTCAGTTTAGCTGAATATTCGGTATAAGTTACAACTTCTACGTCTTGTTGAAAGCACCATGGCGCCTTCCCATTTTCTGAGGAATCGCAACACAGCGTTCTGACATCAGGTGATTGTTCCAAATCCGAAACACCCTGAAGCCAAAAAGGTCTCTTATGAATCTCCTGCATGGCTGCCATCGCGACTGCTACTGCCATCATCTCTTGTGCTTTTTTTGGTGGCGGAGTATGAGCAAAATCAGATTCAAAGTGGGCCGCCACATTCAGGGCTGGATACCAGATGTTATCTATCATCATTGCGCGCATCGAAGTTACTTTACCACCCCCCTTTAACACAATATGGCCAAAAATGGCGCAGAATTTTTTATGGCCATTGAGAATTTAAATCCTAGGGAAGGTAATCCTATTTCGTGGCTTAGATACTAGGCGTGATGAGAATATTGTCCGCCGTCCACGTGGGAATAGTACTAATCAAGGAGGTCCTATCTACGGAGGAGGTGATGCGACCACTCCGGATGGGGGTCTTCTGAAGAGCATACGACTCTAGTGTTCGTTAGATTATTATTAAACGAAAATATAATGTACATCCAACCAATCCTCCGTCGCGTATGGGATGAAGGTCGCGGCGAGGTGATCGAGCTCCCAGAGATATACGGATTCCAAGCCCTAGACAAATCCGGTGCTGTCGTCGGAGAGGGCGAGAACCGCGAAGAGAAAAGCGGCGCCGAGGATGTATTTTTTCATGAAATAGGTAAAGTTTTGATAACAGAAACATTGTATCACCCCCCCCAGCGTGGACAACCGCGCAGGTGGATAGTGGTTTGAGGCGGGGGTGATACACTATCCGCACATGTTGACCAAGGATGACAAGAGCTGGCTTGTAACTTCATTCGTCACTCGAGGCGAACATCATGCCGATATAACTGAACTAAGGGAATCTGGTTCTAGAATTGAAAAAAAGGTGGATAAACTTCTAACTAAATTTGATGGGTTTGCTGGTAAACTCGCCGATCTCGACCAGGAGAACAAAATGGGTGCGATTACCACTCGTCGTCATGGTATTCACATTCAAGAACTCGCAAAAGCGACCGGCACCGCGCTCTCCAAATAAAGTTGCATAAAAGTGAGAGATTCTCTATACTCCTCTCATATGGCAAAAAAGCTTTCATTCAAGCCGCTTGGCGACCGCGTGGTGGTACGGCCTTCCGAAAAGGAGGGTGAGAAGCGCCTCGCCTCCGGCATCATCATCCCCGAGACGGTAGATAAAGAGAAACTTTTGAAAGGCGAGGTCGTCGCCATTGGTCCGGGCCGCCGAAACGATGACGGGAAGCGCATCCCGATTGAGGTGAAGCCGGGCGACACGGTTTTTTTCAAGAAGCCCTGGGATGAACCAATCAAGGTGAATGACGTTGAGTATTATGTGTTTCCCGAATCCGACATCTTATTAATAAACGCCTAGTGCCTAAAGCCTAGCGCCTAATCAACTAATTCATATGGCAAAGCAGATTCTTTTTTCAGAGGACGCCCGCAAGGCCATCGCGAAGGGTATAGCGCAGGCCGCTCGCGCCGTGAAGGGAACACTCGGCCCTAAGGGCCGCAACGTCATCATCGAGAAGTCATACGGCGGGCCGCGCATCACTAACGACGGCGTCTCCATCGCGAAAGAAATTTCTTTGAAGGATAAGTTTGAAAATATGGGCGCGGAAATCGTGAAGGAAGTCGCGAATAAGACCAACGATACCGTCGGCGACGGCACCACGACCTCTGTCGTACTCTTTGAAGCGCTCATCGAGGAGGGTCTCCAGCACGTGATGAAGGGTGCGAACGCGATGAGCATACGAAGCGGGATGGAAAAAGCAAAGACCGCGGCGCTCGCGGAATTGAAGAAGATGGCGAAGCCGGTGAGCGGGAAAGCAGAAATAAAACAGGTCGCTTCAATATCGTCAGAGTCCGAGGTGCTCGGAAGCATCATCGCCGAGGCGGTGGAGAAGGTTGGCAGCAGCGGCGTGGTTACGGTTGAAGAATCGCAGGGGATGGAGCTTTCCTACGACATCGTGGAGGGACTCCAGATTGACAAGGGCTACGTCTCCGCCTATATGGTCACGAATCCGGAGCGAATGGAGGCCGAAATGAAGGATGCGCTCGTCCTTCTCACTGATAAAAAAATCGGCAATGTACAAGAAATTTTGCCCTTGCTGGAAAAAGTCGTGCAGTCGGGGAAGAAGGAACTTGTGATTATTGCCGAGGATGTCGAGGGCGATGCGCTCTCCACCTTTATCGTGAACAAGCTTCGCGGAACCTTCAGTGTGCTCGCGGTGAAGGCGCCGGGCTACGGCGACCGTAAGAAGGAAATGCTCGCCGATATCGCGACGGTAGTCGGCGGCCAAGTCATCACGGAGGAAGTCGGCATTAAGTTTGAGAACGCGACGCTCTCGATGCTCGGGAAGGCGACGCGCGTTGTCGCGACAAAAGACGAAACGACCATCGTCGGCGGGAAGGGCAAGAAGGCGGATATCACTGCACGTGTCGCCCAACTCAAGGCGCAGATGGAAAATAGTGATTCAAAGTTTGACAAGGAAAAATTGGAGGAGCGCATTGCGAAGCTCTCGGGCGGGGTGGCGGTCATCTCGGTGGGCGCGGCGACCGAAACCGAGATGAAATATTTGAAAGACAAGATTGACGATGCGGTCAAAGCGACGAAGGCGTCTATTGAAGAAGGCATCGTGGCGGGCGGCGGCACCGCGCTCGCGAAAGTTTCCAGGAAACTTTCAGTCGCGTCCGCCGGAGGCGGATCCGCCTCCGGCGGAAAGAAGCTCACCGCTGATGAGCAAATAGGTTTCAACATCGTCGTGCGCGCTCTGGAAACACCTCTCGCACAAATAGCGCTGAACGCCGGCAAGGACGATGCCTCACTCATCGTTTCTAAAGTGCAGTCGGGCAAGGCGAACGCCGGCTACAATGCGCTTACGGACGAGATTGTTGAGGATATGCTCGCCGCAGGCATTGTGGACCCGGTAAAGATGCCGCGCATGGCGCTGGAAAACGCCGTCTCTGCCGCGGCGCTCCTCCTCACGACCGAAGCCGCCATCGCCGACATCCCCGAACCGAAAGCTTCTTCCGCTCCGGGCGGCATGGGCGGGATGGACTACTAATTACCGATGAAAGGTTTACGAAACCTTTCATTTATTCGGGAGTTTCGTTGAAGCTGATGATTTCCCATCCGCGGGTGGGGGAGAGGAATTTCCAGGGGTGGAACTCGCAAATACTGATGCCGC
>CAYHMS010000004.1:0-10630 GCA_964357805.1 uncultured Candidatus Saccharibacteria bacterium | reverse complement strand
CCGCGGGTGGGGGAGAGGAATTTCCAGGGGTGGAACTCGCAAATACTGATGCCGCCGTTGTCGGAGGTGTTGAAGAATGAAAGCTTCACATAGGCTTTCTCGTGAAGATTCTCGCGGTAGAGCATATACGAGAGCAACATCTTAAGAAATACATGATGCGTGACAACGCAATTGCGTAGCGCGCCGTGCCATGCAAGATACCGGAGGCACTTTCGCGCGCGTTTCTTCAAGTCCATAAAATTTTCTTCGTCTCGATACCGAAAATCGTCGTCGTGGTAGGCGAGGTCCATCTGGTCCACAATACGAACGACTTCGGGAGCATCGCGGTCTTTGCCGATGATGTCGCTCGGATTGCGCCGTTCGGCGAGAAGCGGTGTGTAGGCAATAGAGGTGTGGAGCCGCTCATTAATGATGCCGGTCGTCTCGCGGGCGCGCACATATGGGCTCGCGATAATCGCGCGAATGGCAAACGGCGCGAGCATCTCGCCGACTGCGGCGGCTTGGCGTTTCCCCGATTCGCTTAAACCGCCCTCCGCACCCTGTTTGATATGCGCCGCATTCAGGAGCGTCTCGCCGTGTCGCACGAAGTAGAACCGCCGTGGACGCATAAGAAAAAAAATGAGAACGAGAACGACTATCACCACGAGCGGCGCGAGCGCGTTGAGGATAACGGATGGAGACGGCATGATATATGTAGTATAATAGAAAATATGCCGTTTGCATTCAAAAAAATCGCCACTCCCCTCGTACTCGCGTCATTTTTGATAATTGCGTTTTTCGGTTTTGCCTCTATGTCGTATGGGCCGGACGGCAGTATGCAAGGCGACTGCCCGTTTTCTTCCATGGGTACATCGCTGTGCCCAATAAATGTGTATCAATCGTTTATCAGTGTGCCATTAAATCTAATCCCCGTTCTTCTTATTCTTGCATCTGCAGTTTTCGTATTTTTGTTCCACGCGTTCTTATACAGACCTCTAGCGCCGCTCTCGTACAGTTCTCCGCCTTTTACTTCACACAATAGAAAAATGAAACGCTGGCTTTCTCTTTTTGAACATTCTCCATCCCGCTGATAGGTAGGAACGTTTTATTGGCCGTGCGATTAACCTCTAACTATCATGGAATCAAAAACTATCAGTATCATCTCCATTGTTCTCGTTGTCATCGTCGGTCTCTTTATTTGGGGTTATGCCGGAAAGGGCGGAACGACCGCATCAGTTCAAAGAGTTCCAGGTTCTTCGAGTACTTCGAAAAGCGCTCTCACCGCGCAGGAAATCTTCTATGACTTCGGCACGATCTCGATGAAAAACGGAAATGTCACTACAGAATTCACCGTAATCAATCCGACAAGTCAAGATATCACTGTATCCACCGTTCTCACGTCCTGCATGTGCACGACGGCCTTTATCGTTAAATCGGACGGAAGTATGAAAGGCCCGTTCGGTATGTCCGGAATGGGATATGTGCCGCCGGCGAACGAAGTCATCAAAGCGGGCGAGGGCCGCACCATCCGCGTCGTCTACGACCCGAACGCGCACGGTCCGGCCGGTGTTGGACAGGTTGACCGATTCGTCATGTTGGCCGATGCTTCCGGCGGCACACTCCAGCTTGAAGTAAAAGCTCTTGTAACCCCGTAGCATGAAACGGATTCTCATTATCGGGAGCATTGTCGGAGCATTTATTCTCGGAATCATTATCCTGAAATTCAGCCCAGCAACCTTAACGCTCATATGGAATATGAGCAATGGCGGCGCGTGGCTCCTGCCGCTGGTTCTTGTCTCATCACTTCTTGACAGCGTGCATCCCTGTTCGTTTTCAATTCTCCTGATTACCATCGCGTTTCTGTTCGGCTTGCAGCTGACGCGCGAAAAAATCTTGAAGATCGGGGGCATGTACATATTCGGCATCTTCGCGTCCTACTTGCTCATCGGGCTCGGCATTCTGAAAGTGTTGCACCTCTTCAACACTCCGCACTTCATGGGAAAGCTTGGTGCAACGCTTCTAATTCTTTTCGGCATCATCAATCTCATGAACCGGTTCTTTCCGAATGTGCCGATTAAACTTGCACTTCCGTCTGTCGCGCACCATTCGATGGCGCGGCTTATGGAACGAACGTCCATGGTGGCGGCATTCCTGCTCGGCGCACTAGTCGGTATCTGCCAGTTCCCGTGCATGGGCGGACCGTACCTCATGGTCATCGGACTTCTGCGCGACCAGGTCACGTATATCGCGGGCTTCTGGTACCTCTTCCTCTACAACGCGATTCTCATCGTCCCGCTTGTACTTGTCTTATGGTTCTCTGCGGATAAAATCGTCGTGGACAAGATGCAGGAATGGAAGCGCAATAACCTCGCGCGCGTGCGGCTCGTTGCCGGCATCGTCATGGTTCTCTTAGGAGCGCTTATTCTCTTCGTCTAAACATATGCTTATTATCATCACCGTGCTCTCAATCCTCGCCATCTCTGCATTGATGTGGCTCGCCAATCGGATTCTGCCGTTCACCGTTTGTCCTATTTGCGCCGGCGTATTTCTCACCTGGATGGGGCTCGTCAGCGCGCATTTCTTGGGCTACTCCATCAATCTGGTAATTCCCGCGCTTCTTATGGGCGGGTCGGTGGTCGGTATTGCGTATCAACTTGAGAAGAAACTCCGTGGCTCGTCGGTCGGCATGCTCTTGCTCTGGAAAGTGTTCTTTATTCCAACCGGCTTCGTTGCCGCATATGGCGTCCTTGAACAACTGTGGACAGTGTCTATTGCCGCGGTAATTTTTCTCCTTCTGGTATCACTATTGCTCATTAGCAAAACAAACACGCATACTGAAGCAGTTGTCGGCCTTGAGAAGAAAATGAAAGATTGTTGCTAATTAAAATTATAGTATGGAAACAAAATATTCGACGCCACTCAGTATCATTGGTGCGGGAATTATCATTGCCGTATCGTTCAGCACCAGCCCGTCGAAAGAAATAAATGCCGCTTCACTGCAAGAATCGGTCATACCGTCTTCAGGAGTAACCCTGCCGATTGTGTGGGGAGACCTTGGCGCGAAAATGGTTGAGGTCGGTGCGATTGACCCCGACAAGATGGAGGCGCTGTATAAGGACCGCGGAGGATTCCCTCCGGAGTTTCAGAAAATGCTTGAAAAAAACGCAAATGAAAAAGTTGTCATCACAAACTCGAACGCCGGATATCTTCTCAATCTCTTCTGGGCGCTCGGACTCGCGAACAAGAATCCCATTCTTGAAGATACTTCAGAAATGATGAATCCGTCCTACGGCGGAGCAGGGAACTTCGCATCAACCGGCGGTTGGACACTCGCGAAAAGGGACGCGATGGAACATTATGGAATGCACACGCTTGTGTCGCTTACAAAAGAACAGCAGACGCTTGTAGACCGCGTTTCGCGCAATATCTTCCGACCATGCTGCGGGAATTCCACGCATTTCCCGGACTGCAATCACGGGATGGCGATGCTCGGCCTCTTGGAACTCATGGCGTCGCAAGGAGTCAGCGAGCAGGACATGTACAAGACTGCGCTTGCGGTAAATTCCTACTGGTTCCCGGACACCTATCTCACCATCGCGACCTATATGCAACAGAAAGGCATTGACTGGAAGGATGTGTCGCCGAAAGAAATATTGAGCGCCGATTATTCAAGCGGCTCCGGGTACGCAAATATTTCTTCCAAAGTGATCCAATCGCAACAGAGAGGAGGCGGCGGAAGCTGCGGGGCCTAGAAAATAACTTAACTGGAACATATTGTATGACAACTGAACATAAAGTAATAGGAGGCATTACATTATTGACACTGGTTATTACAGTAGGAGGGGTATGGTTATTTGGCTCGCAAGGAAATAAGGAGAAAGAGAAATTAAGCAAACCACTGTTGGGAGAAAAAATTGCCGATTTAGGCCAGTCTCATGTTTCTCGCGGGCAATCCCATCCGCCATACAATTCAAATCCGCCGACATCCGGCTGGCATTGGGGCGATGGTGTCGCCGGACCCGGGATAAAAGATCAAGCCGTACCGGACGAGCTCGTTCTCCACAGCATGGAGCACGGGGCCGCAGTCGTGTGGTACAAGGATGACCTCCCGCAAGCTCAGATTGAGCGAATCAAGTCCGCATTCAATCTCGCTTCAGGAAAGAAGATACTTTTGCCCCGCACTAATCTCGACGTGCCGGTGGCGCTCGCGTCTTGGAACTATCTCCTCAAGCTTGATGCTATTGACGAGGCGAGAATCGCCGAGTTCATCGAGACGAATAACGACCGGGCGCCGGAGAAAGCTCCCATCTAAAATAGTATTGAATCATTATCAATTATCACGACTCTTATGATGTACGGACTATACAACAACTATGGGTGGGGCGCAGGAAGCATGATGGGCTGGTTCGGCGGCGGAATTATGATGATTATCTTTTGGGTTTTATTCATCGCGCTTATCGTGTGGGTTGTGCGCGAATTCAGCGGAAAAAGTTCCAAATCAAACTCAAATGCGTTGGATATCTTGAAGGAGCGTTACGCAAGAGGCGAGATTGGTAAAGAGGAGTTTGATTCCAAGAAAAAGGATTTGAGCAGTTAATTACAATTAAGCATACAAAATATATGGAGTTCGACTACACAATAATTACGGCGAAATCTTTTGACGAGGCGGTTCAAAAGGTGCAAGAGGAAATCGCGAAAGCCGGCATGCGGGTTTTGTATGTTCACGATGTGCAGAAAACTTTAGACGAGAAGGGTTTTAAGAGAGAGCCGTTCAAGATAGTTGAATTTTGCAACGCCAAGTTTGCCAGTGAGTTTTTAGACATTGATATCAAGATCGGGCTTTGTCTGCCCTGCAAAATAAACGTGTATACCAAAGATGGTCAGACCTTTATCTCCGGTATGCGTCCGATTGTTCTGCAACAGTTTTTCCCGCAAGCAAATTTGGGCGAGAGGCCGAAAGAAATTGACCAAATTATTCAAACTATTATCAATAACACAAAATAGATTATGAAACCATCAAAATTAATGCATGTTACCAGCGTTGTCGTGGGGCTTGCCGGAGTCGTTGCGTTTATAGTCGCAGTCCTCGGCGGTGCCGACAATCTTGTGTTCGGGGTTACAAAGGCCGATGCTCTGCTCTGTGCCGGGATTCTTATTCTTATCGCGATTTGGGTTCAAATTGCAACGATTCATCACATGATGCTTGAGAAGAGCGGAGAAATCGTTTAGTCGGACAATCCAAAATATATGCATGACCATAACGACAACAGTAAGGGTGGGGGACACAAGGGAATGATGTGGATGATGGTGATTTGTTGCGCCATACCACTTGTCTTCATTCTCGTTTTGGGTGCAGGCGGCAAGGCATTAGGAGCTTCAACATGGATTATCTTCGGTGGTGTTGCAGTAATGATACTGGCCCACTTCTTCATGATGGGCAAATCACACAAACACTCCGACGACGAGCAAACGCCCACCGACGGAGAAGATAAAAATAAAGATGGCAAGGATAAAGACCATTCAGGTCATGGGTGTTGCCACTAACATTAATTATTATGGAAACCACCTATGGCCTCTGGTGGCTTGTCATTCTCAATTCACTGATTTTCATTATCTTCGCGTTTAGCTTCACGAAGCCGAAGACCTCGCGGGACTGGCGGTCTTTGGGCGCGTTCTCGGCGTTTATTGTCGCGCTCTTCACGGAGATGTACGGGTTCCCGCTCACGATATATCTCTTCTCCGGATGGCTTTTAGCGGCGTTCCCTGGCGTTGACTTCTTCTCGCACAATTCCGGCCACCTTCTTGAGGACTTCTTCGGGTGGGGCGGAGACCCGCACTTCGGGCCGTTCCACATTGCAAGCTACATTCTCATCATCTACGGGTTTATTCTACTCGCTGATGCGTGGAGAGTACTGTACAAAGCGCAACGCGACCACACGCTTGCGACCGGTGGCCCGTATGCGCGCATCCGTCATCCGCAATATGCCGGCTTCGTACTCATTATGTTCGGTTTTCTCTTACAGTGGCCGACGATTCTCACGCTTGCGATGTTCCCGATTCTTGTGTGGATGTATGTACGCCTCGCGAAAAGCGAAGAAAGAGACGCTCAAAAAGAGTTCGGGACACCGTGGGACGAGTATGCAAAGGGAACTCCGGCCTTTATTCCTCGCTGGAAATCAAAATTGCAACTACCAATTAATCCAAAATAAAACTATGTTTTACATTGACCCTGTCTGCAAAAAGAAATTAAGGCGAAAAGAAGAATATGCCATTCTGAAATACGGTGGCAATGTATATCACCTATGTTGCAGGGAGTGTAAAGAGGCGTTTCTGGAAAATCCGTCGCAATATGTTCCCAAAATAAAGGAGCGTAGTGAACAAAATGAAGAAGAATAACCATGCCGCATAACACTGCAAAATCAGTCCTGTACGGAACGCTCGCAAGCGCGGGTCTGCTAGGAGTTTATTTTGCGGTGCTCACGTTAGTTTCCGGATGGAGTTTTGCACAAACTCAATTTGCATCCTTTTGGTATTTCATTGTCAGTCTCGCTGTAGGTTTCGGCATCCAAATCGGTTTGTACACTTATCTTAGGAATCTTATTCACGAGAACGCAGATGGCGGCAAAATATTGGGAGTGACCGGCACGACATCTACTGCCGCAATGATCTCCTGTTGTGCGCACTATCTAGTAAATTTAGTGCCCATTCTCGGGATAACGGGACTTGCGACGCTCGTCGCCCAGTATCAAGTCAAGATTTTCTGGGTCGGCATTGTCTTCAACCTGTTCGGGGTATGGTTTATCGGCAACAAGATTGTTCAATTCAAAAAACACCATGAATAAAATTACGATGATATCCGTAATTGCACTTGCTTCTATCATTGGTCTCCTTACTTTTTATTTTCATTTTCAAAATCCTGTCTCAAACCAAAACCAAGAGAATTCTACAAGCCAAAGCGCGCAACAAAAATGGGAGGCACAAACCGATGACCAGGGGAATGTCACGGTTGTTGTCACTCCGATTGACCTGTCACCCCAAGCAAAAGAATGGACATTTGATATTATTATGGATACCCATTCGGTTGAATTGGATCAGGATATGACGGAATCGTCCGTTCTCATTGATGACAAGGGAAAAGAATACAAGCCGCTTCGTTGGGAAGGACCAGTCGGAGGCCACCACCGAGAGGGAATACTTATCTTTAATCAAATAACATCAACCCCAAAATCTGTAGAATTAAAAATTTCCGGTATAGGCGAGGTCGTTAGAAGCTTCATCTGGCAACTTTAAATAAAAATATATGAACTCAATACACGAACCGCAGCTCGCTTGGCTTTTATGGAGCCTAATCCTCATTGCGATTTGGGTGATTGTGTACGCATTTCTAAAAAGTAAAGAAAGTAAAAAAGAAATGCTTGTCGCAAGCCTTTGGACTTCGCTTCTGGGTTTTACAGAACCATTCTTTGTTCCCATGTATTGGAATCCAACCTCACTCTTTGACTTGGCGCACAGAACTGGTTTTGACATAGAAAGTTTTATCTTCTCGTTCGGTATTGGAGGCATTGCGGTGGCGCTCTATGAGCGTATCCATCGCACTTCGCACTTGCAAATAAAAACACACGAGCGCCATTTGCCGCGCCATCGCTATCATCTGGCGGCGCTTCTCTCTGCTCCCGCCATATTCTTCGCACTCTATTTTGGGACTTCGCTTAATCCAATCTACGACGCGTTTATCGCGCTTGTCGTAGGCGGGCTTGCAACATGGTACTGCCGACCGGACCTAAAAAAGAAAATGATTACGAGCGCTTTTCTGTTCCTTGGTCTTTACTTTTTATATTTCCTTACGCTCATTGCCTTATACCCCGGCTATGTGGAGCAGATTTGGAATCTTCCAGCGCTGTCGGGCATTCTCGTGGCCGGGGTGCCGCTTGAGGAACTCATGTTCGCTTTCGGCGTCGGGTTTCTCTGGTCGAGTGTATATGAACACATGGCATGGAGAAAATTAAAAACATTTAACTAATATGAAAAAAGAAAAACAAATAATTGCACTTGGGACATTTGCGATTGCAATGGCTTTTGTTGAGGCCGCAGTAGTTGTCTATCTCCGTGAACTGTATTACCCAAATGGATTTTTTGTACAAACGGTAGCGGATCTCCAAGTTATTCCGTGGAAGATTTTACAGGTGGAAATATTGCGTGAAGTGGCAACTATAGTGATGTTGGCTAGCATCGCTTTTCTGGCCTTTGAACTGGTGAAAGAAAAACTGTGGGCGTTTATTTTTGCCTTTTCGCTCTGGGATATTTTTTATTATCTTTTTCTCTATATCTTTTTGAAGTGGCCATCTTCGTTTGCAACCACTGATGTTTATTTTCTTATTCCGTGGCCGTTAATTGGACCGATATGGTTTCCGCTTTTGTTATTCACCGTTCTTGGCGTTGTTTCTTTACGGAAACTTTTGAAGTCATCATTGCAAAAAATTAATTAACATACCATGAGTAAATTTCAAAACCACAACCACCACGATTCAGAATCAATCATCTATACCTGTCCGATGCATCCGGAGGTGCGGAAGATGGAACCGGGGAAATGTCCGGGATGCGGGATGGATTTGATTCCGGAAAAGAAGTCGAAAGGAGACACTCACGCGAAGCACGATATGCAGAGCATGAGTCATATGGACCATGAGGCGGCCATGACCAGCCCGCAAATAGCGAAAAAAATGGAAGCGGACATGCGCAAGCGATTTTTCATTTCACTCCTGCTCTCTATTCCCATTTTTCTCTATTCGCCGGTCGGTGTAAACGTTTTCAAATTGAGTTTGCCGACACCTATTCCAATCAACTGGCTACTCTTAATTCTCACCACACCGATAGTTTTTTGGACGGGTTCCATTTTCATCACGGGCACCTGCTATTCGCTCCGAGCAAGAAAGTTGAATATGGCTGTTCTTGTTGCTACTGGTGTTTTGGCAGCGTATCTGTTTAGCGTATTACTCACATTCATTCGGCCTGATTCGGAAACATTTTACGAAGCGGCGGCGCTCTTGGTTACCTTCGTTCTGTTCGGGCACTGGATGGAGATGAAGGCTCGGCGCGGTACGTCCGACTCCTTGCGCGCTCTTTTTGATTTAGTGCCGCCAAAAGCAAATGTCATTCGAGACGGTGTGGAGATGAATATTTCAAGCGCAGATATTGTGCACGATGACATCATTGTGTTGCGGCCGGGCGACAAAGTGCCGGTGGATGGCGAGATTATTGAAGGCGAAACCTCTATTGACGAATCACTGGTGACCGGAGAATCAATGCCGGTTACGAAAACAGTTGGTGCGAAAGTCATCGGCGGTTCAGTGAATCAGACAGGGACGATAAAATTTAAAGCCACGCAGGTCGGCTCGGAGACGGTGCTGGCGCAAATTATCAAGATGGTTGAGACGGCGCAGAACTCCAAAGCTCCCGGTCAGCGCATTGCTGACAAAGCTGCTGGATGGCTTGTCATTGTTGCCATCGGTTCGGGACTCGCCGCTTTTATGGGGTGGTATGTTGTTGCCGGGGCGGGACTTCTTGTCGCTCTCACATTCGCAGTCTCAACAGTAGTTATTGCATGTCCTGACGCCCTTGGATTGGCCACGCCTACTGCGGTTGCCGTCGGAACCGGCATCGGCGCAAAGCATAATATTCTTATAAAAGATGCCGCGACGCTTGAAAATACCTCAAGACTAACCGCGATTGTCTTGGATAAGACGGGAACGCTCACGGAAGGGAAGCCAATCATCACCGATGTAGTTGCATTCAACGGCTTCACCGAGCAGGAAATCCTTCGGTATGAGGCGAGCGTTGAAGCTGGCTCAAATCATCCTCTTGCAAAAGCAATCTTGGAAGAAGCGACAAAAAGAGGAGCGACCCCGCTTGAATCGATTGAAAAATTTGAATCTGTCGCCGGACACGGGCTTAAGGCCGTCATTAAAGGGAAGGTTGTACTTGCAGGCACGGAAAAACTCCTCAATGGTTACAATGTAGACATTGGCAATGCCCGCTCTACTCTTGCTCGTCTTGCAGGCGAAAGCAAAACGTTGAGTCTGCTTGCCGTCGACGGCACGCTCGCCGGGGTTGTCGCCGCCGCCGATACGGTCAAACCGAGCGCGAAGAAAGCGATAACCGCCCTTAAAGAACTTGGTATTGAAGTCGTCATGATTACCGGCGACCATACTAAAGTGGCTGAATCGGTCGGCAGCAGCCTTGGCATTGATAGGGTCTTTGCGGAAGTGTTGCCGGGGGACAAGGCAAAATATGTCAAAAAACTTCAAGACGAAGGAAAGTTCGTGGCGATGGTGGGAGACGGCATTAATGATGCCCCCGCCTTGGCGCAAGCCGATATAGGCATAGCAATCGGTGCCGGTACCGATGTGGCGATTGAGACCGCCAACATAGTGCTTATGAAGTCAGACCCGTACGACATTGTGGCGGCCATTCGCCTCTCAAAAGCGACGGTAACGAAAATGAAACAGAATCTGTTTTGGGCGGCGATTTACAACGTTCTCGCCATTCCGGTCGCGGCCGGCGTGTTTTATACCACGCTGGGCTGGTCGCTCCGTCCGGAAATCGCCGCCCTGCTTATGTCCGCGTCCTCAATTATCGTTGCCACCAACGCGGT
>CAYHMS010000003.1:0-37027 GCA_964357805.1 uncultured Candidatus Saccharibacteria bacterium | reverse complement strand
GTTAAATTTCAAACGTTTACGCCTGAAGAACTCGTGAGCGATGACGCTCTGCAGGCGGAATATCAGGTAACGAATACCGGAAAAGAAGAAAGTCAGATAAACATGCTCCGCGACCTCGTGCTTCCGCACAAAGAGCATAGCGCGTTGAAGAAGTACGCCGAAGAGAAGAGATTAGTTTTTCTTTCAACGCCCTTTAGTATGCCTGATGCTGATTTCTTGGAGACGCTGGATATCGCGGCATACAAAATTCCTTCGGGCGAACTGAACAACCTACCCTTCCTCGCGCATATTGCAAAAAAAGGGAAACCCGTCATTTTATCAACAGGGATGGGTACGCTTGAAGAGGTCCGCGAGGCGCTCGATGTGCTCAAAAAAAATGGAGCCACAGACATCGCCATCTTCCATTGCACCTCGGAATACCCGACTCCTCCTGCCGATATAAATTTGCGCGCGATGCAGACGCTCGCGGGTGAGTTCGGGCTCCCGACGGGGCTCTCTGACCACAGTGAGGGCATATGCGTCGCCATTGCGGCGGCGGCGCTCGGCGCACAGCTCATAGAAAAACATTTTACTCTTGACCGCAGTCTGCCGGGTCCTGACCATAAAGCATCGCTGGAACCCAGTGAACTCAAAGAAATGATACGGTGCATTCGCGTGATAGAACAGGCACTCGGCTCGCCGGAGAAGAAACCGAGCAAAGGGGAATTGGATACGGCGAAGGTCTCCCGCAAGAGTGTCGTCGCGCGCCGCGATATCCCGGCGAATACGCGGATTGCGGCCGAAGACATTTATATCGTACGTCCGGGCACGGGCATTCCGCCAAAGCATTTTGATGAGATTGTCGGCAAAACGGCAAAACAAACTATTTCCCGCGGCACGCCATTACAATGGGAAATGCTCGCATAACGATATAAAAAATGAAGATTGCGTATATAACTGGGACAAGAGCGGATTTCGGTCTGATGGTCCCTATTCTCAAGGCAATTATTGACAGCCCGAAACTGGAGTTACAGATGTACGCGACCGGCATTCACCTGATGCCGGAATTTGGTAAAACGATAGAACAGGTTAGAAAAGAATTTCCCGAGACGAAAGAAATATCAGCGACGTTTGAGAATGATAACCGACAGGGCATGGCGAAGTTTACCGGAGATTTTTTAAACAAATTAGTTGGCATTTTTTCTCACGACCGGCCTGATTTCGTTCTGACTCTGGGCGATAGGCCGGAAATGCTCTGCACAGCCGTGGCATGCCTCTATCTCGGCATCCCGATCGGACACGTGCATGGCGGGGAGAGAACTTCAACTGTTGATGAGTTGGCTCGGCACGCCATCACCAAACTTTCCCATATTCATTTCCCAGCAACTGAAGAATCAGCTGAGAGGATTAAAAAGATGGGCGAGGACGAGTGGCGCATTCATGTGGTCGGAGCGCCGGCCTTGGATACCATTCTGAATGAGAAGTTGCCGACGCGTGAAGAACTCTTCCGCGAACTCAAGCTCGACCCGAAAGAGCAAATCATCTTAGTCAGCCAGCATCCGGTAAGTGAAGAAATAAACGATGCTGAAAGGCAAATGAAAGAAACTATTGAAGCAGTCAAGACGTTTAATCTGCCTGTGGTCATCACATATCCGCATGCGGACGCCGGCGGACGGAAGATGATTGCTATCATTGATAGGGAGAAAAAGAATCCTCTGTTCCGCATCGTCCCAAGTCTCTCGCACACGCAGTTTCTCGCCTTGGAGCGGGAAGCCGCAGTCTGGGTCGGCAATTCAAGCGGAGCGCTCATAGAATCTCCGTCATTTAAAACGCCGGTGGTGAATATCGGCACGCGCCAGACCGGCCGACAAAGAGGGGGAAATGTGTTGGATGTCGGCTATGCAAGAAATGAAATAATCGCGGCGATTGAAAAATCTTTGCATGACGAGGCGTACCGAGATAAACTTCAGAAGGTGAAAAGTCCCTGGGGCGACGGCACAACCGGCCCCCGTGTCGCTAAAATTCTTGAAGATTTAGTTATTGATGTGCGACTTTTAGCTAAGCAAATTAATTACTAACAATAAAAATATGTCAGATCGCTTTGATACGTGGACGCCACCGGTGATGAAACACGGCGAAATGACGAAATGGCTGTGGGTCGTCTTCCGTCCTGAAAACTTGAAATTGGGGAGGAAGACCGACATCGGCGCATTCACTGCCATCTTCGCGCATCATGGTGTGGAGATTGGCGACGAAGTCCAAATTGGTTCACACTGTTCCATTTATAGCCTTAACACCGAGGACAACACATCAGGCAAGGTAACCATTGGCAGGGGCGCAAAAATTGGTGCCCACGCTACTATCATGCCGGGAGTAACCATCGGAGAGGGCGCCGTCATCGGCGCATACAGCTTCGTCAAGAAAGATATTCCCGCCGGCGCCCTCGCCTACGGCATTCCGGCGAAGATCGTGTCTAAGTAACGTAACTTATCGTTATCTGGTTATAGTGATAAACTCGATACTCTATGAAAAAGTCATATCCGATGGCGCACCCTCATATCGGCAAAAAGGAGGAGAAATACGTCCTTGAAGTTCTGCGCTCCGGCACTCTCAGCATCGGACCTAAAATAGAAGCATTTGAAAAGAAGTTTGCAAAATTCGTTGGCGCGAAGTACGCCTGTGCTGTTTCCAGCGGTACGGCAGGATTGCATCTCGCGCTCATTGCCGTTGGCATCAAGAAAGGCGACGAAGTCATCACTTCGCCGTTTTCTTTTATCGCTTCAGCAAACGTGATTTTGTATGTCGGTGCGAAGCCAGTGTTTGTCGATGTCGACCAGCGCACCGGCAATATAGACCCGAAGAAAGTTGAAAAAGCCGTAACAAAAAAGACAAAGGCAATTTTGCCCGTCCATATCTTCGGACAGCCTGCGGAAATGGGGGCCATAATGAAAATCGCTAAAAAGCATAAACTCATGGTCATTGAAGATGCCTGCGAATCTCTCGGCGCGAAGCATAAGGGGAAGATGGCGGGTACATTCGGACAATCGGGAGTTTTTGCTTTTTATGCGAATAAACAGATGACGACTGGAGAGGGCGGCATGATTGTCACCAACGACAGGGCTGTAGATGAACTGTGCAGAAGTTTGCGCAACCAAGGGCGCACTCCTGACATGCAGTGGCTTGACCATAAGTACTTGGGCTTTAACTATCGCATGGACGAGATGAGCGCGGCACTCGGTTTAGCTCAAATAGAGAAAATTGATTTTCTAATAAAGAAGCGCCAAGAAATTGCGCGCTGGTATGGAAAAGAGTTGAAACGAATACGCTCGTTGGTCGAAATTCCCCGGACCGCTCCTGGGGCGACGCACACGTGGTTTGTGTATGTAGTGCAAATAAAAAATTCGCGCACCAACCGAGACACCGTCATACAAGAGCTGGCAAAAAGAGGAGTGAGCAGTAAACCGTATTTGCCCTCCATACACCTCTTCTCTTTTTATAAAGACCGCTTCGGGTATGACGCGGGAGACTTTCCCATTGCAGAGAGCATAAGCGCTTCCGTGCTCGCACTGCCGTTTTACATCGGGCTTACTAGACAGGACATAAAAAACATAGTAGAAATATTGGGCACAACACTTCAACAACATGAAAGAGTTCAAAAATAAAGTTATTCTCGTGACGGGCGGAACCGGCTCTATTGGGTCAGAAATTGTCCGTCAGTTGCTCGCGACCAAGGCGGCCCAAATACGCATCTACAGCCGAGATGAGCATAAACAGCACGAGCTTAATCAGGAGCTCGGCGATGACAAGCGTCTTCGGTATCTTGTCGGTGATGTTCGGGATAGGGACCGTCTTGATTTCGCTTTTCAGGGAGCGGATATTTGCTTTCATGCTGCCGCGCTGAAGCACGTTCCGGTATGCGAATATAATCCGTTCGAAGCGGTGAAGACGAACATTGTAGGAACTCAAAATGTCATCGATGTCAGCATTAAGCACAATCTTGAAAAAGTAGTCGCTATCTCAACCGACAAGGCGGTAAGTCCCGAGTCGGTGCTTGGTGCCTCCAAGCTCATGATGGAGCGGCTCATTATTGCCGCAAACCTTATGACCGGCCCGTCTCGCACGAGATTTTCTGCCGTGCGGTTTGGCAATGTGCTGAACTCGCGCGGGTCGGTCATTCATCTTTGGCGCAAGCAGATAGAAGCTGGCGGCCCGGTAACGGTCACTCATCGAAAAGCGCTCCGTTTCTTTATGGAAATACCGGAAGCGGTTCGATTTATCTTTGAGGGGATGCGCCTCATGAAGGGGGGAGAAATTTTTGTGCTGAAAATGAAAGAACGCTTCATCGTAGACTTCGCTAAAGCTGCTATAGCAAAATATGGGAACAGTAAAAAGACAATGCTCTCTTTCATCGGTATGCGACCCGGAGAAAAGTTACGCGAAGCACTCTTGACTACCGAGGAAATGAGCCACACCTTGGAAACGAAAAGCATGTTCATCATTCATCCGTACACATCCGCTATGGTAGATGCATTGGGACCCTATCAGTATCCGGGAGCAAAAAAGGCCCGGAACAACAAGTACGTCGCACACTAGCAAAAACTGCGCAACCATGACCGAACCAAAGGAGCTATGTATAGCCTACGAATTATGGCATGTAGACCTCGCGCGCGCGCACGCGGCGCGCGATGCAACAATAGTGTGCCTTAATTTCTTGGTTGAGCGGGAGCTTATAAAAAAGGGTGTTCCATGCGTCTCTCTAAGAGATGTGGTGATTCCGGAGCATACGGAAGAAGAGTGGTGGCTCCTCGCCCAAGAGGTCGCATATAAGTGGTATCATCTGCCCGCTATGAAATTTTTTGAGTACAATAATATTCGGATTGCCGAAGTCGTAGAACCAATACTGGAAGAATATCTGTCCAAGCTATTTTATTACGTGCGGATATATGCGGCTCTTAAAAAAACGTACCCTGGCGCACACGTCTCCATTCCCGCCCTTATCATAGAGGACAGGTCAACCGACGAGTGTCTGGTGTCTTTCGAGCGACGGATAGCCACGGATGCGGCACGCATGGCTGGTCTGCGCTTCGACGTTCTCGGTAAATTGGTAGCGTCTCCTGCACCCCCGTTTTTTCAGACCGTAAGGAAGTCGCTCCTTATACGGATATATAATAGCATCATCAGTTTCGTACCACGTCGCAGTCTCAAGATATATGCCGGCGAGTATTGGTCGCATATCGCACCGATTATAGAGAAGATGGACGATGTGGAGCTCGTACTTATGGAAAGCGGCGCGCTCAAGCAGATATCCTGGCGGCAATTACTTGCCCATCGCATCCGCGTCCGGCATCCTCGTGATGAGATACATGGTGAAGAGAGGAAGGAAGCCGTTCGGATTTCAGCGAAGTTTGCGAAGCAGTGGGAAACGGCAAAAAAAGAAGTCGCAGAATACTTCGCCAGCGCGCGAGAAGGACTCGACTGGAGTCCTGTACTGCAGGCATGCGAATATCTCGTGGCCTCCTATGCACTGCGAGTTATCGCCGACATAGGCGCGGTGCGCCGCATCATGGAAGAGGAAAAACCGGATGTCGTGCTCCAGTCGGCATCCGTCGCCGGTCGGCATCACTACTTTTTCATCATGGCGCGCGTCGCCGCACAGCTCGCCATACCTTCTATAGAGTTGCAGCACGGGATAAACTCTTTCGACCTCCGCACGGCGTATTCCCGTTTTGAGACCGACTATCTTGCGACCTACGGCGCTGACACAAATGCGTGGCATGAACGCATGGGTCGTCCGCGCGAGCGGCTTATCGCGATAGGCTCGCCGCGCTTTGATGGGTATGTTAACGCGCGGGCCGGTGCGCTTGAAAAAGGGAAACAGATGCTCGCACAACTCGGACTCGACCATACGCGACCGGTCCTCCTCGTTGCAGTGCCGTTTTCCGATGTAAATACGTCCGCATTTGATTCGTATCAATGTGCCGAGTTCTTTGAAGCGGTCCATGCGGCGCAGAGCACGATTCCCGGTATGCAGGTGCTTTTTAAATTTCGCCGCCATGAGTGTGATGGAGCGATGCGGGAATATATTCAAGAATTATTTCCCGCCGATAGCGCGATAGCCGGAAGCGAAGAACTTTTCCCGCTTGTATGCGCGAGTGATGCCGTGGTGTGCGGAAATTCAACGGTCATCTATGAAACAATGCTGGCACAGAAGCCTCTCGTCTTGTATCCATGGAAATCCTTTGATACCTGCAATGCACAGGTGTACGCACCTGCGGCGCCGCTCACTCATACTGCGGGGGAGCTTGTTGATGTTCTTGCACGCATTTTTGCCGATTCGTTGTATCGCGAAGAACTTCTGGCGCGACAGAAGCATTTTCTTGAGAGATGTTCCTTCGATGGGAAATCATCTGAGCGTATGGGAGCATTCATCAGACGGCTTTCACGGAAACAACATGGACCTACAAGCAATTGATATAGCAAAAGTGGACGGAGCGCCAAAACTTTGGCAAGAGATAGTGGATGCCTCCAGCGACGGATGGCTGTGGCATACGTGGCTCTCGCACGAGTTCAATCTCTGTGCAGGAGAGAAATATGCAGCGAGGGACCTTTCTTTTTTTGTATATGACAGAGGACGGGCTGTTGGTGTCGTGCCGCTCATAATCGAAGAACGGGAGGGTACTCTTCAAGCCGCTTACTACTCGGGATTTCTCCCGTGGCCGTGCTTCAGAAAGGATGTGCAGAATAGAGAAGCATTGGAAGATTTTGCATGTACAGAACTGGAGCAACGCGCCCGCAAAGCGGGCGCAGAGAGTATCTTCGTCTTTTTTGCGCCACCGCAGAATACCAGCAATGAGGAGTCGCGGGTACGCCGCATCGCTTTTCGGAATGGATACGAAACAATTATCTCTGAACACCACTTCACGGAAGTTATGCCACAGCTATTGGTCCGCGTATGCTCTCGATATGACTACAAACGCTTCTCGCCATTCTTTGAGCTTTCTGTTGCAGAAGGAGCGTGCATATCTCTTGAGTTGGAGGAAAAGTATTTTGCGTTGCATGTTTCCGATGCCGGAGGCCAGTTCAGGTCAAGAGAAAGTTATGGTAAACAAACGGACTCGGCGAGGGAGGGAGAAGGTTTTTATGTCGTTGCTAGACATAAGAAAACGGGCGCCATTGCGGGCATGGCACTCATAAATGTGTATAAAGGTACGGCATACTATGGTTCGGTTGCGGTCGCGCCAGAAATGAGCAAGTCGTGCATCGGCTATCAGCTACAATGTAGGGCAGTGGAAGAGTTGCTCGCGCGCGGTATCCGCTACTATGACTTGGGACCCGTTTTCACTTCCGAGCGCGAGAAAGGTATAAGTCTATTCAAGTCAAAAATATCTGGCACGGGCTCTCGGCTGGTGTATTTGATACGAAAATCTCTGTAATGGCCAATAATAAAAAATTTGACACATCTCGTATTTTTAGATACTCTATTTCCACTATGAAAATGACGCATTTACACGGCAAAAATATCCTCATTACAGGAGGGACAGGGACTTTCGGGCGCGCCATCGTGCGCCATCTGCTTGCCATTCCGAAGGTGTTCCGGGTCGTCGTATTCTCGCGCGACGAGTTTAAGCAGAGCGAGATGGCGCGCGAATTCAAGGACTCGCGTCTGCTTTTTTTTCTCGGAGATGTTCGCAACAAAGAGCGATTACTGCGTGCGTTTAATGGCGTCGATATCGTCATCCACGCCGCCGCGCTCAAGCAGGTGCCCGCCCTTGAGTACAATCCCACTGAAGCTATCGATACCAATGTCATCGGCACGCGCAATGTCATCGAGGCGGCGCTTGATTGCAATGTCGCGCAACTCCTCGTCATTTCCTCCGACAAGGCAGTTCATCCGGTCAATCTCTACGGCGCCACCAAGATGTGTGCCGAGCGTCTTGCTATTGCCGCCAACTCCTATCGCGGGACGAAGGGCACAACCCGCATCAGCGTCATACGGTATGGCAACGTGCTGGGGAGTCGCGGTAGCATCGTCGATCTTATAGAAAAACAGCGCGCGAGCGGTGTCATTCCGCTCACCGACAAACGCATGACTCGCTATTGGATACACATTGATAAGGTCATCGGTCACGTCATCGAGGTGCTCTTGCTGATGGAAAGCGGCGAGATATTTATCCCCAAGATGTCCTCGACCAAGGTTATCGACCTTATCAAGGCGCTTGCGCCGGAGTGCACACTGACGGTGATTGGCATGCGCCCGGGAGAGAAAATCCACGAGACCATCATCACCGAGTATGAGTCTAAGCGCACACGCGACACCGGCTCAATGTACGTCATCGAACCTGAGTTCACGAGCTGGGCTCGCCCTAACTCGCTCGTCCACTACCCTCTGCTCCCTAAAGGCGCCGTCCACTCAAGCGACCACAAGCGGTGTCTTCTTCCCGCGAAGCGTGCAAAGGAGGTGTTGGCTTGAACATGATCCCGTACTCCACGCAAGACATCAATGAAGCCGATATCAGGGCAGTGCAGAAGGTTCTGCGCTCACCGTATCTGACACAAGGTCCCGCGCTGGAGCGGTTTGAAAAAGCGCTCGCAAAAAAAGCCGGAACAAAATTCGCCATCGCCTTCAACTCCGGCACCGCCGCGCTCCATGCGGCATATTTCGCCGCAGGAGTGGGGAAGGGTGATGAGGTCATCGTACCGGCCTTAACATTCGCCGCCACGGCGAACGCCGCGCTCTACCTCGGCGCGACGCCAGTGTTCGCTGATTCCGATATACAGGCCGGGAATATGAGCGTTGCCGATGCGCGTAAAAAGATAACGAAGAAAACAAAAGCGATTGTGCCGGTTGATTACGGCGGCCGCCCGGCAGACCTGCGCGCATTCCGCGCGCTCGCGAAGAAACACAAGCTTGTTTTCATTGAGGACGCGGCGCAGGCGTTAGGTGCTTCATATCGTGGTAAATCAATAGGTGCACAGGCGGATATGACAATGTTCAGCTTCCATCCGGTGAAATCTATCACCACAGGCGAGGGCGGTGCCATCGTGACGAATAATCCGATATTCAACACAAAACTTAAACTATTCCGCAGTCACGGCATTAGCAAAGACACAAAAACGTTCACGCGAAAAGAGCACGGTGAGTGGTATCAGGAGATGCAGGAGCTCGGATTTAATTACCGCATGCCAGAGATGTCGGCGGCGCTTGGCGAGAGTCAATTAAAGCGTCTGGATTCATTTATTGCGAAACGCCGTGCAGCGGCAAAGCGATACCAAAAATTACTGGCACATGTTCCGAATCTCATACTTCCATCAGCCGAACGTACGTATGAAAAATCGGCATGGCATCTGTATCCTATACGCCTCGCACCGAACATCGCACATCGCCGCGACGAAATTTTTGCCGCGCTCCGCGGGGCGGGCATCGGCGTACAGGTGCATCACCTACCGGTCTACCAGCATCTTTTTTATGAGAAACTTGGCTATAAAAAAGGTATTTGCCCGAACGCCGAGGCATTTGTCGCATCAGAAATTTCCATTCCGTTGTTCCCGAGCATCACGCAGAAGCAGCAGAAGTATGTTGCTGATACACTGAAACATATACTTGCCTCAATATGACACAAGAGGATATTTTTTTAAAAAGTGAGGCCGATGCATGGTACAAACGCAACGCGCACGCGCTCGCTCCTGTGAAGCGCACCGGCGACATCCCACTCATGCTTCTGCGCCGCCATAAGCTTGCACCAAAAAGCGTACTTGAAGTGGGAGCGAGCAATGGTTGGCGGCTTGAAGCGCTGCGTATGCGCCGACCGCGCGTTTCATATGTCGGCGTCGAGCCATCGCGTGCGGCGGTACGAGCAGGGAAGAAAGCTTTCCCGAAACTGATGTTGCTACGCGGAGTGGCTTCCGCATTGCCGGTTAAAAGTGTGTTCGATCTCGTGCTTGTTATATTTGTCCTGCATTGGGTTTCGCGAGAAGAGCTTCTCGCTTCCATCGTCGAGATAGATCGCGTTGTTGCCGAGGGCGGGTATCTTCTGGTAAGCGACTTTTTACCCCGCACACCGCGCAGGAATCATTATCATCATCTCAAGAGCGGCGTCTCCACCTGGAAAATGGACTATGGTGCGCTTTTCGAAGCGACTGGCAATTACCGGCTCGTCGAACGGTTTATACATGATTATCGGACCAACAAGCAGATAAACACGCGTACGCCAGATAATATGCGTGCAGTTGTGACATTGTACCAGAAAAAATTGGGCATCGGATACGCCGCATAACTATGAAAAAAGCAAAAAAATATGGCAGCAAAAAAGGAACCGGGCAGAAATTATGGCAGAAAGCTAAGAAGCTGATCCCGGGCGGGAACCAACTGCTCTCCAAGCGCGCGGAGATGTTCCTGCCCGACCAGTGGCCGGCGTATTACTCAAAAGCGAAAGGGTGCGAAGTATGGGACCTCGACAGCAACCATTATTACGATATGGGCAGGATGGCGGTGGGGAGCTGTCTCTTGGGCTATGCCGACCCTGACGTAAACAAAGCGGTCAAAGACGCTGTAAACCGCGGTTCTATGTCCACTCTGAACGCACCCGAAGAAGTGGAGCTTGCTGAACTCTTATGCGCTCTACACCCCTGGGCGCATATGGCGCGCTTTGCGCGCGGCGGAGGGGAGGCGATGGCTATCGCGGTGCGCATCGCGCGCGCCCATACCGACCGCGATATTATCGCCTTTTGCGGGTATCACGGGTGGGCCGATTGGTATCTGGCGACGAATCTCGGCACGACCGACGGGCTCAAGGAACATTTGCTCGCCGGGCTTGACGCGAAGGGCGTGCCGCGAGGATTGCGCGGAAGCATCCTGCCGTTCCGCTACAACCATCTTGAAGAGCTGGAAGCAATCGTGAAGCATGCAGGCAAACGGCTCGCGGCAATTGTCATGGAACCGCTTCACAGCGAGGAGCCGAAAGATAATTTTCTTAAAAAAATTCGTGCGATTGCCGACAAAACCGGCGCGGTGCTTATCTTTGACGAAGTGTCCATCGGTTGGAAACTCACCTACGGCGGGGCGCACCTTATATATGGCGTCAATCCGGATATGGCGGTATTCAGCAAAGCGATGAGCAACGGCTTCCCGATGGCGGCGATTATCGGGAAGCGCGCCGTCATGCAAGCGGCGCAGGACACGTTTATCTCAAGCACCTACTGGACCGACCGCACGGGCCCTGCGGCCGCGCTCGCGACCTTGAAGAAGATGAAGAAGGTGAACGTGCCAAAGCGCATCAAGGCCGCGGCCGCGCAGATGCGCGCGGGCTGGGCGAGTGTAGCAAAAAAACACGGACTGAAAATCAACATCGGCGGAACAGTCCCTTACAATTTATTTTCTTTCCAGTATGACGACGCACAAGCGCTGAAAACTCTTTTTACGCAAGAAATGCTTGAGCGTGGATTCCTCGCCTCAACCGAATTCAACCCGTCGTGTGCGCACACGTCTGCGCATATCAAACGGTATAGCAAAGCTCTTGACGGCGTGTTCGCCGAAATTCGCAAAGCGCTGGACACCGATTCGGTGCGCAAACGTCTCAAAGGTCCCATCGCGCATTCCCATTTCGCGCGATTGAACTAATAATAATATGACGGAAACAGTCGGCATTATTCAAGCGCGGATGGGGTCAACACGATTGCCGGGGAAGATACTGAAGCCGATATTGAGCGAGCCGATGCTCGCGCGGATGCTGGAGCGCGTGAAGCGCGCGAAGAAGCTCGATGCGGTCGTCGTTGCGACGACGGATAAGCCAGAAGATGATGCGACCGCAGAACTCGCGAAAAGATGCGGCGTGCAGGTCTTCCGCGGCGATGAACACGATGTGCTAGACCGGTTTTATAAAGCGGCTAAAGAGACCGGAGCGGGTGTTGTCGTGCGCCTCACGGGTGATTGTCCGCTCCACGACCCTGCAGTTATTGATGAAGTCATTGGACATTTCTTGAACAGTAAAGTTGATTACACGCACTCCCCTGCGAATTATCCAGAAGGATTAGATACGGAAGTATTTTCGTTTGAAGCGCTTGAGCGCGCATGGAAGGAAGCGAAGCTGCCTTCGGAACGCGAGCATGTAACACCCTACATTCGCAATCATCCGGAATTATTTCATATTGATGGCGCGTGGACGAGCGGCGGCGGCGACCATTCCGCCATGCACTGGTCGGTGGATACCGAGCAGGATTTCGATTTTGTGGCAAAAATATACGAGCAACTTTATCCCATAAATCCGAGTTTTAATAAAGACGATGTTCTCGCCTTGCTCGCACAACGACCGGAACTTTTGGAAATAAATAAAGGAGGTACGGGCTATGAGGGTCTAGAAAAATCTTTGAAAGAAGATGAGGCGTTTAAAAAATCTGTATGACCACGCAAAAAAATAAACTCGTACTCGGTACCGTTCAATTTGGGATGAAGTACGGACTCAATAATACTCACGGCCAGCCGACGAGAGAAGAGGCATTTGCAATCTTGGACACGGCTTTCGCGGCCGGTATTGATACGTTTGATACGGCGTGGGCTTATGGTTCGGCAGAAGATGTTCTCGGTGTGTGGATTAAGGTGCGCGCCCTCGCGGGCAAGGTACGGGTTATTTCTAAGATGAAACCGCACGCTTTGAACGATTATTCCGATGGAACAAAAGCCGTTGATATTGTACGAACAGAACTTGAGAAGTCACTGAAGCGACTTAACATAACATCGCTCGACGGGTATCTCTTCCACTCGTCCCATTACATATTTCTCAAGCACATGGTGAAAGGGATGCAGAAAGCAAAAGAAGATGGTCTCGTGAAGAACATAGGCGTGTCTATCTATGATGAAGCAGAGGCACTCCAGGCAGCCGAGCTTGGCGTTGACTATGTGCAGGTGCCGTACAATGCATTTGACCAGCGGTTGGACGCCACCGATTTTTTTGACATCGCAAAAAAAAACAAAGTCACGGTCTTTGCCCGTAGCCCATTTTTGCAAGGGCTTCTGCTCATGCGACCGAGTGAATTGCCGGAACATCTCGCAACGTTACGACCGCAGTTGGAACAATTCATTGCAATAAGCAATAAGTACGGTCTTTCGCCCGTAGAATCCTCATTCCAGTTCGTCAATGGCGCGTGCCGCGCGGATCGCATCGTGTTTGGCGTGGATACTCCTGCACAGCTCGCGGAAGATACTGGCGTTGAGAAGGGGGGAGAGAGCGGTTTGGTAGCCGAGATACAAGAGGCGTTCAGCGACCTCAACCGCGGCGCCATCAACCCGAGTCTCTGGAGCAAGATAAAGCTCACCTAGTCCACTACGGGGTTTGTTCATTGCAATGTATCAGTCTTCATCCTATAGGACAAAAAGCGATACATTTAAGATAGAGAGGGGAGATGGAAATGTTCTCGCAGTCTCTTGTCTGATTCGAGTGCTTCAGCGACGAAAGAAAGCATCTCGCCTGTGCCGCTTTTCAGGTGTGCACGGACGAGTCCGATGAATTCATCGCAGGGATAGGGATATACCCAAACACTGTCTTGAAGCCGCAGAAAACCGGCACCTCTCAACAGTGCTCGAAGTTGCGCGCGAGCCTTGCGGCGTTTTTCGCGGATGTCGAACATAACGACTCTCCACTTGCCGTCCCAGAACGCGGGTTCGGGAATGCGATATTCATTCGCATATACGGTCTCAATCACTCGGTACCCTTTCGATGTTAGCTCAATGCGGCGCTGACCGTACTCTCCTGAGGTTTGTACGAGTCCGGCGCGTTCAAGGCGGGATATCGCTTGCGTAATCCGTCGGTAGAGATTTTTACGATGAACCGCCCCTCGGTCTAATTTCTTCAAGAGAGACAATGTTTTCGGTGCGACAAGAGCAACGCCTACTACACCGCTTGCTGCTAACGTTCGTAGAATAAGGTTGCGCATTGGTAGGTGCCTGTATTTCGTTTCAGTCCGCATTTTTCTCATGTATCAAATTATATCCTATAGGACAAAAATAGATACAAGTGCATTTTGTAGAGTAGCTGGACAAACATGATTGTGATTTGGTGGATAACGAACGACATCAAGACGATACAGAACGCGGGCTCGAGGAAAACCTCGGGCCCTTTTTCTTTGTATACTATTGATATGTCCCCCGATGCCATCGTCATATTTTCAGCAGGCGTGATGCCGCTTGAGGCGGGAGGATGGCGCACCACGACCTATGATGAAAGCGACGCGTTTGGCACGATGGGCGGTCGCGACCGCGTGGAGGCCGCCGCTCTCTTGGCGAAACAATATCCAGATGCAATGATTGTGACAACCTGTCAGCGGATGGATCACGTACTCCCGACGCTTGCGGACACTTACGCCGATGAATTACAGGCTTTGGGTGTAGCCCCCGACCGAATAGAGAAAGAAGAAGAGTCGGTTAACACTCGCACTTCAATAGTGGAGGTATTGCGGATGGCAAAAGAGAAGGGATGGAAGCACCTCCTCCTGCTCTCAAGCGAATTTCAGATACCGCGCATCCAAACATTTTACGAGCAGGAAAAAAATAACATCACCGCGACCACTATCTCCTCCGAGTTCGTGCTTAGCCAGCATGATTCTGCTTTTGCCGAAGAATTCGAGCAGGTGAAAAAGTCTCTCGCCTACCAGACGCGTCTCGCCGCCGAGGCGCACGGTATTGAAGCTATTAAAAGTGGCACCTATAAGCCCGCTTCGATTGAGGACAAAAGAGAGCGGCCGGTGTAACATCGAACCATCTATGAAGAACATCACTATCGGCGGGCGCGAGGTTGGGGAGGGTCAGCCGGTTTTTATTATTGCCGAGGTGAGTGCGAATCATCGCGGCAAGATTGAGACAGCACTTTCTGCAATCGACGCGGCGGCCGAGGCCGGTGCGGACGCAGTAAAATTTCAGCATCTCACAGGCACCACAATTGCTGCCGACATTCCCATAGACACACTGTGGAACGGCAAGCCGGTCGGTACACTCTCGGCATTTTATGCAAAGTCCGAGTTGCCGTACGAGTGGACGCCACAGCTCGTCGCACGAGCAAAGGAACGGAACATCATCTTCCTCTCCACGCCCTTTGATCACGAAGCAGTCGAGGTGCTCGATGAAGCTGGCGTACCAGCATTTAAGGTCGCCTCATATGAATTAACCGATGATATATTATTGCGCTACATTGCGAAGAAGGGGAAGCCCATCATCATATCGACCGGTATGGCGTATCTCGACGAAGTGAAGCACGCTGTAGAGGTTATTCGACAGGCTGGGAATGAACAGATAGCCGAACAGATAGCCGTGCTTCATTGTGTGTCGCTCTACCCCCCACAGCCCGAAGATCTGAATCTGAAGGCGATAGAGACAATGCGCCGCGAATTAGCGCTCCCGATTGGCTATTCTGACCACTCCGCGCCCTCGTCAAACGCCGCAACACTCGGCGCCGTGGCGCTCGGCGCCTGTATTATCGAGCGCCATATTACCGACTCACAGGAAGGGGGAAGTAATGATGATAAAAATTCAATGACGGTAGCACAGTTTAAGGCGATGGTTGCTGAAGTACGCTTCCTTTCCTCCGCGCTCTCGGGTTCGGGGGTGAAGGCACCTGTTGTTGCACCTGATCGTGCGACAGATGAAATGAGCGAGCGCGGCACGCGCCGTTCGCTCTATGCGGCATGCGAGATTAAAGCAGGTGAGACGCTTACAGAAGATATGGTGCTCACACTCCGACCGATGCGCGGCATTGAGCCCAAGGACCTGCAAACTATCGTGGGCAAAAAAGCTTCCCGCGCCATACCCGCCCGCTCCCCGATTACCAAAGAGGATATCGCAGTATGAAAAGACATTCCGGCACAACACTGGATACAAAAGACGGTGTACGCGTCATCAATTGTCGTGTATGTGGCTTTGCGCACGTGTATCCTCTTCCGGGCGACAAAGAACTCAAACATTTTTATGAACAGGAATTTTATCAGCATGAACGGCCGAACTATTTTAGCGAGACCAAAGAAGACCTTTCGTGGTGGACGGCGACCTACAATAACTATTACAAACTGCTTGAACGCCGGGCCAAAGGCCGCACTCTTCTTGATATCGGTTCGGGACCAGGTCACTTCTTGGCGTGTGGCAAAAGGCGCGGATGGAAAACGGTCGGCATAGAGCCTTCATCTCCTGCGGCGCGGTACAGCGCCAAACGCGGACTTACAACCGTGAACGACTTTTTCAGTTACGACCGCGCAAAAAAACTGGGTATGTTCGACGTCGTGCATGCGGCGCTGGTGCTTGAACATGTACCGGACCCGGCCGGCTTCATCACTAATATGAAGAAGATGCTTAAAAAGGGTGGTCGTATTGTTGTCTTCTGCCCAAACGATTACAACCCGCTCCAACGCCTCCTGCGCGAAAAGCATAGCTTCAAGCCGTGGTGGGTCGCGCCGAAGCATCATCTCAATTATTTCACTATGGAGAGTATGAAACGTTTATTAATTCGCCTCGGTTTTACTATAGAGGACATGCTCGCCACGTATCCCCTAGAGACATTTTTGCTTGCGGGCAAGAACTATGTCGGCAATCATACGATAGGCCGAGCTTGTCATGCAAAACGCAAAGCTTTTGAATTGGCGTTGTATAAAAGAGACCCTGGTTTGCTGAACGACCTCTATGCCGGTCTAATTGCTGCGGGTATAGGGCGTGAATTCATGATTATCGCTAAGAAACAATGACATGAAAAAATCCAAAAGAGTGTTATGGGTTATTGGTGGCGGGTCGCTCCAGATCCCGATTATAGAAGAAGCGAAGAAACTCGGACTAGCTACTCTGGTTACGGATATGAGCTCAAAATGCGTGGCAAAAGCTCACGCTGATTATTTTTATCCAGTCGACATATTTGATGTTGCAGGCAATGTCGATCTCTTATTTCGTCTTAAGCATTTTGATGGATTAGACATCGTAGGGGTACTCGCGGCAGGCATTGATGCCAACATCACGGCAGCAGTTCTTGCACGTATTGCAGGATTGCCGGGAGTTGACCCACAAGCGGCGTACGTCACCCATCATAAGCCGGCGTTCAGAAAATTTCTCACCGAGCACAAACTCCCGTGCCCGCTCTATGAAGAAGTAGCCACATTGAATGAAGCACACAGGGCGGTGAAGAAGATCGGAATCCCTTTCATTATTAAAAACATTGATAACTCTGCGAGCCAAGGGACGCGAAAGTTTTTTTCGATACCCTCTGGTCCTTTGCTTAAAAAAGCCCTTGCTGCGGCCCGTAATGCCTCTACATCCAAAACGGCACTCATTGAAGAAGTCCTCTTCGGGCTTGAACAAACTGTGGAGTCCCTCTACGATGTTCATGGTGTATTTCATAAGTGCTTTATCACCGACCGACCTTTTGACCCTAAAAGTGAGTGGGCGGTCGAGATAGGACTGCGTCATCCGACGTCGCTCCCACCAGCCACACAAAGGAAACTATATGCACTGACAAAAAAGACGGCAGATCTTCTTGGGATTACTATCGGCGCGGCAAAGGCTGATATGATACTGACAAAAAAAGGCCCGGTGATGCTCGAGATGACAACGCGTTTGTCCGGAGGGTTTGATTGCCAGTATCTTGTCCCTGCGGCGACGGGAAAAAATGTATTGCGTGCGGCCATTCTGACCGCAATTGGTAAAACATTTCCAAAAAAATTGCTCACCGATACCAAGCACCGCATCGGTATAACCGGCTCGGTGTGGCCGAAGCCGGGGAAGATAGTCTCTATAAAGGGCCTCGCGCAGGCGCGGCGTATCAGGGGTGTGGAGCACATCTTTTTTCGCCGCGTCGTCGGCGACATCGTATCACCATATATTGATGGCACCTCCCGTGTCTGTTTTATTATTGTGACTGGAAAGGATGAAGCTGAAGCACGTGCAACGCTTGAGAAAGCCCAAAAAGCAATTACAGTTGTCACCAAATGAACACCCCGCACAAACTAATCGTGATATATGGGGCAGGCGCTATCGGTAGGGGTTTTATGCCATGGGTATTCTCCCCTGACACCCATGACTTGTTTTTTGTAGAGAAGAATGAGTCTTTACGAGAAGCACTTGTTGCGGCAAGACGATATAAAACATACAAGACTGTTGCGGGCAAATACGAGGTACTCGACGTACCTGTGGCCGCTTGTTACGCTCCCGGCGAAGAGAGCGATGCTATTCGCAAGGCACATGCAGTCGTAACGGCGGTCGGCCCACGAAATGTTCTCGCAATTGCAGAGGCACTCAAAGGCACCACAATGCCGATCTTGTGCTGTGAGAATGATCCGGCATCCGCCGAAGCCCTGCTGATGGTTACAGGGAATCCCAACGTAGTATTTGCGGTGCCTGATGTTATTACCTCCAATACAGCGTCTCCCGAAATTCAGCAAGAAGACCCTCTCGGTATTGTGACTGAAAACGGCATATGTTATGCCGATGAGGGTGCCTCCTCTGCAGGTGGAGCGTGTACGTACATTTCTGCCGCAGAATTAGCACGGCAATGGATGGCGAAATTGTATCTGCATAATACGCCACACTGCATTGTTGCGTATCTCGGCTCCCTTTTGTCGGTGAAGTATATACACGAGGCAATGAGTTTGGCGGCTGGATCCGAGGTTGTCGCGGGGGCGATGCATGAAATGCAGGAAACGCTTGTGAAAACAGCTAAACTTGATAAAGCATTTTCCACATGGTATGCCGACAAGGAACTGGCCCGTTTCAGCAACGCTCTTTTATTTGACCCAGTGAGCCGCGTGGCAAGAGAGCCATTTCGCAAGCTTGCTCCCAATGAACGGCTTCTTGGAGCGGCACAACTCTGTTTGAGTGCGGGTGTGTATCCAAAGTATCTTATGATGGGGATTATGGCGGCATTTTTTTATGACAATCCAAAGGACAACGATGCCAATATCCGTTACGTTGCTGATGCTTTGTTGCCAAAAGATTTTCTCCGTATCGTCATGGGACTTGAGCCGCACGAGGCTCTCTCGCGTCTGCTTCTGACCGAATGGGAAGGAAATAGCGCTTTTCTAAAAAATCTTTCTCTCGTATGACTTCGTATCAACCGCAATTGAAATTAGCTCTTTCTGCAGCAGTTGCGGCGGGAGGAATCCTTCAGTCATATGTAGATGAAACGGGACGTTCTGTGGTACATCGTAAGGAATCTTTTAGAGATATCGCTACCGAGGTTGATACGTATGCCGAACAAAAAATAATCAATATACTCAATGCCTCAAGCGATATTCCAGTGGTTGCGGAGGAGTCCGGTATGTCGCGCAAGGTTGATTTAGCGACCGGAACATACTGGATAGTTGATCCGCTTGACGGCACTGTTAATTACGTGAGTAGAATTCCATTCTGTGCGGTGTCAATTGCGTACGTAGATGAAGGTAAACCGGTAGTCGGCGTTGTCTATAACCCATTTCAGAACGAATTGTATTACGGTGGAGACGGTCTCGGTGTCTACAAGAATCATACTCGTATCGCTAGTTTGAATCTCCCGGCAGGGCAAGTGTTATGCGCCGGCACTTTTTCTGGCGCGAATCATCCGGACAGAGACGCTGAATTCAATGCATTTCAAAAGATAAACGATGCGACGATGGGATGCTTGCGAACCGGATCCGCCTCTCTCAACCTCACGTATGTTGCAGAAGGACGTCTCGGGGGATGTTTTGGTCGGCATACCAAATGGTGGGATATTGCCGCCGGTCTTGTGCTCGCCCGGCTCGCAGGTGCCGATGTCGTCTACACTGTCGCTGACCCTCTCACTCACTCAGTTCATTACGTTGTCGCCAACCAGATGGTGTCATCCCTCATTCGGAATATTCTCGATATATGAAAGACGCACTACAGACGCTATGGAGCGCGTTTGGCAGGTATCGCTGGCACGTGGCGGCGCTGGTGGTGCTTGCCATGCTGAGCCCTCTTCTTGAGGGCATCGGTATCAATGCGGTTATCCCGCTCATGTCATTTTTTACGGGCGGCGGCGGCGGAGCCGCAACGGATTTTATTACGAGGACCATACAGGGACTTTTCGCCTTTCTGCATATACCATTCAGTTTCCGTTTTCTGGTCATCTTTATATTCGGCCTCTTCATCGTACGAGCGATCTCCGTCATCGTGTTCGGTTACATTCGCGGATGGATAAGTGCCGATTTCCTCGGCAGGGAGAGTGAAAACGTGCTTCGACAGGCTCTTCTTTCTTCGTGGCCGTTTTCGCTGAAGCAAAAAATTGGCACGATGCACAATACGCTGGTACGTGACGTACAGCAGACCGGCGGTCTGCTGGGCGCCGGAGTTCAAATCTTGCAATCCTTCAGCGGTTTTCTCATGTACCTCCTGGTAGCGGTAAATATCTCGCCCGTGATGACGTTCTATACGCTCGGCGGGGGAGCCATTCTGCTGTTTGTTCTGCGGCCGCTCATACGGCGTACGAAGAGTATAGGCCAACAGACTGCCGGAGTTGAAAAGCAGTTCTCGCAGTTCTTGAGCGAACATATCATCGGGATGAAATCCATAAAGGCCGCCGGCGTGGAGCGCGCCGCTATAGAAAACGGTGTAGCGCACATTCGCCTCTTGCGCCACCTTTCCATACGGCAATCACTCGTGAGCACGGTGAGCTCGAGCTTTTTCCAGCCGTTCGCGCTCGTACTTGTGGTACTGCTCTTTTTATTGACCTATCATACGCCGGGGTTCAGCATCATATCCTTCGCCGCATCGCTGTACTTGATACAGAAAATATTTACCTATCTTGAATCCGGTCAAAGCGGTCTGCAATCTATAAGCGGGCTCTTGCCCTATACTAAGAACTTGGCGACGTTCAAACACAATCTTGACCTGCATAAAGAGTCGCCAGAGGGCACGATGCCGTTCGTATTTAAAAAAGAACTCGCTTTCAGGGACGTTTCATTTTCGTATAGCGAGGGGAAGAAGCCGGTTCTCGATGGAGTAGATTTCAGGATTCGGGCGGGAGAAACGGTCGGACTTATTGGTCCGTCGGGGACGGGAAAGACCTCTATTGCCGACCTCCTTTTGCGACTTTTTAAACCGAGCGCAGGAGAGATACTTCTTGACGGCGTGCCGAGTACGGCTATCGCGCTTTCGGAGTGGCGCACGCACATCGGCTATGTATCGCAAGATGTATTCCTGCTCAACTCCACCATTGAAGAGAACATCCGATTTTATAATACTGCGGTAACCGCGGAAGATATAAAGAATGCCACGAAGCAGGCGAACATCTACGACTTCATAAAAGAACTGCCGGAAGGATTCAAGACCATGACGGGCGATCGGGGCGTCATGCTCTCCGGCGGACAACGCCAGCGCATCGCGCTCGCCCGCGCGCTCGTGGGCAAGCCCTCTCTCCTGGTACTTGACGAGGCGACGAGCGCTCTTGACCACGAGTCTGAAAAGCTCATCCACGAATCTATTCGAAATCTTCGCGGGGAAGTGGCTGTCTTTATTATCGCACATCGCCCGTCTACGGTCGCCGAGGCCGATACTATATTTGTCTTGAGCCGCGGGCGCATCGTGGAGCGCGGCACCCCGCAAGAATTGCTCAAGGACCACAATTCTTACTTCTACAAAATGCAGCGGACGTGATATAGTTATCCGCACTATGCAGGACAACGGTACCGCAAAGCAGGTTGCGCGGTGGGTGGCGCTTGGCGCGCTCTTTTTGATTCCGCTCGCGCCGCTTCTGGTCGCCAATACCTACTTTTTCCCCTTCATCACTGGCAAGGCGTTTTATTTCCGTATATTGGTCGAGGTGGCGGTTGCGGGATGGGCGGTGCTCGCATTTCTTGATAGGGAATATCGCCCGCGTTTTTCTTGGGTCGGAATGGCAGTACTCGCCTTTGTCGTCTGGATGTTCATCGCGGACGCATTCGCGCCGAATGCGGCGAAGGCCTTTTGGAGCAATTTTGAGCGCATGGAGGGCTGGGTGCTCCTCGTCCATCTCCTCGGATTCTTCTTTTCAGCGAGCGCAGTGCTCCGGGTAGAAAAGAAATGGCGTGCGTGGTTTCTGACCTCGCTTGGGGTTTCTGTCGCCGTTTCTGCATACGCGCTTTTGCAACTCAATGGCACCTACGCGATTCATCAGGGCTCGGTGCGCATTGATGCCTCGCTCGGCAATTCTGCCTATCTTGCAATCTACCTCCTTTTTAATGTATTCATCGCGCTTTGGCTCGCACTCACCGAAAAATATTCGTGGCTCAAGTGGTCTCTTATCGCGCTTGCCGCTCTGGAAGCGGTGCTCATTTTCTTTACCGAGACGCGCGGGACGGTCATTGGGCTCGTTCTCGCGCTAACGCTTGCCGCATTTCTCACACTAATTACCGCGAGCAAGCGCGCCCGCGGCGCAGCCGCGGGCGCGCTTGTGCTCATACTCGTCCTCATCTGCAGTTTTTATATTGCGCGCGATTCTAACTTCGTTCAGAACAATCGCGTTCTTCAGAGCGTTTCCTCCATATCGCTCTCCGACGGTCAGACGCGCTTCACTATATGGCGTATGGCATTTCAGGGAGTCCTCGAGCGTCCGCTTACCGGTTGGGGGCAGGAAGGTTTCAATTATGTTTTCAACAAATATTATGACCCATCGCTGTATGCGCAAGAGCCATGGTTTGACCGGGCGCACAACGCATTCATTGACTGGCTCTCCGCGGGGGGCCTGCCGGCATTCCTGCTCTACCTTTCGCTTTTCGGTTCGGCTTTTATGCTCTTGTGGAAGAGTTCTGAACTTTCGCGGCCTGAACGCATCGCGCTTACCGCCGCGCTTGTCGGATACGCCATCCATAATATTTTCGTCTTCGACAATCTCTATTCGTACGTATACTTCTTTGCGATACTGGCGCTCATTGATTCACAAGTCGCGCGACCCATCGAGCGATTCGAACGTATGCCTGAACTCACGGCTACAGACGGCGTGACGTACGCACTCCCAATAGCCGCTGTTGCCGTATTCGCACTCGTCTGGTCCGTCAATATTTCAGGCATGCAGGCAGCAACCAAGCTTATTAAGGCGATTTCGCCGTCTCCCGCCGGCATCAAGGCGAACATCGCCGCTTTTGAAGACCTCGCTCGCCATCCGGCCTTTGCCGCACAGGAGATTCGTGAACAACTCGTTTCGTTTGCGGCGTCTGTTGCACAAAGTTCGCAGACGACACAAGAAGAGAAACAGAGAGTGGTCTCGTTGGCAGTGAGCGAGATGCAGAAGCAGGTTGCCGCGTATCCGCTTGATGCGCGCGCGCGCCTCCAACTCTCCTACGCGTATCGCGCCGCTGGCGATGGTGCGAATGTACTGAAAGAAATTCAAGCCGCCATCGTCTTGTCGCCGAAAAAAGAAAGTTTCTGGATCGAGGCCGGCTCGGTCGAATGGGATATGGGAAATATCAAGGCGGCTCAAACGAACTTCAATACCGCGTACCAGCTCGGGCCGCAATTCACCGACCTCGCCATATACGCCGCCGCTGGCAACTTCGCCGTTGGCGATACAGCTACGGCCGATAAGGTGTTGCAGAGCGTCTTTGGTACCACGAATGTGGATAGCGACATTCTCGCGGTCGCGTATTATCGCGCGAAGAACTGGTCGCGGCTCATCGCGTTATGGAAGGTACGTGCGGCGGCGCCGGATGCGGGTGTTGAGAAATGGTTCTCGCTCGCCGCAGCTTACTACGCGGCAGGCGATACTGTGAATGCCGCTGCAACAATTCGTGCCGCAATCGCGAAGTTTCCAGAAGCGGCTTCTGCCGGTGCGGACGCTCTGAAACAGATAGAAGGGCAATGAAGCTGGAAGAACACGTCCCGCTCGCGCCCCTCACAACGCTCGGCGTGGGTGGGACGGCGCGTTTTTTTGTTGAAGCGCATACCGAGGCAGACATAGAAGACGCGATAGCACTCGCACGGACGCAGAACCTCCCCTTGTTCGCGTTAGGTAAAGGGAGCAACGTGCTTGTGCCGGATACAGGTATCGAAGGTGTAGTGTTGAAAATCGCGATGCGCGATAGTGTATATCATAATGCCGACGGAAGCATAGTGCTCATCGCGGGGGCAGGCGCGCTCTGGGACGACGTTGTTGACGAAGTGGGGAGACGCGGCATCTTCGGTATCGAAAACCTCGCGGGTATTCCGGGCACGATTGGCGGCGCGGCGGTGCAGAACATCGGCGCCTACGGCGCGGAATTTTCTACTGTATTTGAGTATGCCGATAGTATCGATAGTACGCTTGGTGTGCGCCGACGCATCACTCGCGCCGAAGCCGCGTTCGCCTATCGGACAAGTTTTTTTAAAAAACATCGCGAACTCATCATCACGAAAGTTGCGTTGCGTTTTGCAAAAAATGCGATACCAAACATCGCCTACGCCGACGTAGCCCGTATGCACGCCGCCGGAGAGCCGCTCTCGACGCCGGCCGACATCGCTCGCGCCATCCGCGCCATCCGCGCCAAAAAGTTTCCTCACGCGCCAGAAGAAGGCACCGCCGGCTCGTTTTTCAAGAATTCAATCATTTCGCGCGAGCTTGCAGATTCGCTCGAGAGGCGTTTCCCGGGGCTTCCGACCTTTTCGCAGGAGGATGGTTCGGTAAAAATTCCGCTCGCATGGCTCTTCGACCATGTTCTGTCACTCAAGGGATTTACAAAAGGCCGCGTGCGACTGTATGAAGAGCAACCGCTCATTATTGTCACGCGCGCAGGCGCGCGCGCCGCAGAAGTCGACGCGCTTGCGCGCGAAGTCACCGAGCGTGTTCGGAGAGCGACTGGCATCACGATTGAACGCGAGGTGGAAACATTCGGTGAAATCTTTTTTTCATAAGTTATCCACACATCGTAATTTTTTCTCACACAAAAAGTTTTTAACGCGTCATACTGTCATGTAGAAACGTTTGTCCTGAACAATGTTGAAGGACGGACGGGTCGACATATCAACCCTCACCCATAATTCGCAACCACCATGGCAAAAAAGCGTAAGGCCGCGAAGAAGCGCAAAGCAGCAAAGAAGCGCGCATAGTTTCGTACCAAGAAAAATCCCTTCGTGAATGGAGGGATTTTTCTATTTTTGGTATACTATATGTCAATGCTCGGGCTTTCCCATTTTTTCTCAAAGAACCAATCCGCGGCCTTCTTGAAGGCCGCGGCGCCGGTCGTTACGGCCGCGAACGCGCTTCAAGAGGAGCTGAAAAGCCTTTCTGACGAGGAGATATGTGCGCGATTCGGGGAGATACGCGCCCGCGCCGAGGCGGCGGGCGCGACGAACGAGAATGACCTCCCGCTCGTCTTTGCGCTCGTGCGCGAGGCAGCTCGCCGCACACTCCGCCAACCTCATTTTGATGTGCAACTACTGGGCGGTCTTGCATTGCTTCGCGGTAAGATTGCCGAGATGCGTACCGGCGAAGGGAAGACGCTCGTCGCAACACTTCCGGCAATCTTCCACGCGCTCGCGGGCAAAGGGGTGCAGGTCGTTACGGTGAATGACTATCTCGCGCGTCGCGACGGCGCGTGGATGGGAGAGGTCTATGACTATTGCGGGCTCACCATCGGCGTTGTTACCAGTACGGGCGCATATCGTTACGATTCGTCGCACGTTTCGCAAGAAGAAGATGCCGAGCACGACGCCAAGGGTTCTTTTAAAGTGTTCTATGACTATCTGCGTCCCGTTGAAAAGAAAGAAGCCTATGCCGCGGACATAACCTACGTCACCAACAACGAGCTCGGGTTTGACTACCTGCGCGACAACACCGCCTACGACGCATCACAGATTGTACAGCGCCACTATCACTACGCAATCATCGACGAGGTTGATTCCATCCTTATTGATGAAGCGCGCACGCCGCTCATCATCAGCGGGCCCACGGGTGATTCGCACATGTTCTATGAGCGTTTCGCCGGAATCGTTAACGCTCTGAAAGAAGGGGAGGATTACACTGTTGACGAAAAGCAGAAGGCCATCCAGCTCACTGAAGAGGGCATGAAGAAGGCCGAAACGGCGCTCGGTCTTGAAAATCTCTATACCGAGGGCGGTGTGAAGTACGCGCATCATCTTGAGACGGCGGTGCGCGCGAAGGCGCTCTTCCAGAAGGATAAAGAGTACGTAGTGAAAGACAATGAAGTCATTATTGTGGACGAATTCACGGGAAGGCTTCAGCCCGGACGTCGCTGGTCGGAAGGATTGCATCAGGCCGTTGAGGCAAAGGAGGGCGTGAAAGTCCAGGCGGAGACGCGCACCTATGCGACGGTGACCTTTCAAAATCTCTTTCGTATGTACAAGCGGCTCGCCGGTATGACGGGCACCGCGCTCTCCTCCGAGGAGGAGTTCTACACCGTCTACGGACTTGAGGTCGTGGCAGTGCCGACCAATAGGCCGACGGCGCGCAAGGATTATGACGACCTCATCTTCCAGACGAGTGCGGGGAAGTACCGCGCGGTCGCCCGCGCGGTGAAAGAGCGTCATATAAAGGGACAACCGGTTCTTGTGGGAACGGTCTCTATTGAAGACAACGAAACGGTCAGCGAGTATCTATCGGGCGAAGGCGTGCCGCACGAAGTATTGAATGCGAAGAATCACGAACGCGAAGGCGAGATTATCGCGAACGCCGGTTCGGCGGGGCGCGTGACGGTCGCGACAAATCTCGCAGGTCGCGGTGTTGACATCAAGCTCGGCGGCGCGCTCGCGACTCCGGAGATGCGCTCTGCAGTCATCGCGAATGGCGGTCTTATGGTCGTCGGCACGGAGCGGCACGACGCGCGCCGCATCGACAACCAGCTGCGCGGCCGTTCGGGCCGCCAGGGCGACCCCGGTGAGACGCGCTTCTATGTCTCGCTGGAAGACAAGCTGATGCGTGTCTTTGCTTCTGAAACTCTGAAGAAGGTGATGGGACGTTTCGGCATCCCCGAAGACGAGCCAATTGAAAGTGCGATGATAACGCGCTCGCTTGAGACCGCCCAGGGCCGCATTGAAGGATTCAACTTTGACTCGCGCAAACAAGTACTCGCCTACGACGATGTGATGAATACGCAGCGTCTCGCCATCTATGCGCGCCGCCGTGCCGCGCTTTTGGGGAGCGATGCAGAAATGGAAGAACTCATTCGTGCGCTCATAGGCTCCTCCGAAGCGCTCGAAGCGAAGAAGAGTGAGCTCGGTACGACCTTTGTAGAACATCTCCGTCGTCTGCTCTTGCAGGTTATTGATACGTTCTGGCTTGAGCATCTTGAGACTATGGATTATCTGCGCCGCTCGGTATCGCTTCGCGCATACGGTCAGCGAGACCCCCTTATTGAGTACCGGCGCGAGGGGCTCCAGCGCTTTCGGCAGCTTGAAGAGAATATTAGAGCGGCAGTGGCAGAAGCGTTGCCGCGTATCCAATCTGCCGATGCTGCGCGTATTCGCGCTGAAGAAGAGAGGACGCGCGCCGCGCTCATCGCTGCAGGGAAGGAAGAAGGAGGCGTTCAAGCGCCGCTCGTGAAGCCCGCCGGACACGGCCGCAACGATTTTGTCACCATCAAGAAGGGCAACGAGACAAAAACCCTCAAATTTAAAAAAGCCGAACCGTTCCTCGCCGAAGGGTGGGAGATCGTAGAACAATAAGCACGAAATTTGAAGCGTTGTCCACACGCTTCTGATGGACACGTCGTGTCGGTCAATTTATTCTGAATTGATAATGGCTCGTGAACCTATCGGTATCGACTCATATGCCCATGTATATACTCGTGGCGTGAAGAAATTGCCTATCTTTCGGCAAAAAGGAGATTTGCGACGACTGCTTCTTAATTTTTATTATTTCAATCATAACGACCGAATGCCGGACAATTGGAAACGTGAACTTGAAATGTCAGGGCATCTAGCGCACTTTCAGTGGCCTGATGCGTGGGGAGAGCGACAACCAATTGTTTCAATTCTTGCCTTCAGCATTATGCCAAACCATCTGCACCTTATGATTAAGGAGATTGTCGAGGGCGGTACGAGCAGGTTTATGCATCGCGTGAGTATGGCCTATTCTAAATTCATCAATGAGAAATATGGAGAAAATGGCTCTTTGTTCCAGAGACCATTTAAATCACGTTTAGTTGAAGAGGACACTGATTTTCGTAACCTCGCAATATACATAATGGTAAAAAATCCTTTCGAGCTCTACCCGGGCGGGGTGCAACGTGCGATTGAGAACTTTGACGACGCGTATGAACGAATAGCAGGCGATCCATTCAGTAGTTTAGGAGCATACGCAGGTACTCAAGTGTCGCCAATCATCACAAAGGATTTGCTCGGAGAGTTGTTCGAAACGCCAGAATCTTTCAAAAAATTCGCACGAGAGTCGATGTTATACCGACTCGAGCAACTTGAATCAGAGTTTGATTAATTGATGGACACGACGTGTCCATCACAATCAATACATTGAGTTCTACCATGCGGAAAGTTGAACTCTAATCTTCCAACTTCGTACCGCGCAGCCATCCTCTTATTTTTAATTTATTTCGAATTTCGTGCTTCGTGCTTCGGATTTCCACCTGTGCTAGGGTGGTGGTATGGCATTTGTTGATGAGGCGAGTATACATGCGAAGTCGGGGAAGGGCGGCGACGGCGTCATCCGCTGGCTGCGCACCAAGGAGTCCGCGCGCGGCGGGCCCTCCGGCGGCGACGGCGGCAGAGGCGGCGATGTCATTCTGGTCGGCGTCCGGGACTTGGCTGCGCTCGCCCACTATCGCTATGAGAAAAAATTTCATGCGGAGAACGGCGAGGCGGGGAAAAGTGAATTGAAACACGGCAAGAATGGTGCCCCGGTTATTTTAGAAGTGCCCATCGGCACGTTTGTGCGCGTTGTCGAAACCGGAGAAGAGTATGAGCTCACGAAGGAGGATGAACACATCGTCTTATTCCGCGGCGGTAAAGGCGGATTAGGCAATGCTCGTTTTAAGAGTTCGACGAACCAGAATCCCTTCCAGCAAACGCAGGGCAAAGAGGGGAAGGGTGGGGAGCTCGAACTCACGCTCAAGCTCATTGCGGACGCCGGGCTTATCGGCTTGCCGAACGCGGGCAAGTCCTCCCTCCTGAACGCTCTAACACGGGCCAAGTCAAAAGTCGGCGATTATCCGTTCACGACACTGGAACCGAATCTCGGTGATTTCTACGGGCGCATTCTCGCCGACATACCGGGCCTTATTGAAGGCGCTTCGGCTGGGAAGGGCCTCGGCATAAAATTCCTCAAGCATGTTGAACGCACCGGAATCCTTCTGCATCTCGTCTCGGCTGACCAAGACGACCCCCTCAAGGCATACGGGGAAGTGAGGAGAGAACTAGAGGCGTTCGGACACGGTCTAGCGAGTAAGAAGGAGCTCGTCGTCCTGTCTAAAACGGACCTCGTCTCGGCGCTGGAGTGCGAAACGAAGAAACAGCTCCTTGCTCGGGAGACCGGCAGGGAAGTGCTTCCGGTATCGGTAAAAGACAAAGTGTCGCTCAAAATATTTGCCGGTGCGCTCTCCGTGATACTCTCTTAATATGTATCGTCCCACTATAGGGCTGGAAATACATGCCGAGCTGAAGACGCGAACCAAGATGTTTTGCGACTCAAAAAACGACCCAGATGAAACGCGCCCAAATGTAAATATCTGTCCTGTCTGTATGGCGCATCCCGGGACTCTGCCGGTCATCAATCGGGAGGCGGTACGTCATGTTCTTCGTCTCGGTACGGCCGTGGGCGGGACGCTCGCCGACTTTAGCGAGTTCGACCGCAAGAGTTATTTCTATCCGGATATTCCGAAGGGGTATCAAATCAGCCAATATATTCATCCGCTGGTTACCGGCGGGAAACTCGCGGGAGTAGACATCACCCGCGTGCACCTTGAAGAGGATACAGCCCGCTCGATACATTCTCAAAACAAGTCATTGGTGGATTTTAATCGTGCCGGCATCCCGCTTATGGAGCTCGTCACCGAACCGGTGATACAGGATGCAGAAACCGCAGGACGCTTTGCGCGCGAATTACAGCTCCTTGTGCGTACGCTTGGTGCCGGCGAAGCGAATCTAGAGAAAGGGGAAATGCGGATAGAGGCAAACGTGAGCGTTGCGCGCGAAACAAGGTCCGACCTTAAATCCGAATCCTCAAGGTCGAACCTTGTTTCGTTGTTGGGAACAAAAGTCGAAGTGAAAAACTTAAATTCATTCCGTTCCGTGGAACGGGCGATTACCTATGAAATAGAACGTCAAACTGCGCTTATCAAAGCAGGAGAGAGGGTGGTGCAGGAGACGCGCGGTTGGGACGAAGCGAAGCAGGAAACCTTCCATCAGCGATTCAAAGAAGGGAGCGCCGACTATCGCTACTTCCCGGAGCCGGACCTTCCGAAACTGTTCCTTTCAGAGATTTCTGAATTTTCGCCGGAAGCAATACGCACGTCCTTGCCAGAACTCCCGTGGGAGCGGCGCGCGCGATATACAAAATTCGGTCTTAAGGCGGAGGATGTTGAATGTATCATTGCTTCCGTCGCGCGCGGAGTATTTTTTGATGCTGTGGTAAAAGAACTTGATGGCGGACATGAGCCTGTCGTGCTTGCGGCGAATTATTTTATATCTGATCTCGCGGGAGAATCTGGGAATGCCACACCGGCTTCATTTGCAAAACTTATACGGATGTTTGCCGCGCACAATCTGTCATCGCGCGGTGCAAAAGACACTTTGCTCATTATGGTTGAAAAGGGCGGAGACCCAGACGTCATAGCGAAGGAGCAAGGCCTCATACAGGTCCACGATGTCACGGCGCTCGGGGAAGCGGTGGATAAAGTTATCGCTGCAGAGGCGAAGGCGGTTGGGGAGTACAAGAGCGGCAAACAGGCGGCACTCCAGTACCTTATCGGGAAGGCGATGAAGGAGAGCCGCGGGGCGGGGAACCCAGAAAGTTTCAAAAAATTGCTTATCGAGAAGCTTGATTAGGTGGTTATGCACAGCCCTTCCCTACGAGCCGAGATATGCTTATACTACGAGTATGGACGAGATTCTCATAGAGGAAAAGAAATACGTATCGTCGAAGCGAGCCGCGAAAATAACGGGATACGCCAAGGATTATATTGGTCAGCTATGCCGGGAGGGTCGAGTGCCGGCGCGTCTTGTCGGGCGTAGTTGGTATGTGCTTGAATCGGCTATCAAAGACCATCGCTTTGGCGATGTAATGGATGCCCCACCGACAGAAAATGAAAAAAGACCAACGTGGGAGGCGCCGCGTTATGAGGCGTCTAAAGATGAATTTCTTCCTTCGATAAATCGATTGCGAGAGGAAGATGACAAGGAAAAAGAGTCAGAATTCTCACAGCATTTACAGGATTCTTGGCGCGCGTGGTTCGACCGTGTTGGAGATATTGAACCGATAATAACTCCAATCACGGTCCCAGAGCCCGAAAAAGAAGTGAATATACCCATTCGCACGGTATATAAGGCGATATATCAGGCCCCCCCAGAGGAGCTTCTACCGAGAAAAGAACCTATACGACAGCAGGAAGAACGGAAAGGGAAGAAATCAATAGTGATGCCAATGGTGCAGCTTGCAGGAGCTCTTGTTGCAGTAATTTTAGCCACTACAGCAGTTCTTGGTAGCGGTTATTTTGATACCTATATACTCTCGAATAGACAAGTAAGTATATTAGCTGGAGTTGTATTCTATAATAAATAGCTTATTTACCTATTTTCTCGTCTTGTATAGGCGAGTTTACACATATATCCAGATAAGAATTTAAATTGCCAAAAACGCCGCTTCGGGACTTATTTGCCGTAAAACGGCATGAGCATGTTTAGCGTCGGCTTGGAAAGGCGATTTTAAACGCATATTTTCGCACAATGTGTTCAATATTGTGCGAAAAGTGTATAAAAATACGTTCCAAATTGCTTCGCAGTGTTCAGGATATATTTTTACTTCGCATATCCGATATAGCTAACAGGTACGGTGCATTTTAGAAACTTCAGCATCAGTATTAGCGTCTGAATTAGTATGCAAACGACCAAACAATTTCTTTGTGAAGCGATGTGGGCGGATAAAAACGAATTTCTACAGCTTTATTTTTCAGAATTGTTCTTCAGGTCTCCGACTGGACTCCGCGAGGGTCCTTTTTACGCCAGCGAGAGGCCATACGAGGCGTTATTCCCATGAGTATAGGCGGCTCTACGCGCAAAAATTAGTATAGGGCGAATTTTTAGCCGGATATTCGCCAAAAATTTCCAAATCTTATCCACACGCTCCATTATTTTTTCTCACCGGTCGCCGGAAACATAAGGTATGATTTAGTTAATTCGGATATCCGACATGGATACACTCTTTGATAAAAATTTCATAACGACAAAAAATGCGGGAGAACTATCCGGCTACACTTCGGACTATCTTGCACGCCTTGCGCGTTCTGGAAAAATTATCGGCAGAAGGGTCGGACACAGTTGGCTTATCGACAGTGAGTCGTTGACGCGCTTCCTCGACGAGCAAGGGAGTCGCAAGATCGATTACGCGCGCGCGCTCGCGCGTGCGCGCGAGGCTGAATATCGCGCACATCGTTTTCCGCTCCATCGTGTCCTTAATGCACCCTTGCATACGCTGCATAAAAGTATTGGACAGCAGATGTCCCTTATGTCCGATAGGCCGTTATGGGGGCAGGTTCTCGCGCTCTCACTCGCGACGGCGGTGGTTGTCTCCGGAGCATTCGCGGCGCGCGCAGTGACAGTGTCGCAGCTCGCACATCAAGCGGCAGTGATTGTACGCGAAGCCGCTTCCGGGTTCTCTGATACGTTTGGCGGCATCCCGTCACGCATCGCATCGAGAATTGATGCCGTGAGAATAGAAGTGAATGAGATTGCTCCGCGCGTTGTAACAAAGAGTGCACTCGCGCTTGCCCTGCGTAACTTTAGCGAAGCAAAGTTATCGCTTCTTACAGACTTAGATTTCTCTCCACTCCCCCTGGCGATTGTTAGTACTCATCGCGAACCTCGTGTTACTTCTTTCCCATCAACAATTTCTTTTTCGGTCACGCCGATTACATTTAAAAATGTACAAACGGCAGCACGTGATGTGTATGCGTTCATCACCTCGCTGCCGCTTCTCTTCGCAGAAACACCCCACCTCGTCAATCAAGCAAATCTCGCGTTCGGCACGGCAATCATTGAGGCGACGCACGCGGCGATACGCGCTGACGTGGCGATTTCCTACGGGGTCGCAGAAATGTCGCCGCGTATCGCGGGCGCGGTCTTCGACGCAGAATATGCAGGGGCTCGCCGCTTCGTAGCGTTTACCGACACCATGTCGCAGGGCTACCTCGCATCGCTTGCGGCTGCCGGCCGCCTCGCGTATGAGAGTGCAAAAGGAACGCGAAACGTTTTTTATTCGGCGGGATTGTTTATCGCTTCGGCGCCCGACACGGTCCAAAACGCGTATCTCGGCGCACTCGGCAAGGGTGCTCTCGCACTTAATTCAATTGAAGTTCGACTTCGAACAAACAATCAGGTTGCCGCTGTGCTTCAAGGACTCACAGTCGGCCAACAAGTGGCGCTCGCCACCTACGAGACGGTTAAGAGTTTCTTCAGCGCGGCGAATCGCGGACTTGCGTTCTTGTTCGCTCCAGCGCCCACCATCGTTTTGCCCGGTGTCGTCCCGCCTGAGCCTACGCTCGCCATCGCGACCTCCACTCAAAAGCAAACGGTAAATTCGTATCCCACATACAACACGATTGTAAAAGGAATCTCCGAGGATTTTATGAATCAGTCGCTCGCAGGACTTCGCACCGACATCCTCGCAACGGTATCCGGTCTGCTTCAGCCCGTCAGCCGTCAGGTAGTGACCAACCAAACGACCATCCAACAAGTCAATATGATACAGAAGCTTAACGAGCTCATCGTGACCAACGGCGACTTTCGTGGCGGCTCGCTTACCAGCGGCATCTTGGTGTCTGCAACAACCGGTACCTTTACTAACCTCACGGGTGGCACGACGGCTCTCGGCGGGACGACCGTTACCGGCGACCTCGCCGTCTCGGGCACCGTCACTCCCGCCGTCGTGTCCGCCGGCACCTCCATCTCCTCCCCCTACTTCACCGCCACTTCCACGACCGCGACCAGCACCTTTGCGGGCCGCCTCTCGGTCGGCACCACGACGCCCTACGGCGACGGTCTCCTCACCGTCGGCACCTCCTCGCCACTCTTGTACATATCAAGCAACACGGGCTTTGTCGGTCTCGCTTCGACTTCGCCTTCGGCTACGCTCAGCATAAACGGCTCCGCATACCTGACCGGCGGGCTCGGCGTCGGCGCGGTGAACACGACCGATGGCTCCATCCTCGCCACTGCGACGACCACCGCGCTCAACTTCATCGCATCAAATCTCGGCGCCGCGGCGGCGCCCGCATACACCTTCGCGGGCGACCTTACGACCGGCCTCTGGTCGCCCGCCGCCTCCTCGCTCGCTCTCTCCACCGGCGGCGCGGAGCGCCTGCGCATTGATTCTTCCGGCAACCTCGGGCTCGGGACCACCAGCCCCTGGGGACTCCTTTCGGTCAACCCGAACGGCATCAGCGGCCCCGCCTTCGTCGTCGGTTCATCCACCGCCACGAATTTCATCGTTACGAACGGAGGATTAGTCGGCATCGGCACCACCTCGCCTTCAAGCGCCCTCGCGGTATCCGGCAATTTCATGCTTGACGGCACCACCGGCGCGGTACTGACCGGCGCCGGCGCCGGTCTCACCTTCACCGGCACGGGCAATCACGACATCACGGCGTCGGCGGGAACGCTCCGCATCGGCAGCAATACCATCATCGGGAACATTCAGGCCTTGGACGACACGGTGGATATCGGCACGGCAGGAGTGCGCTTTGACAAAATCTATGCCAACGAAGTCAACGCCACCACGCTCGTGGGCACCCTGACCGGCGGCAATCTCGTCGCGGAGACGTTCACCATCAATTCGGACAATGCCACCGCCGACACCGAGAACTCCTATCTCGCCTTTGAGCGCGGAAGCGTATCGCCGAACGCGCTCCTCACCTGGAATGCCGGCGAGCGGTTTGAGTTCAACCATCCGCTCTATATAGAAAACGCCTCCGCTTCTACGTCAGTCACCACGCTTGACCTGAAAGCCGTCGCCGGCCAAACCGCCGACATTTTCCGCATCGCCTCCTCCAGCGGCGGCTACCTTTTTAACATCACATCTGCCGGCAACGTCGGCATCGGCACTACTTCGCCCTCTGCGGGCTTCGCAGTGCACGGGACGAGTTATGTCAGCGGTACGAGTTTCTTCGGCGGGGCGCTCACGGCAACGTCAACGTTAAATGTTACGGGTCTCACTACACTGGCGAATGCTTCCACCACGCAGTTGTCGGTCTCAAACACCGCGTATTTCCCGGGGTCAGGGATATGGAATAGTAGCGGCAACGTCGGCATCGGGACGACGAGTCCGGTGAGCAAACTGAGTGTGTTGGGTGAATCAGCGTTTGCGGGAGGAGCGAGCGTTGGTATCGGGTACGCGGGGACGGCGGCTCCGTCAAACGGATTAATCATACAAGGCAACGTCGGGATTGGGACGACGAGTCCTGTGTCAAAGTTAAGTGTGTTGGGTGAATCAGCCTTTGCGGGGGGTGCGAGCGTCGGTATCGGGTACGCTGGGACGGCGGCTCCGTCAAATGGATTAATCATACAAGGCAACGTCGGCATCGGGACGACGAGTCCGGGATATAAATTAAGCGTCGCTGGGGATGGTTATAATTTCAGATTGGCAAATAGTTCAAACGCGCAAGGCTATAATATTGGGAGGAATGTAACCGATGGATATTTGTATTTCTATGGCGATGAGGTAGGTTATGACGGTTATATTTTTACCGGAGTAGGTGGAGAAAAAATGAGAATAAGATCGAACGGCAACGTCGGCATCGGGACGACGAGTCCGGCGCAACTGCTCTCGGTGCACGGCACGGGATACATTTCCAGTTCGCTCTTTGTCGGCGGGGCGGTTACCGCCACTTCAACCCTGAATGTTACGGGCCTCTCCACGCTCGGCAACGCTTCCACCACGCAGTTGTCGGTCTCAAACACCGCGTATTTCCCCGGTTCTGGTATTTGGAATTCAAGCGGCAACGTCGGGATTGGGAACACGGCGCCCGCGTCGCGCTTGGACATAACCAACTCCGCCACCAGCACGCCGATTATCACGCTCCGCGACCCGCTCGGCAATGTGTCGCTGGAATTGCGGGCAAGTACATCAACGCTCAATAATACTTTTGTCGGTCTGAATGCGGGAAAGGCGAACACCACTGGCAACGAAAATGCCGCATTCGGCGCAAAAGCTCTCTTTTCCAACACCACGGGCAACGACAATCTCGCGGTTGGCTACCTCGCCCTCCAGAACAATGTCTCCGGCGCCAACAATATCGCAGTTGGCGGCGGCGGTCCTCTTCTCGCCCTTACTACCGGCAGTAATAATATCGCCATCGGCTACCAAGCAAACCAGCAGAGTAATCCTTCAAGCAGTATCAGCATCGGCTCCTACGCTCTTAACGCGAATGCCGGTTCTAATAATCTGGGAATAGGATATCGGGCTGGAGCCGCTGTTTCTTCCGGCGGTAACAACACACTACTGGGCAATTACGCGGGGGAAACACTTACCACCGGCAGTAACAACATCGTCATCGGCTACAACATTGACACTCCCGCCGTGAATAGCGCGAACACGCTCAACATTGGTAACTTGATTTTCGCTACTGGACTTGACGGCACGGACACCACGCTCTCTACCGGCAACGTCGGCATCGGGACCACCTCTCCGACCTACAAACTCTCGGTAGAAGGCATCGGGCACTTCGGCGACTACGCCCGCGCCTCGTATTTCCTCGCGACAAGCACAACGGCGACGAGTACCTTCTCGGGCGGCTTCTCGGCGGGCAACAACGCCGCTCTGGTGGTGAATCAGGCGGCCTCCGCGAACTCTCTCTACATCAACCCGAGCGGGAACGTCGGCATCGGCACTACTTCGCCCTCTGCGGGCTTCGCAGTGCACGGGACGAGTTATGTCAGCGGTACGAGTTTCTTCGGCGGGGCGCTCAC
>CAYHMS010000002.1:33939-47602 GCA_964357805.1 uncultured Candidatus Saccharibacteria bacterium | reverse complement strand
CCTGCAGAGCGTCATCGCTCACGAGTTCTTCAGGCGTAAACGTTTGAAATTTAACCGCATCGGCGCCGGCATCCGCCGCAACATCAATAAGCTTGCGTGCAAGAGCCATATCGCCGTTGTGGTTGACCCCCGCTTCGGCAATAACAAACACCGGCTGTCCTTCTCCGATTATTTTCTCTCCTAGTAATACCTTCTGAGTGCTCATAGGATTATATCGTACCTCGCTTTATAGCCAATTCCGCAATTTCAAAATCAAACTCGGTATCTATATCGGTAGAACGTTCGCGCGGCATGAGTACTCCGGCGCAGTTCTCGTTGTCTACGATTTTGTTCTCCTGCATAAGTGTGTTGTGCACGGTCACATACACCGCGCCATTCACGCGGTACAGCTTTTCTAAATCCTGCTCGCGCGATGCCGGTAAATCAATATATTTCTGCAGACGTCCTTCTGCATCGATCCGGTACATCCATTCAGGCGGGTCTACAATTGAAGAAACAGTGATGCAGGATTTTACCCCGGCCGAGACAATCTTCTCTATCGATGCATCTATGTCCCTCGCTTCTATACCTGGAACCGTCGGTTGAATGAGCACGATAAGGTCAAACTGTTCTTCTTTTTCTTCAAAAAAATTAACAGCGTGCTGTAACACAGATAGAGTAGTGGCAGTATCAGTTGCGAGCTCGGCAGGGCGCATAAAGGGAACTTCTGCTCCCAGCTTACGCACAACGCGCGCTATTTCTTCGTAGTCTGTTGAAACTATAACTTTGTCAATATACTTTGATTCTTTCGCCGCTTTTATAGCATAGCCGATGAGCGGAATACCGTTGAGTAGTTTTATATTTTTGCCGGGCAAGCGCTTGGAGCCGCCGCGAGCGGGGATAATACAGAGGATTTTTTTGTTGGTATACATTCGAGTTATGAGCTTAAGATTTCCCGCTGTACGGCGTCTGCTCTTCTGAAGGAACTTCGCCTTCAAGCGAGTTGTTGGAGACGACTCGGTTGAGCTTCCACGCATTGGTGTCCTTGCGCCACAAGTGCTCCGCACGGTATCTATTGGTGACCTTCCAAAAATGTGCTTCATCGATGCCAAGATATTCCAGAAATTGTTTGAAATATTTTTTGGGGAATTCATGGTCATATCGGTGCGCGAGGGCAACGCCCTCTTCCCGGGTGAGGTGGCCACAACGAATTTCGCTCGAGGCCTCGCGCGTGGCGCGCCCATAGCCGAATTTTATGTACGCCAAGAGCCAATGAAAGGTGTCGAGCCGATCGTCCATACTGACGTGCTTGGTATAGGTCCCTTCCGTGCGCTCGGTATTCGCCTCAAAGCCCGTGTATTTGGAGGCGTAATAAAAGTTTTCCTGCGGTACCCACAGCTTGTAGTATGACCACCAATGCATCTGCACGTTGAGGTTTTGAATGTCTTTCAGCGGCGGCGCGCGATAGAAATCAAAATTGCCGTTGCGCACTTCATCCTCCGATAAGATACCCATCCGTATGCCTTCCGCGAGCAACGCATCAATGCCAGCTCCTTTATAATAGAGTTCGTCCCATTCCGCCGGAGATTCGAACGGCTTGTTTTCGTTCTTGAACGAGCCTCCATACTCAACCTCGCCGTTCTCTCCGTAAAAGATAAGCGGGATTTTAAAACGTAGTGCGACCTGATACGCAAACGCCTTCTGTCCGTAGGGAAAGGGCTCGAACGGGTCTCCCTTCAACTCAAAGGCGATGCGTGCGAGCTTGCGATGGAGTATGCCATCGGGCCACGCCACCAGACCATTGAACCCGCTCTGTATCATATTGAAATAATTCTGCCAGCCGATGTCGGTATAGATGAACGGCGCCCACGTGACCGTGAGCGGGTGCATGCCGTAGCGGACTTTCAGCTGGTGCGCCACGAGTGCGCTGTCTTTGCCGCCGGAGCTGGGTACAACGACGTCCCAACTTCCGTCCGTAGAGCGACGCTTCTCCAAGAGGGCTTCCAACTCTTTACCGCGCGACTCCCAATCAATGCCGCCGTGGAATTTCCTTTCGGCATAGGTGCAGGCGCTACAGATGCCATCCGCGTTGAAATCGGTCCGCGGGCGCTGGTTGGACATGACACATTTTTTGCAGAAACGAATCTGTTTGGGAAGTTTTGCAAGCTGTACATCTTTAGTTTTAAACGGATAGCCGCCATACTTCGCTTCATCTATCACAAGCTGTGGGAATTTATAATTGACCTCCATATGCGTTTACGCTATCACGCCGCCCTTTGTTCGCAAAATCTCCTTAAGAGAGCCAGCCCCATCATTCCGCTTTTTTCGGGATGGAATTGAGTCGCCGTAATGTTTTTGTGTTGCAAGGCGGCGCAGAAGTCAATTCCGCCGTATGAGGATACGGCGAGTACATCCGACCCATCCGCCGGAACTCCGTACAGGGAGTGCACAAAATATGCATACGTTCCCGGGCGGGTGTGCGCGAGCACCGACTGCCGCCAACGCTCCGGCGACCCTGCGGGAGGATGGATCGCGTCCCATCCAATGTGTGGCAAATGATACCCAGAAACACGAACTTCCCTGGGGTCAGGGAACATGACGACCTTTCCTTCTATGACTCCAAGCCCTTCGTGTAAGCCAAATTCTTCGCTCTGTGAAAAAAGAAGCTGCATACCCAAACAAATTCCAAAGAACGGCGTGCCCCTTTTTATTTGTTCAAGAAGCGGCCCGATAAATCCTTTTTCACGGAGAGCGTGCATGCCGTCTCCGAAAGCTCCGACTCCCGGCAAAATGAGGCGCTTTGCCGCACGTATCGCCTCCGGACTATGCGCAATGGATACTTTTGTACCGAACGATTCGCATGCCATGCCTACACTGCGCACGTTGTTTATGCCATAGTCGATAATAACAACATCGGCCTTCTCCGGCGGCGTTTGAAACAATTCAAGCTCATCATGAGGAGCGTTCTCTATGCCGATACTGTCGCCGAACTGTCGCAAGGTGAAGCGGTTGTAATCAACGACATCTGCCTCATCGGCGGTGCGCGCAAGGTGGGCACGTTCGGTCTCGGTGCATGGCCGCACCGATGCACCGGCCGTAGCAAGGACATCTTTTATCTCGACAACTCTTGTTGTGCCATAATGCAAAAGAGACGCGATTGCTACAGCATCAGCGCCCGAGCCGACAACAGTACCTGCTATTTCTACCGGTGAAGATGCTCCACCCGAAGCGATAACGGAAACGGAAACTGCGGTGCTTACTTTTTTAATAAGCTCAGCGTCGAGGCCGCGCTTCGTTCCCTCGCGATCCACCGACGTGAGCAATATCTCGCCCGCGCCGAGCAATTCCCCTTTCCGCGCCCATTCCACGACATCAAGACCCGTGGCCTCACGTCCGTTGTCGGTATATGCCTCCCACGAATCCCCTTTACGTTTAGCTTCTATGGAAAGCACGATACACTGCGAGCCAAAACGTTGAGCCGCTTCTGTGATGAACGAGGGATTTTTTACTGCGGCAGTATTTATAGCGACTTTCTCGGCTCCCGCCAAGAGGAGGTCGCGGATATCCTTCAATGTTCGCACGCCGCCGCCGGCAGTAAATGGAATGAATATGCCCTTTGCCGCCTCGCGCACAACGTGGAGCAGATTCTCCCGGCGATAGAGACTAGCGACAATATCAATATAAAGCAATTCATCGGCACCTTGCAAGAAATATTCCCGCGCTAAGTCGGCAGGTTGCCCCATGACGCGGAGTGCTTCAAACTGAACACCTTTAACGACATTGGGGCCTTTGACATCAAGCCGTGCGATAACACGCATAGATATATAGTAACCCTTACTGCGGCTCTTTGGATGCAAAAGACATAATGAATGCCGCCGTGCGTTCTGAAGCCTTGCCGTCAAATGCATATTCTCGAGCCAAGAAATTATGTGCGTTTTCAGAGAGACGTTTACGTGCATCTGGATTACTCACGAGTTCTTTCAAAATATGCGAGAGTTCTTCCCCTGAAAAAGCGAAATGCATTGCGCCCTCTTTTACGTAGGGAAGAAAATGTTGCAGTCCCGTCATGCCTTCAAGGGGACAGAGTCCTGCGTATATAAGCGGCTTGCCGCACTGAAGCGCTTCGAGCACCGCGGTTGAGTAACCGGAAATAACTACATCTGCCTGTGAGAAAAGGCCTGACAGCGGCTCAAATTCGGCAACCGTGTGAGAAACTCCTTTAAATGCGGATGAAATTATTGTCCTAAGAAAAGGACCTCGATTTGGACCCTGGCGAAGTTTTAATATTGCATGGACATGGGGAATTTTTCGCAGTGCAAACGCTATTGCTTTAAAGTATTCAATAACATCGTAGGAATCGGTTGCTTCCTCAAGCAATACCATGGGCGCAATACACAAAAAGGTGACCTCCTGTCCGTTCGTTATATGCTCCATTCCTGTATTCTTTTGCACGGACGCATATACATCAAAACGAGGAGAGCCGATGATGAGAGGAATACTTTGCTTATCCCCGGCTTCTTCCATCTCCCTCTGCACAAGCGACCCGTATACTCCCATAAACTGCGCACTGTGACGCTTACCGGTCGAGCCGGGGCCAAAATACATCAAGCCATGCTGCATTTCAATGGAGGGGATACCTTGGGCACGCGCCACTTGGGCGAGAATAGAAAAATGCGTCTGGGAACTTACCGTCGCCCGTAACATCACTATCTGCGGTTGAAGACGTGCGATGAGGGCATGTGCGTCATCAACATCCTTGAGGGTTTTTGTAACGGATTCCTGAATGATGTTATCAAGCACTTTCAGCAACAGCGGCTGCATAGAAAACTCTCTGAAAATATATACCGACAGGTCAGATCCTTCGCGAATAGACTGCCACTTTTGTTTAAACAATGTTTGTGCCAGTTTCCGCTCGTTGGAAATTCCTTGAGAAAACGCATCTAGATGCAAAAACCGCATATGGAACTTCCAGATATTCGCTATTCCCGCGTTGGACGCTTCTTGTCTATCAGTAAGTATTACTTCAGCCGAATCCAGATACTGCAGTGATGGTGCAAGATTTCTCCAATAATCGCTCGCGAGAATCCGTATGCGGCGCGGACGCCGCACGAGCACCATAAAAATATTGAGTGCGGCGAATCCCCACTGGAGCAGCAACCGTTTCAGAACATATGAGAGGGAGCGCCGCTGCGCTTGCGGAGGCAGATACGTTTCAGGCACCAGTACCTCTTTACCGCTCTGTGCGGCAACGGTCGTAACAACACTGGCAATTGCATCTATCATGGCGTTTGTGAGACACCGCGCCGTTGTCGGCGGCACGTGGGGCGAGGGGAAGACGATGAGGCGCGCCACATGGGGATGCGCCGCCACAACGTTGGATACGATATCGGTGTAATACAGAACCCTGTTAAGATATCCCTGTAGTTGCGGAAAATAGAGGCGTGTGAGCGAAACGCCGCGGTAGGTAAAGAATGCCCAGTGTTCGCTTTCAAAAATGTGCGACGTCCACTCTTCAGCGAGAATCATGCGGGCGGCATCCGGCGTTCGGTACTCTTTCCCCGACTGGAACGCGATTCCCTCTTTCGCCAGCGCATAGTCTATTTCGGCATCCAAAGGAATTAAGAGATATCCTTCCTCGCGCACATCCGCGCGCGCGTCAAGAAAACGCTTGCATGCATCAATATGCCGAAGCTCGGAAAGGAAGAGAATATTTTGTTCAGTTACTTGCTTGCCCATGTCGTTAGTTGCCGCGGGAAGCCGGTCTCCGACTTGTAGCCAATTTCTGTAAAAATCTTTTCCAGAGTTTTATATGTTTGCTCGCCGTCGCGGAGATGGTAGCTGGCTATGGCAAAATGCACATTCTTATCCCTCAAAAATTCTTTTGCCCCCTCAATCACCTCCAACTCAGCACCTTCAATATCCATTTTGACAAAATCCAAATGCGTTAAATTGAATTGTGCATATGCGTCGGCGAGTGATATAACCTCTACCAAACTAACGTTCACGAGATGGGTTTGGTTACCCGCGAGCTTGCTTAGCCCTGACCCTCTGTTATTAAATGCGAGCGTGGTGCTGTGGGAGTACAATCCCTTTTTCACAAGCGTCACGTTATCCAAATGATGTTTTTTTATATTTTTACGCACTATCTGATAGTTATCCTCGTCCGGCTCAAACGCATATACTTTGCCAGTCGGACCTACCAGTTTAGAAAAATAATAGGTGCACATGCCGCAATACGCTCCGCAGTCAAAAACGATATCTCCAGCCTTGGGCACATATTTTTGCGTATATCCTTTCAAAATCCACTCTCCTTCTGTGGTGCCGTGAACAAGCAACGGTACGCCTAAAAACTTTATAGTTTGGTCGCGCGTTCGAGAGAAATCCAACACGGTACAACCATCTATCTGCGTCGTCTCGAACGAGTCGAAATATTCATTAAAATGCCCAAGCGCCTCCCAAAAGAAGTACATCTGGTTTCTTGGAAACAATATTTTTTTATTGTCCTTTTTGAGTGAGACTATGTCGTTCAAAAATGTCAACAAAAAACCCTTCCGAAACGCCCAATAGTGATATCTGAGCCAGATCACTAGGGTGATTGCTTCCCTCCGTATGCTTTTTACTATCTCCATGGCAAACATTTGTTTCGGTTAGAGTAGCACAATCAACTCTGGTAAAATAGTACGTATGAAAGACATACGGATACTGAAACCGGAGAAACGCCGAAAAGGTTGGGGGAAATATGGATTATCAATACCGATAAATATTGCAGCAAGCTCTTGAGCTAACTTTTTTGGATTACCGTCACGCCCTTGTGCTTCACGACTTCAGAGGCGAGTTCGTTTGCAAAATTGATTGACTTCTCTATATCACCGGTTTCGACATACTTCACTACGAGTGCGGCGAAGAAGCTGTCCCCCGCCCCGGTGACATCTTTCACTTCTACTTTTTTACTGACCGGATAATTCTTCCCCTTGAAAAAAGCGCCTTGGTCGCCTTTGGTACGGATTATTTTTTTCTCCAGCCCTTTTGGCAGTGAATCCTTTGACCGCTCGTACTCGTAATTGTTTATCTTAATGTATGTCGCTTTCGCCACCCAATCACCGAGAATCTTTTTCGTATCTATAAAAACAGTATCGTGATTCTCGCAAATATATTTGATATCCTCTTCGGTCAGGAATCCCTTGTTGTAGTCAGAAATGGCAATAAGGTCATATTTCTCAAGTGGGATCTTTTTCACTTGAACTCGCGGAATATTGTGGTCAGTGTCAATGCGAATAAACATGTGGTTAGTATCGCGATGCATATAGCGCGTCTTGGTGACGGTCTCCCACGCATCGTTGGTATAGAGGTCCGCATTCGGAAAAATACTTTTTATATTCCGTTCTACGTTCGCCGCCATGCCGGGGTTCTCCGTGTTTTCAATAATGCTCAACACAGGCACTGGCAGGTCAGGCGCAAGGCGCTCGGCTCTGCAGTAGACGAATACATCTTTACAGCTCTCTCCGACAATGAGGATTTTTTTCATTCTATGGTGATTGACGGTGCGAGATGCAGTTCGTCAAAAGATAGTTTCGTCTTCAGTTTCGGCTTCCCCAGCATCTCTCGTATGGCATTCGCAACGTCCACCTTCGTTGGATACCAGTATTGGCTCAACGCCGGCGAGGTCGGGCACGGCACATCGGGACAGGCGAGCGCGCGCGGAGCGGACTTCAGCTTTATGTGTTGCTGTGCGGCCTTAGCGATAACTTCAGAACCGACACTGAATGCGCCGCTCGTTGTGTCAACGGTAAGCAGACGCCCGGTCTTTTTGACCGAGGCGTTAATGGTCTTGTGGTCAATCGGCTTCAACGATACGAGGTCTATGAGCTCAATGCGTTTCGCATCATCGCCGAGAAGCGTACGTGCTTGTTGTGCGGTGAAGAATGCATCGCCGTAGGCGACTACGGTGATGGCATCCCCTTTTGCGACCACGCGCGCCTTATCAAGCGGCACTTCGTACAGTGTAGCTGGCACCTTTTCTTTTATCCCATAGAGCCAGCGTGGTTCAAGGATAACGACTGGGTCGTCTGAACGCACTGCGGCGGCGAGAAGCCCTTTCGCCATGCGCGGAGTAGAGGGTATGACAACCCGCAGGCCAGTCACCGAACCGAACATGCCATACAGCGCTTGGGAGTGCTGGGGGCCATTCCCCCACTGACGCCCTATGACGATGCGAAGGGTGACGGGCGCCCCTCCACCCTCGCCGCCGAACATATAGCGCCACTTTGCCGCCTGCGTGAATATCTGGTCCGCGGCAAGCAAACTGAATTCCACGCGGTCGTGGTACACGATTGGTCGCAGTCCTCCTATCGCCGCACCCACGGCGAGGCCGGTAAGCGCTACTTCGGAGGTGGGAGTGTCTAGGATGCGGCCAGGATACGCCGGTACGAGCGCGGCGAGACCCCCCGTGCCTTGTGGGACACCCAGTCCGAGAACGAAAACGCGGCGGTCGCTCTGTAAGAGCTGTTCGGTCGCTTCCTTAAGCGCATCTACAAATTTAATCGGTTCACGCATAGACGTTTGTATACAGTTCCTTTTTTGCGGGGAACGGCTGTTTGAGCGCCCATGCGATATCCGCACGAATGCGCGAGCGCAGCTTTTGTTCTTCAGCGTCACATGTCATCGCCAAAACTCCTGATGCCTGAAGCGCCTTTCTGAGCTTCTTAATAGGGTCTTCTTTTTGCCGGCGCAGAAGGGTGTCTTCTTGCCGAAACTTTTCTTCCATAAGCGGCGTGGAGTGGGCCATATGCCGATAGACCATACATTCCAAAACGGCTGGGCCCTTTTCGGCGCGAATGCTCTTAACGAGCGCGTGCGCCTTCGTGACCACATCTTTGTAGTCATTGCCGTTGGCACGTTCATAGCGCATGCCGAGTCCGGTTGCTATTTTCTGTATGTCGTAGCCGGGCGCGCGGCGGTTCTTACTATGCGAGTTTATAGACCATCCATTGTTCTCAATAACAAGAAGAAGGGGTACGGCATAGAGCGCCGCGAGATTGTACGTCTCGTACACTCCCCCTTCTTCTGAAGCTCCGTCCCCGTAAAATGCGGCGACGATTCCTTTCTTCTTGTTGTACTTCTGCGCGAATGCCACGCCAGCGGCTATAGGAGCGACACTGCCAAGAAGCGGCGTGGAGCCCATAAATCCGACAGACCGACCTATCTGATGCATGGAGCCGCCCTTGCCGTGCGCCGAACCGGTCGCACGGCCGAAGAGCTCGGCGGCCATCGTTCTGAAGCTTCCGCCTTTTGCCAAGTAGTGCCCATGCGAGCGATGGTTGCCCAGTACCATATCTTCTTTTCCGAGCGCGTCGCATACACCCACTGCCACCGCTTCTTGTCCAACATAAAAGTGAACCATGCTGAAGACCTTCTTATCCAAATAATGCTTCACCAACTCTTGTTGGGCAAGTCGTATAAAAAGCATTCGCTTATACGCCTCAAGAAGAAATTTCATTGCGCTATGTCTATCATGATGCGCCCCGCCATCCCCTTGCGCACGAGCTCAATGGCATCATTAATTCCATCAAGTTTGACCCGATGCGTAATAATGTCGTCTATAGTAAGCACCTTCGCTTGGTGCAGTTTGACGTAGCGAGGGATTTCCTTGCCGGGCGAGAACCTACCCCCCTGCGTTGCGCGAAGCATTTTCCCCTCTCCGCCGAAGAGGTGCAGTGCATTTTTAAGCTCTATACTTTCGCCCGGCTTCGGCTGACCGACAAAAATATAGCGCCCGGTACCCGAGAGGAGCGGAATTGTCGTTTCAATACTCTCTTTTGCGCCAGACGTTTCAATAATCACATCAATATCCTTAATCCCAAGTTCTTTTTTGAGCGTTTCTGCGATATTGTGCGTCGCTACATTAATATAGAGGTCCGCGCCAAGCGCCTTGGCTGATGCGCGTTTGTGTTCGTGGATGTCAATAGAAATAATCGGGTGCGCACCAACTATCTTTGCCGCCTTAATGAGATTTACGCCCAGACCTCCCGCGCCGACAATCATGACGCTTTCCCCCGCATGTACATTTGCTTCAATATTGACGGTGCCGAGCGCAGTAGAGAGAGAACAGCCCAGCAGGGTGCATAAATCATTCGGCGTGTCCTGCGGCACCGGTGTGATGCGGTTCTCTGAGACAATAGAATATTCGCTAAAGGTGGTCACTTTGCCGCTTTGCATCTTCTTGCCCTTAAAAATGTACTGGGGGAAGTCCGATTCAATGCCGTCTGATTTGCGCCAGTGCATGACCACCTTATCGCCTTTCTTTACTTTGGTCACGCCAAGCCCGATATCTTCAACAATACCGCACCCTTCGTGCCCAAGGAGATGCGGCATGAATTTTGCATTGCCTTTGTTGCCGGCGATCTCCTGCAGTTGTGAACCGCATATACCGCTCACGAGCACCTTCACCAGCACCTGCCCAAAGGCGAGCGGCGTGAGCTCCACCTCGGCGAACGTGAGCGGGGCGTTGATGGCCTCTAGTACTGCGGCTTTCATTAATCCCCATACTATAGTAAAAATAAGTAGTGTCTAGCATATTAATTTATCACCCGCTCGGACTTGGCGACCATATCGTGTGTAATGGGCTCGTGCGAGAACAGTGCAAGCGATACGACCGAGTCGGTCTTTTTTGTTTTCAGCAGAACGAACCGTCCGTATCGTTTCTGTACCGAGATTTAAAAAATTTCCGTCTCCACGTTATACGGTCTCATAAAGAGGCGGCGAGATTTCGTATCTTAAATAGGTTTTTTTTAAGCACAATGCATTACGATAAGATACTCGCTATTGGCACGTATGACGTTGAGTCGGGAATAAAGTATGAGCGGCAGATGTATACATTTGCCGAACTCCCTTTGGAAGCTTTGTGGAACAGTTTCTACGTGGAGCGCGACAAGGAGAGAGAGCAATCCCTGTCGCAAAAAATGCACGCGGTAGAACCCTACCTATTTCTGCATGATGATGCGCGCTATCCTATCGACCTAGCAAAGATTCATTCGACTTTACCGACACTGCGGCCGGACACAAACCTCACTGACAATATTTTTGACTATTGCGGCGTTCTAGAGCACGCGGAAGAGATACACGTCATGGACTCTTCGTTTATGTTTCTGGTTGATTGTCTTCTCTATGAAAATCCGCGCCAGCGATTGTTCGTGCATCGGTATGCGCGAGAAAATATGGCATGGAACCTGCCGATACTAAAGAAAGATTGGCAGATTATTTTATAATTATGAATCCGAAAAAGCTCGTCATCGTCAAACCGGGCTGTAAAGAATTAGGGAACGAGCTGGTAAACCGCATGAGCATCTATGCCTATGGACTCGAGATAGGCGCGCGAGTGGTGAACCATTCGGCGTACGGCTATCCATGGCTTCTCAAGGCGGCACATGCCCTCTACGCGCGGTATATAGGCACAAGGAACGGGGCATGCTCGCTCCGGGCGTGGAGAGCTCCGATATTTCTACCTCCGACGAAGCCGTTGCCGATTGCACAAACGTGCGGTTCTCTCTATTTTTTCGGATGGGTATTCAGGAACCCGGTCGGTATTGAGAAGTACCGTAAAGAAATAGTTGTGGCTTTTACGCCACATGAACGAGTGCGGGAAAACATACGAAGTACCGTTTCTTCTCTGCCCGCAGAGCGTACTCTCATTGGCGTACACGTGCGACAAAAGCCGTTTCTTGGATTCCCTCACGGCGACTTCCTCATCTCTGCAAAGCGGGTAAGGACGGTGGTTGATGAATATATGCGAGAAAAAAACTTACACGCAAGAGATGTTGCACTGATTATCGTTTCTGACCTCCCTATACCGGAAGAAACGTTTGCCGGATATGACCATCGGGTGGTGTACGGCAACACCGAAACGAACCTTTTCTTACTCGCGCGCTGTAGCGCCGTCATCGGCACTAACACGACCTTTTCAAACGTAGCGGCATGGTTTGGTACTGTTCCGCATATCGTTACGACACATGAACCGATGGACTGGGAATACTACCGAAACAAGGCGGCTTATTTTGAAAATACATACGCCACCTTTGCGTTCTAAGAGTCCATAAGGACGAGATTAGTGCCTTTCTTGCCGTCTAAGCGCGACGCTTCCGTCATCGTTCTTTCAAGCATCCCGCCGCGGAGAATTTTAAATATGGCGTGGGATTTTTCTAATTCATCCACGAGCGCCTTTGAGTCCCAGGGGTTATATTCAAATACGATTATCGGCTTGCGCGATAGGAGCTTCTTCATCCCGTGGAATACGGACTCCTCTGCTCCTTCCACGTCAATTTTAACGAAGTGGATGTCCGTTTTTTCATAGAGGCGGTCAAGAGTTGTGCTCGGCACGGTAACGCTCCGGCCGCTGCCGTTCTTCTCAAGGAGCGAGTGCATGCCCATTTTATTCGAGAGATAGAATGTAACCGCGCCTTCCGTGTCGGACACAGCACTACGGATTGTGTGCACATTCGTTAAATGTTCTGTATTCTTCTTCAGCAACAAAAAATTTTCTTCATCCGGCTCAAAGGCATATACCGAGCCGGTCGGGCCAACGAGCGAAGCGGCTAACCTCGTAAAATAACCGAGATTGGCTCCAACATCTACCACGGTCATACCCGGTGTAATAGTATTTTTGAAAAACTGCGTCGTATCCGGCTCGTATCTCTCCAGAACATGATTCAATTTGGTTCGCCAAGTAAAAGAAGCCGGAAAGTGATAGTCCTCCAGCCACGCCACTATATCGGTAACGGCGACAAAGGGCTGCTTCACAATCCACCGAACAATAGCTATCGGACTCATAGCGAGGCTCGTGCGACTTCTTGCATATCAATAGTGTTGATGCAGTCGGGATATTCTTTAAACATATGGCCGTCCGGTTCGGCATGCGTGAAGAGGCGTATGGGCGCCTCCCGGCCATATTGCTCATCCCTCCACCAGTGGAGCCCGACGCAGGTGGCGAGTACGATAAGCGGTTTACTGAGCTGTGCCGTAATATGTGCGACGCCAGTATCAACACTGACGACTCCGCGACTTTTCATAATGAGATTCATCATTTCTTGCAGGGTCGCTTCTCCGGCTATCACGGTCGCGGACAACTCGTGTGCCGCTACGAGCGCTTCTTTTCTATCAGCGGCGGAGCCGCTGACCACGAAGCGCGCGGCGGGAATCTTTTCAGCGAGCGCGACGAGCAGTGCGCGTTTTTTATCCGGACTCAATCCGCGGCCGGCATTGCCCGCGAAAAGGTGCACGATGATATAGCTGCCAGAAATGAGTTTGAATTTTTCGGTAACGTCTGGTATTGGAATACATCGCATCATCGGATGTTCGGATGCGAACGGAATACCTATAGTACGAAGAATTTCACGCTCAAGTTCGGCAGGCGCGCGCTTATGGCGCATCGGCACAAGTTTGTCGTAAAGCGCGGCATTCCATTCGGATGCATCGGTAAAGCCAATAAGCCCGCCCTGTTTCGCGATGACCCGAGCGAATAGCTTGCTCGCCAAACCGAATTTTCCGCCGAGCTTGCCGGCGTATTGCGTCACGACTAGATCGCTTTCATGATACTTTTTCCATAGCGAAAAGAGAGATACGGGGTTGCGACGATTTGCCTCAATAACTTCCAGCCACGGGTACGCCGCAAAAAGATCGCGGATCATTTCGG
>CAYHMS010000002.1:7975-33839 GCA_964357805.1 uncultured Candidatus Saccharibacteria bacterium | reverse complement strand
GCCTCAATAACTTCCAGCCACGGGTACGCCGCAAAAAGATCGCGGATCATTTCGGCGCGGCTTGCTACCACAATGCCGAGGCGCGCGTGTGGATACGCCGCATGAATATTTTCAAGCAGATATTTCCCCATCAAACAGTCACCGATGGACGAGGCACGAAAGGTGAGTGCTTTTTTAATTTCCATACATGAAAAGCATGTTGGGACACGCAATTGCGTCTCCGCTCACATACGGCGCCGGCGTATTCCCGGCGAATTGATATGCACGGTATCCGATGTCGGCTAGCAATGCGACAACGCTCTGCGGGGATTCGCGCTGGACCTCTATGATAAGAGTCGGGTGATGTGCCTCTAGCGTCCTGCGGCCGCCTTTTAGTACCATTTCTTCCGCGCCTTCCGTGTCTATTTTTATAAATGTCGGCCGTATACCGTGCATGAGGCAGTACGAGTCAAGCGTCGTCGTCTCAACAGGGACGACGTTCAATGCCTCGGGTGCTCCGGAGTCGGGAAGAATCGCATTGAGGCCGGATTTCAGAACGCCGTAATCAACGAGACGCCGTTTCCCTTCCGCATCCATCAGCGCAGCATTAATGCGCATCACGTTATTCTTGTCGGCGGTATTTTTACAAAGAACTTCAAAGGTGCGCGGAGTCGGCTCAAATGCATGCACCTTTCCGCTCTCTCCAACGAGTACCGAGGCCAGGAGTGTATAAAAGCCGACATTCGCGCCGATATCGATGCACACGTCTCCTTCCTGGAGAAATTGGACGAGGAAGTTTTCTACCGGCAATTCGCGCCCGTCGATAAGGCCGTGATGATAGATGGAACGATAATCAGGAAATACGATTTGCATATGGTCGCCCCAAAAGGTGCGCGCTTGCAAGAACGGGCCATGCAAGCCAAGCGCGATGGTGATGTTCCAAAAACGGTCAATGAGCGCATAGCGGAGAGTCAGGAACGGATAGCGCCTTAGGCGTTTCCGCCACGGCAATGCGCGTGTCTGGTACCAATCGCTGTTTCCCATGGCTTTTTTATACGCAAACAAAACAGCATCGCTATTTTTCATAGATTATCTGTATTCTCCTCTATCGAAACGCAAAAAGCGAGAATGCGCTCGGCGCGCCGCCGCCAAGTGTGCGCCGCCGCGAGGGTGCGACCGGCTCGTATCTTTACCTCTGCCTCCGGGCTTGTGTATGCCTCATGTATCGTTTGCGCGAGCGAATGGGCATTGTCGGGCTCGTACCAAAAGGCCGTATTTTCTTGCATAATACTTGTCGCGGCAGGAGTGCGAGAGGCCACAGTCGGTCTATCGGCGGCAAGATATTCAAATATCTTCATCGGCGAGGTGTACCGATACGAATATTCGTTCCTTGCTGTCCCGAGCATAAGCAACACATCCGCCGCCGCAAGCCACAAAGGCACCTTGTCGGCCGACTTCGCTCCGGCGAAATGCAGCATCTCGCCGCTCTTTTTTGTTACGTGCTCATACTCCTCGCGAGTGCCTCCCACAAGATAGATGGGGAGAGGCGAGCTCGCCGCTGCATCTGCAAGAATTTCCAAACCCTTCCATTTATAGAAACGTCCTGCATATAACGCAAAAGGTTCAGTAGGGGGAAGATTAAGCTTGGCGCGCGCCTCGTGCGGTGAAATATCGTTTTGCAACACCGACTCATCGACGCCGTTCGGCTCGACGCATATGCGCTCCGGAGGTAGCCCGAACGTCTGTGCGAGCCCGTCAGCGATCAATCGGTTGGTTGCAATAATGTGCGCACACTTAAAAAAGCGCCGTACTAAAAAAATAGACCTTTTCGTGCTGTGCATCTCGGCACATAAGGGACGCGGCACCCACGCGAGCGGCGCGAAAGAAAAGGAATCCATATCAATCGTGTAGACAATAAAGCGCTCTCTCAAAAGTGCTTTCGCCCACATATAGAGAAGCGAACTTAACGCAAACTGGAACGCGGTAAGCCGGTATCCAATCGGCCCAAGGAACTGCAGGTTCCACACCGGCAAGCGACGCAGAGGAATTTCGTGCGCGAGACCGTAGAATTGTTTCAAGTTCCCGGAGCCGCGGCTCGGCACCACCAACGTCACGTCAACGCCGGATGTTATAAAAGCTTCGCACATCTTGGCTATCTGGATGCCGTGCGCCTTTTCATTTGGCATTCGGGCATTCGCGATATAGTAGATTTTCACAGTTGCGGAAAATGATTAATCAATAAAACGATATTTAAGTACGGTCCACAAGATGAGGAAGCCGTGGCGCCACGTTATCTTTTTGCCTTCGGCATAATTGCGGGGATAATACCGTATCGGCACATCAACCATACGGACGCCGCGCTTGAGGAGTTTGCACACCAGCTCGTTGTCAAAATCAAAATTGTCCGTCTTTACTTCGACCGTTCGCACGAGCCGCATAGTGAACGCTTTGTAACACCCCTCATATTCACCGGCGTTGTTCCCATACAGCACGTTCGTGAGTAGCGTGATGGCTCCGTTACCGAGAAGTCCGAAATAATAGATATACCAGTTGCTGTGACGGTCCGCTTTTCTGACCCCTAATACAGCCTCTGCCGCGCCATCCAGAATGGGCGCAATAACGCTTGCATAATCATCGGGGTCGTATTCAAGGTCCGCGTCCTGAAAGATGACGACATCTCCGGTGGCTTCTGCGATGCCTTTCTTCACCGCCGCCCCTTTGCCGCGCCGGCTCTCGTGTATAACCCGCACCCCCCCAACCGAAGTTGCGAGTGCGGCTGTTGTGTCGCTTGAGTTATTGTCCACGACAATAATCTCCTTTTCGAGCGAAATAGCGGCGCACTGTACCTTTCCCAAGAGCTCTACAATGGTCCGCTCCTCATTGTACGCAGGAATGATGATGGAGAGTTTTTTGTAGGTCATACCGTATCCTAAACTATCGGTTTCCGTCCCACAACTATAAGATTTTTGCCTATGGGGGGCGAAACATACGATTCGACCTTTCGCATGATAGGTACGACCAGAGTATCATAGAGCCCCGCGCTGCCGGATGTGAGCGGGCGCCGCAGAAGTTTCATGAACAGAAGCCATGGGAGAATGCCGGCTATATCAAAGTAGCGAAGCTTTACAATCTCAAATCCTGCTTCACGCATGAGCGCCGCGAGCTGTTGTTTCGCATAGCGCCGATAATGCCCGACACTCGCATCATACTCGCTATACAGGAACGAAAGTGCCGGAACGAAAACACAAAGGTGGCCGCCCAGTTTGAGGGTGTCGCGCGCCAGGACAAGTTCTTGGAAATCATCCCTCACATGCTCCAAAACGTTCACATACACGATTGAATCAAGCGAACCGCGATAACGGGACGCCACATCCGCGAAGAAATGCGGCTCGCACATAACACGGGGGTCACCTGCGAAGCGTCGCTCCAATAAAGGGAACATTTGCGCGGAAGGTTCGACGGCAATCAGCGTACCACTCATCTTTCGAAGCAGTTGCGATGAAAAATTCCCCGACCCCGCACCTACTTCCACAACCGTATTGCCCAAATAGGGTTCGAATTGCGAAAGTATCCACGCGTGATACTTGGGCGGCGCAACTGACATCGCTTCTTCGAGGTCACGTCCGGTGTACGGTATCGGTGAATGGGGCATGTGAACGATTATCGCATGTTGTACGCATAGAATTTTTTACGGCACCACGACGCGAGTAGGACTGCCTCATATGCGGCGATGGTGAAGATAAACGCGTTAACCGGCATGCGGTAGCGGGTCGTTATCGTAAACCCGACGGCAATCGTTGTTAGCATAATGTATACGACAATACTCACTGCGGCAAGAGCGTATATATTCTGCCGTTCTCGGCGCAGGAATCGCCAGGCCCCCGCCAAAAATGCGCAGGTAATCAAAAACCACAGTGCGCGGCCGATAAGGATAAACGCGAGCGGTGTGGTCGACAGTGCAAGAAGATAATTCAGCACCTTTAGCGGCGCAGACAGGAGTAAGAAAAGTGTAGGGGTGCCAAGCGGTATACCGCTAGCGACTTTCGCCTGACTTAATACGGCAAACATTCCGCCGTCAACATCGAAGTTGTTGAATCTGATGTAGCGCAACACTTCAAATATGCCGTCGTAGGTAAAGAAACTAAACGAGGTATTTGCATATAGAAGAGCAAACGCTTTCGGGTGGCTCAGCAATATTGGTATGGCCAGCTTTGAATATTCAGCGGATTGCGCAAAATTAGTATTGATGCCTTCTGCCCCCGAAATGACTTCTTGCGAAAAATTAGTCCCGTTCTGGATTGCGAGTACTGATGGCACAACAATAGCGTACAGAGCGAAACCTTGCTGCGAACTCAATCCTAGAACGCTGAACGTCTGAAAATTTCTATAGAGCCACGGTGAAAGAGTTGTTAAAAAGACGAGCGCATACAGTCCGACACGCACAAATACTGTTCGCGATAATTGAGCGCGCGACTCCCATATGATGAGTGCGATAATAATGACCGGAAGGTATTCTACGGTTGGTCTAGTGAGAGTAGATAAACCGAGCAAAAATGCGGACAAAAGAAGAGGTGTTAGTGTTTTATTCTTCCAGTAGCTGAACAAATACAGTAACGACAACAAGAATAGAAACGTAAACAACGTCTCGCTCAAAAACTGTATGGAGAGTAACGCCCCGACTGGCTCAAGTGCCAGAAAAATACCTACGGCAATGCTTACACCCCGTATGTCGGTCATGAATCGCGCCAGTTTCATTCCAAGCAACGGGATGATGCTACCGAGTAACATGTGCACGAAGATTGCGGCGAAATAACTCCCGAAGAGAAAGTACATCAACGCGATAAAGTACGAGGTCACCGGCGTCCGAAATGACGTGGGCGTATATGGCGGCTCGTGGGCGACGGAGTATCCGTGACCGGCAACGAGGTTTTGTGCGATATCGTAGTACCCGTCTCCGGCATTGATAACGCTCGTCAGGTTCCCGTCATGAGCCGAGTAACTCAATCCGAAAAATACAAGACGCACCAAAAGAGCGAGAATAAAAATGCCAATCTCTACCTTATGCGAGCGCAAAAAAGACATGTGGAAATGATACCATGCATCACTTTTTTACCAAAAAAATCACATGCCGATACAAGATGAAACTGGAGACGGCGATAAGGGCACTGACAATGACTTGCGCCAAGATATACCAGATATGCGTCCATTCAACCAAAAAATACAGCAGAGCAATATTAAGAAAGAAATTTATTGTTGAAATGACAAAGTATCCTGCTGCCTGTGTATGGATGCTTTCAACCGAACGGTCCTGAAAGGTCCAGAACTTCTGAAGAGAGAAACCGACGCCGCACGCCAGAATAAACGAAATGCCAGCCGATACAAGGTAATGCAACCCGATATATTCAGTGAAGATAAAGAGGAGCGTAATGTTCGTCATTGCACCGATACTGCCGGCAACCAGGTATCTACCGATTGTTTCGATAAGGGTACGGTAGGCGAACGTTAATTCTTTAAGAAGAGTGGGGGATTTCATTCAGACCTATATCTTACGCTATAATGCATACTTATGAAAAACCTGCACGAACACCTTCGTGCGCTTGCGGTTGCCAGTCCCGACCGACCAGCGCTCCTCGTCTGCGATGAGGAAGGCGCAATTACAGAGGAGCTTTCGCGCGCTATGCTACTCACAAAAGTGGAGGCCGCCGCCGCGTATCTGCAAAGCAACGGACTCCATGCGGACGACCGTGTCGCGCTCGAGCTCGGCAACTGCGTCGACCTCTTGATACTAAGCTGGGCGGCATGGAGCACAGGGATTGTGACCGTACCGCTCGACACAAAGCGCGATACGGCAGAGCTACGCGAGTTTAAAATCCGCACAAGCGGGGCAAAACATGTCCTCGGACAGGAGAAACGACCTCCGAGCGCTGAAAAGGTTCCTTGGATGCCCAGCCTTTCTCATGAGGCGCTCATACTCTTTACCTCCGGCACAACCGCGCATCCCAAGGGGGCGCAATTAACGCTGCAAAATCTGGCCGTCAACGCACAAGGCATTATTGATTGGTTGCACATTGGTGAGAACGATTGTTTCCTCGTCGAACTGCCGCTCCACCACATTAATTCCACTACCTTCTGTCTCGCGTCCCTCATCGCGGGCGCTTCAATCGCGATACCGCCTCGCTACTCCAACTCGCATTTCTGGGAGCAGGCGGCGAATAGCGGCGCGACGCTTACGTCAATCGTCCCCTCCATCGTCTTTGACCAGCTCGGCAGAACAAAAGAATTCAGTGCGATAAAGAACAGCTTAAAATTAAACCGAATCCAGCTCGGTTCCGCGCCCGTCGTGGCATCGGATGCACTTGAGTTTATGCAGAGGTTTTCTATTCCGCTGTATCAGGGCTATGGCCAGACGGAAACTGCCCTAAGGGTGACTGGCGTGCCGATGGGTTTGTCAGAGAAACAGTATGCTGAAGCCGTGGCAGAAAATTCTATAGGAACCCCGATGAAATGGGCCAGCGTTGATATCGCTGATGAGAATGGACATATTTTCGGCGGAGGACAGGAGGGCGAACTCATCGTCAAAGGTACTGCGGTTATGCGGGGCTATATCGGTAACGAGCCCGCCTTCCGCAATGGATACTTTTTGACCGGCGATATTGGGTATTGGAAGGAGGTTCATGGCCAGCGGTTCTTCTTCCTCATAGGCCGTTCTAAGGAAATAATCATCAAAGGCGGCGTCAATATCTCCCCGGTCGCCGTTGAGAATGCGCTTAAAAAAATTGACGCCGACATCGAGCAGGCATATGTGATCGGCGTAGAAGATAAACGGTACGGCGAGGAAGTTGGCGCAGTCATAGTTTGGAAAGAGGATGTTGAACCGGCGAATGCTCTGCGTCGCTTGAAGCTTGCATTGCTTACTGAGCATGAGGCGCTCCGCGCGTATGAGACACCGAAGTATCTCGCGGTAGCACGCGCCGATGAGTTACCAATGACGTCTACCGGCAAGGTTCAGCGCACTGTTCTTAAAAAAATGTTGGGTGGGAAGATGGATTCGGTATATGAACTCATGCATAGCGCCGAATTTCATTTCATTGTGATACCGCCGCAGTCTCCGCTAAGCGAAGCATCGCAGGCGCTCTATAACCACTGCTGGCAGCCGCTTGTTAAAAGTGAGCGCGAATATAAGAAATATCTCGGCGATTATCTGACGCTCGGCGCCATTGATGCGCATGGCGCACTCGCTGGGCAGATATCTTTTTCTTATGCTGACAACAGAATCTCATGTGTTTCCATCTGCAGTGCGAGCTTTAAATCGAAACTGGTACCAAAAGTTGGAGAAACACCGAACGTGAACTTCGTGCGAGAATATCTCTCCGATGGTCATGACCCTGTGATGAATTTTCATAAAAAACTTGGAGCAGAACTCGTAGAAGTAACTCCCGAAGGTCGTCCGAAGGATAAAAGCGCTCTTGGATACACGATGCTCCTGCGATATCCAACAACGGAATCCATTGCTCTCGTCGGACCAGTTTCTAACCAATTGATACAAGCGGTGCGTATTCTGGCACGAGATGTTGGCGCAGAAGTGTACGCAATTTCTCGCCCTGGCGGCCTCGCATCTTACATACATCGCTCGGCGTGATATATTCCACTTCATGACCGACACTACGCAACCAACTTCTTTCTGGGACACGGTCTGTCAAGATGCCGCCGTTCATGATTTGAAGATTGATCCGCGAGCATCGCTCATAGCACGAATAATGCAGACCCGTCGAGTGATGAGACACAAACCTGGCTTCGCGTGCGTATTTTGGCTACGCGTGAATCAGCTGTTTGTCCGTAAAAGCTGGCGCGGGCAATTTCGAATTAGAATGTGGCGGCAATATCGGTTCGCCAACGATATCTCGCCGTATGCAGACATTGGTCCGGGATTGTTCCTGCCGCACTTCGTCGATATAACGATAGGCGCCGAAGTAAAAATAGGCAAAAATGTAACCATCTACAATGGTGTTACGCTTGGAAGCAAGCGTGATGGCGGCATGCCGCAACTCGGCGATAACGTTGTTGTGTATACGGGGGCTAAATTAATCGGTTCTCTACAAGTTGGCAGTAACTCTCAAATTGGGGCGCTATCGTTGTGCAATAAAGACGTCCCGCCTAATAGCGTCATGTACGGTATTCCGCCAAATGTAACGATAAAGCCCATAAACAATGTTCCTTAGTACTGCATCTTATACAATTCAAAACGGCCGTCTGTATACACAAGCACTGCTCCAAGCGTTTCAGGATGATACGTAGAATCCAGTGTTTTGTCCTTTAACATGTACAACACGTGATATTTTTTGAGATACGCTTTGATGTTGGGCTTTATATCGGTCTGGAATTTCGCCTCGAGGTCAATGAAGAATTTTTCGCCGAGCAGCTGTTGCGGCGTCGGCGGAATACCGCAGTTTTTGGTCCTGTCCCAGAAAAAAAGTATCCGGCAAATCTTGATGCCGCGCTCAATTGTTTTTGCGATATGCGCCGTGTCCTGACGGCCGAGATAAGACTCCATGTTGTTCTTGAGGTCGGAGACGGTTGGATTATTAAAATACTGTGTGATGAGATACCGCTCGCGAACCTCACCGTCAGGAAGCAGCTCCAACATCCCCCAATAGGTCTGAAGCGAGAAGTGTCTCGTATACGTAGGGAGGAGGGTCGTTATGTAGCTTGGATTACTCCATACGACAACGGGATTCTTCTCCTTATCTTGCAACCACGCAAGCGGTTTTGCATATTGCTCGTTCGCTTGCCAAATTGTGCGGTCGACATAGGGTGGTAAAAACTGCCCAAGATGGGCATACCCATACCGTATGTTCACAATCAATAACACAAGAAACGTACACGTTGCCAATACACGCAACCCGCTCGACAACTGAACGCGGTTTCTCCATACAAACGTGCCGAGACTGACGAGCGCAACGATAAGCCATGGGAATATTAAACCTGGCATGTGTTCACCAGTCTCTAATAACTTACCGGTGATAAGGTTGCTCCCCTCCATAACCCATAGGCCGAACCCGCTTATCGCGAGGAACGAACCGAGCAGAATGAACTCCTTGTTTTCTCGAAGTGTTCGCGCACGCCAAAAAAGTATCGCCAGAAAAGCGCACACAATACCGATCCATCCGCCAGAATAGATGACCTCAGCCATCGGCAAGTGGGTATTCACAAGCCCAAGGCGGCCGACGCTTTCCCAGAAATACGGCGACGCGAGAGAAAGCCAGAGCGCATAGAGCAGCACAGGGAGACCAATGATTCCCCCCAAGAGTGATGAAAGGAGTGTCGCTTTCAGCAGTGGCCAATTTCTGCGAGCAAGCGCGTAGAGAAAGAGAATACCGAGAGTGATAACGACGGTTTGCCACAGATAGGAGTAGAAGTAGAAGGTCGCACCAGCGACGAGACCAAGAAGAATGATATTCTTACGACTCTGTTCTCGGATAAGGCGCAGGAGAAATAAATAGAATAAAAAATAAAATGGATACACTGTTTGGAGATTGACCGGCCGCAACACGTGTCCATATGATTGCACGTACAAAAACAGCGTGCCGAATACGGCGATCCATGAGGAGACACGCAATTCGCGAAGCAGCAAATATGCAGTTATTGCGAACAGCAAGCTCCATATAATGAAATTGACCACCATTGCCGTAACGAACGGAACTCCGATAAGAAGAGGGGTTGCGTTTATCCATGCGCCGGCGAAGATGACGAGCGGCGGGTCGTCGCTGTGTTCAAGATAAAACGCGTTGCCGCCGGTGAAATGCCCTTCCCCGATTGTTTGCACGCGCGCGTCATATATTCCATCGGTGATTGGGGGGAGAATGCCCAGCCACGCATCTCCAATCACGAAGGCTGTTTCGAAGACCGGGACGGTCGTCAAGAGCAATACTATCGCCATCAGGACGACGGGCGGGCGGTGTTGTGCAATATATTCTCTTATTTTAACCATGACTTGATTCGTTCAACGATAATGAATAATATCATGCGAAATCCGAGTTTTATTGCTTTAGAAACTTTACCCGTGATTTTGGACATCCCGATGCGCGCGCCATATTGTACCGGAATCTCAACAACAGAAAGCGTATGCTGGAGAACTCTGATCATATATTCGGGGGAAAACCAATTGCCATTTACCGTAAACGAGTCTTTTATTTTTTCGTACGACAGACGATGAATTAGTTTGTACGTGCACCCCACGTCAGTAAATGAAGGGCCGTTGAAGAGATACTCAAGAAGTTTGGCGACCGCCCAGTTGCCGAGGCGTAGCGAGAAATACATATTCGCGCCCGGGTCGCCGCCCGACCATACCGGATTGCGCGAGGTGCGCGTGCCGAACACGACATCGTATTCTTGGCTGTACACGAGGAGGCGGTCAAGATCGCTCGCGCGAAAGGTGCCGTCCGGCTCGCAGGTAATGATGAGGTCGCCTGTTGCTTCGCGCATGCCGCGCCGAAGCGCCGCGCCGTATCCCTGTGTTATCTCCTTCACGTATTTCGCAGAGGTAAGCTGTATTTCTTTGTCGCTGCCGTCTTTAGAATTATTATCCACGGCGATAATTTCATCCACTGCCGGATGCCGCATGAACTCTTCAATCGCTGCGCGAATATTTTCCTTTTCGTTATAAACCGGGAACACAATGCTGACTTTTTTTCCGAGATACATAAAAATATCAAAAGAGGCGGTCTTTCCAGGTTCGTGGCGTCTTATCGCTCACAATCTCAAGGTCAAGATGATAAAGGAACGACTTGGTACCGCGCGTATTGATATAGTCAATCATGCTGGTGAGACCGTTTTCAAGTGAGACCGTCGTTTTGTAGTCAAGCAACTTTCGCGCCTTGTCCGCACTGCAGGTTGCGTACTTTACCTCTTGTGGCCGGCCAGGCATATAAATGGGTGCAAGTCTGAAATCGAGCAGTTTTGCGATAGTCGCGGCGAGCTCGTTGATAGTGATGAACTTATCGTCCGGACCGATATTGATGACTTCTCCTACTGGTGCCATGTCAGTACTCATACGTTTGAGTGGCGCGACTACATCGTCTATGAAAGAGAAACAACGCATTTGTTCCCCGTCTCCGTAGATAATCGGCTGACGACCTTGTAGCATGAGATTGACCATGATTGACGCCACATTGCGGAACGGGTCGTCGTATTTCTGACGCGGACCGATGATGTTATGCGGCACCGCGATGACATATTCCATTCCGTGGACGTCACAGAGATTGCGCACGGTAAGTTCAGCGGCGTATTTTGCGATACCGTAGGGGTCCTGCGGAAGGGGCGACATATCTTCCGTGAACGGCACCGTCGGCTGGGTCCCGTAGCGTGCCATCGAAGAGCATTGTACGAGCCGTTTTACTTTATTCGCGATCGCGGCCGAAACAACCGACACGGTCACGCCGTAGATGCTTTGTGTCACGATATGCGGAGAGAAAACCGAGAGTCCTTCATAGGCGTATGCGGCGGTGTTGTAGACCACGTCCACACCGCGCATAAGTTCAACCATCTTGGCGCGGTCGAGGCAATCGGCCATATGAAATTCGACCCCGACCGGAACGTTGTCGAGGTAGCCGCCGACGAGATTGTCACAGCCGATGACGCGGTGCCCGTCCTTCAGAAGATTCTCCGCGAGATGGCTCCCGAGAAAACCGGCAACGCCGGTGATAAAATAGGTTTTGCTTTGTTTCATCGTAATGCCCTGTAGTATACTCCCGATATGAACAAAAAACTATCGAGCGTATCTTTTTTTTGCCCGGCGTACAACGATGAAAAAAATCTGCCGGTTCTGGTGCCGTACGTGAGCGAATTTTTGAAAGAAATAACCGATGTGTACGAGATTATTATCGTAGAGGACGGCAGTCCGGACAAAACCGGCGAGGTGGCGGACGCCTTGGTCAGAGAGTATCCGAACGTGCGCATAATACATCATGCGAAGAATATGGGCTACGGCGCCGCACTGCGCGACGGATTCGTGGCGGCGAAATATGACTACATGATGTACACCGATGGCGACAATCAATATGATGTGTACGAGTTTTTACCGTATATGCATCTTTTAGAGAGCTCGGATGTTCTCAGTGGATATGTGACTCAAAAAGAATTATCTTTCCGAAGAAAGATGCAATCGGAAGTTTATAATTGGCTCATTCGCATTTTGTTTTTTGTTTGGTACCTGGATATCAATTGCGCTATGAAAATATACAAGCGAGAAGTTTTGGATAGCATCTCAATCAAGAGTTCTAGTTGTTTTATCGACGCCGAGATGATACTTAAGGCAAAGAAAGCTGGTTTTACGGTTGCTCAATTCCCTGTTACGCATTTTCCGCGTACCGAAGGTCTCGCTTCAGGGTCAAAAATGAGCGTTATTGTGCCGACAATCGTCGAAATGCTAAAATATAGATTCGGGGCATTATAATTTTTCGTGATACACAAAAGCGACAGAGTAGTCATAACAGGCTGCGGCGGCATGCTCGGTGAGGCCGTCTATGACGTTTTTAAGGACGTCTGTCAGGTGCGCGCCTCCGATATTGACCTGAACACCCCGTGGCTTGAGCGCCTCGACGTGCGGGTAGCTAAGGACGTGAGCGCTTATTTGGGAAAAGTAAAGCCGAATTATATCGTGCATCTTGCCGCTCTGACCGATATGGAGTACTGCGAGCTCCATCCCGAAGACGCCTATGCTACGAACACGGGAGGAGTGCAGAACGTCGTGGAATATGCTCGGGACCATAATATCCCTCTCGTGTATATCTCAACCGCCGGTATTTTTGATGGTGGGAAAGATGAATATAGAGAGAGCGACACACCGAACCCTTTGAGCGTGTACGGGAAATCAAAATACGGGGGCGAGCTGGTCGCAAAAACCCTTCCGAAATCAATCGTCATCAGAGCCGGCTGGATGATGGGCGGCGGTCCTAAGAAGGATAAAAAGTTTATCAACAAAATCATCAAACAACTGCGGGCCGGAGCAAAAGAGCTCGCCGTCGTCAATGATAAATTTGGCACGCCCTGCCACACGTATGACCTCGCCCAATCAATAAAATACCTTCTTGACCATGACGCGTATGGCCTCTATCACGGAGCATGCCGCGGCGGCGGGAACCGAGCTGATATTGCCCGATATCTGCTTGAATGTTTCGGCCTCACTGACCACATGAAGGTACAGGAAGTTGATTCCAGTTATTTCTCGGAAACGTATTTCGCGAAACGTCCGCGTTCAGAACAATTGCTGAACATAGAACTGAAGAAAGTCGCCCCGCATCTGACCCGGGATTGGAGAATATGCCTCAAAGAATATGTCGAGCGGTTCAACTGGAATTTATGGGACTTAAATACGTCAGGAATGGAAAGAAGTTTTTATAAAAATTATTTCAAAGTTGAAAAGGAGCATTGGCTTATGATTGTACGGCGAATGATTGCGCGAGATACTCTGCAAGCATTCGTGCGTAAGAATCCAGCAGAGACCATGGTGCTCGACTTCGGCTGCGGCTCCGGACTTTTCGTTACTGAACTTGCTGAGCACGGCTACCACACACACGGTCTCGATATTTCAGAAGAAGCAGTGAAGTTCGGCATTCTGCAAGGGAGAGAGAATTTGGGCGTCATTGATGCGCACAAAATCAATTTCCCGGACAACACGTTTGACGCGGTCTTTGGCATGGCCGTTCTTGAACACCTGGAGGACGAGAGTTGGGCGCTCCAGGAGATAGAACGCATCTTGAAACCGGGAGGAGTTGTTATTATCATGGTCCCGGCCTATATGTTTCTTTGGGGCGTCCAGGACGAAGTGGCGCACCATTATCGCCGATATACCAAGCGGTCGTTGCTGAAAAAAATACGGGAATCAACGTCCCTTAAGGAAGTAAAGTCGTCCTATTTCAATACATTCCTTTTTCTCCCTATCGCCGTTCTTCGCGTGCTCAGCAGAGTATTCGGCATACAAGGCAGAGAGTCGGACTTCGACATTAACAGTCCATTCTTGAACAAATTCTTCTTCTCAATATTCAACGCTGAAAGAAGAATTCTCACTCACACAAGCTTTCCTTATGGCATCTCGGTTCTCGCCGTTATGAAAAAATAAATACGTTAGCTCCCCGTCGTACCAAGTTCCCATATCTGGTACAGTTCGTTTTGCCATACAAGCCGGGCGCCGAGCTTTTGCGGTTGATATTCTGGGTCGAGTGCTCTGTCTTTTAAAATATATTTCACGTGATATTTTGTGAGGTACTCATGAATGTTCGGCTTGATGTCGTCGGTAAACCTGCGCCGAAGCGTTGCGAAAAAATCATCGCCGAGCAATGACTGTGGCGTCACGTTCTCGCCGCAATCGCGATTGGCATCCCAGAAAAATACCGCGCGGCAGAGAACAATCTTGTGATTAATGGCTACTGCGTCATAGGCGACCTTGCTGTTCCCAAGATACAACCCCATTTCGTCGGCTGTTTTCAGTTGGTCAATGGACGGGTCTTCAAAATACGCGGAAACGAGATACCGTTCTCTGACCTCGTCGTTCGAGACTAACTCGAGGTTCCCCCAGGGGTTCGTCAGGACAAAATGTTTGGTGTAGATCGGCAGATATGATGAAAGATGGCCCGCACGGTGCGGACTCACCCACACGACGACGGGGGACTTCTCGTGTTCATCGAGCCACTTATAGGGAGCCGCATACGTTTGGAGCGTGAGCCAGTGGTACTGATACTGCGGACGGAAGAAATCGGCGGGGTAGCGCGTCGCAAATCGCACATTGCCAATTACTAAAAAGACCAATACGATTATGGACGCTACTTTCAAGTTTCGCGACAGGGAGGCACGGATGCGCCACAGCATCGCGATCAGGGCCGTCGTTGTGAATACGAGCCATGGCAGAATGATCTGGCGTACGTGGTATTCCGTCTCGAGCCATCGTCCGGTAATGATATAACTGCCGTCCATAATAAGGAGCGCGATACCGGTCAGCGCGGCAAACACCGCAATCGGTTTCTCGCTCGCAAGGTCATGCTCCTTTTTTATTCTCAAGAATACGAGCGCGAGGAACAGACAGATGAGCACGATCCATCGACCGACGTAATACAGCTCAAAAGAAGTGGAGAAATGCGTATAGACGAGTCCGAGACGGTTTATGCTTTCCCAGAAATAGGGCGACGTATGGCTGAGCCACAACATATACAGAGGACCCCCCAACCCGAGGAGTCCGCCGATACACGACGCGGTGAGTATCGCTTTCCCCAGAGCTCGGTCCTTCTTATAGAGCGCCAGTAGAAATGCGAGCCCCAGCGTGGTGACCACTATTTGCCACCAATATGCAAAGATATAGAACGAGACGCCTGTTGCAAGTGAAAGCACAATGACGTTAGCGCGATTTGGATTCCTGAAGACGCGCAGTAGCACCGCATAAAATATGAACACGAACGGATATACGGTTTGCAAATTCGCCGGCCTCCACACGTGTTCAAACTTTTCCAAGTACGCGAACAGAACGCCGAACACGGCAAGCCACGAATATACTCTCATTTCTTTCAAAAGCCAATAGAGCGTGACGGCGAACAGTAAGCTCCAGAGGAGAAAATTGATGAGCAGGGTAGCGTTATACGGAACGCCAAGCCACATCGGAATCGCATTCAACCACGCACCGCCAAAAAGTACGAGGGGAGGGCCTCCCGCGTGTTCCATATAAAAAGGGTTGCCATCGGTGAGATTACCTTCGCCTATTGTGTGAACGCGCGCGAAATTGAGCTGGTCGGTAAAAGCCGGCATAATGCCGCGCCATGAATCCCCTACGTATACATACATGGTAACCAGGGGGGCCAGCGAAAGAATGGCGACACAGGAGAGCAGTACGACGAGGGCGATGTCTTTCTTAAAGCGTGTAGTCATAGTTTCATCCGTAATTCCTCCACGATGGGACGCATGAGCGCGTCAATGCGGAAGTAATTGACGTAGGCATCGCGCGCATTTCTCTGCATCTGTTCAAAGCGTTCGGGCGAGATAGTTTTATGAAATTCGGCTATCCGCTCGGGCAACTGTTTGATGTCGCGGAAATCAACAATGAGTGCAAAAGATGAATAGTCAATTTTGTCGCTGAAGGGAAAATTGCGCTCGGTATCCACGATGACCGGAATGCGCCCGAGCGACAGTATTTCAAAAAGTTTCGTTGATTCATTCGCATCTCCGCGCACATCAAGCGCATAATCGCTTTGCAATATGGTCTCAATCATTTCTTTCCGCAGTGTTTGCATATCTCCCACCGCTGTTTTAGGACTGCCGGAGAATGAACTGCGCGCAAGGAGATTAAAATCGACGAGGGACGATTTCTTTAATATCTTGATTGCCTTCTGACGCCACAACACTCCTTTGATGCACGCGCGATACCGTGTATCAAAAATGCCATGAAACCGCACCGGCAATTCTTTTATAACCGTGCGTAGATATTGTTTAAGGGAAAGTTTTGCCCAGCCCGCAAACCCGACAACCGGTTTCCCTGCTCCCTTCGTGCGAACTTCGAGCTGGCTATTTTTGTATCGCGTCAAGAGGTCATCCGTCATAGGCGGTATTCGTATCTGCCCCTGTTCGAGCAAGAAACGATACCCGCCATAACGCAGGATATATGCATTTTTTATCGCAATCGGCATTTCTACATCTCCTAATCCATCTATGAGGAGTGGGAGGTCTGCCTCTTGCGCCGTCCGTACGCACTCGTCAAAAAGCGCCGTATTGTGCCTTAAGAACCATACGTGCGGATACGGCGACAACACCATATCGGCCGTTTGTATATCATCAGTTATGGTGTAATACGCAGTATTGAACGAATACGCATCAAACATTTGCTTCGCAAAGGTAGACATTTCTTCGTATGGGTTACCCCACCAGGGAATGAGAAGCGGAGTGTGAATCCCCTGGCGACGCCACGCGGGATTCACATACAACGTAAGACGATTGATTGAAGTCATACGATAGAATTCATAAGAGCACGCAAGGCCTCGGCAAAAGCTTTTGTCGTATAGCGCGCGACCACTTTGTTATGGCCGGATTCTGCAAGACGCTTCCGTTTCTCCGCGTCATGCCAGAGCGCGTCAATTGCCCGAGCGAGAGCTCCGGGATCGTTTGGAGAAACCACCACGAGGTCCTGGTCGGGGACAAAATAGTCGGTGACCCATGAACGGTATGTCGCGATGACCGCCTTGCCTGCCGCGAGGGCATCAAGAATTATCGTCTGTCCCGAACAGTCCGAACCGTCCAAGGTACGCATATCTTTTGATGCAATAACGACCAGTCGCGCGCGTTCGTATAAATCCCGGAGTTCAACGTAACTTCGGTCGTAGAGCACTGAAATATTTGCGGGAACTGGCATATCAGATGGGATGTTCTTGTGCGAGGCAACCACGATATAGGTGTGGTGCGTACGTTCTGCCGCCTTAAAGAGGGTTGCATAATCACGGCCCGCATCGCGACCGATACTTATGACGAGGTCTTCCTCGCGAGATGCATCCGTGGAATGGAAGAAATGCGCATCCACGCCGAACGGTATGAATACGAGATGGTCGCGAGGAATACCGAGCCGCACGAAATCTTCCAGCTGTTCGCGGGAAAGGCAGACGATACGGGCATAACTCGCCCAGAATTTTTTAAAAAGGAGTAAGCGTATCGGATGAGTGGCATGGCGCCGCATCAGCACCGATGAAGTCATCGCGAGGTACAGCCATCGCGTTTTCAACCGGAACACGCGCGCATACACGGACACGATATAGCCGAGCACCATAGTATCCTGGGCAATGACAAAATCATACTGTAACAGACGCAGGACGACCACGAATGACCGTATCAGTTTCGTAATGCCGGCGGAATTTCCAATGCTTAGATGTTCGGCACCCGGCATATGATTCAAGCCGTACAACGGCATATCTGTGGCCTCTCCCTTCTTCACTCCGGACAGTATGCCGTCCCGAGAACCGGTGAAAAGATACACAACTCGCGGGATTTTTTTTGATGCATGCGGCATATCAATCAGTTTATTTCTTATTCGCCGACAGTCGCAACACAAAGAAATGATGGTAGGGGCTTCCAAATGGCACGAAGTCACTCAGTATTTCCCCATGAACAGAAATTTTGCTACGAATGAGAGAAATCGGGTATCCGCGCTTCCCTATCTCCCAGTAGTGATGACCATTAAAAACGTGCTTCTTCGGAAACGGAATTTTCAATGCGACACGTATCTGAGGAAAAAAAGGAATTTTGAATGAAAAAGAAAGCATCGGACCGAAATGCGGCACACTGATGACGACATGCGTACGGGCGACGCGGCAGAGTTCGGTGAACGCGCGGTCAAACTGCTCGAACGGCAGATGCTCCAACACCTCAAACGCACAGGCAACATCAAAAGAGGCATCAACAAAAGGGAGTTTAAGAATACTCCCGACCACATCGGGATGTAAGTCCTCCGCGATATCAATTGAGGTATAGGTTATTTCGGTATTGCTTTTTATGTAATTGCCGAATACTCGGTTACCGACGCCGACCTCGAGTACCGATAGTGGTTTTCGCGCTAACACTTCTCTCAACTGCCAATAAAAACTGACGAATCGTTCTTCAAAAGCATACGAACCGAGACGATACCGCGACGCATCAGCTTTGGAGTCGGGAATCATTTGGATAGTGGTCATTTTTGCAATTCAAGAACGAATGAGAGTGCGAAGAGATTCGGCCATATATGCGTCACCCAGTCGTTCATAACGGTGAACGGCGAAAAGGTGTTCATTTTCAAACGACCCGGCGTCAGTGCCGCCTGCTTCGCTATAGACATCAGAACGGGATGGTTAAACCAGTACACATGTCCTTTTTTTGGGCGATTATTTTCGGGTACGCGTCCACAAAGTGTCTGTATGCGTGCGGGTAGCGAAGAAAAGTTCGGCACACCGACAATGACATATTTCTTACTCACGCGCCGCGCCTCCGCGAGAAAAAGAACGGGATTATATACATGCTCCAATATATCCAGCATGACGACATACTCAAAATGTGCATCGGGAAACGGCAATGCGTCCGCAGACGCTATCACCTCTGCAGATAATCCTTGTGCGGTACACGCTCTGACGGCTTCGTCTGATATATCCACGCCGACAGCTGTAACGCCTCTTTTGCGCAAAAGACTCATAAAAAGACCGTCCCCGCAACCTATATCCAATACCGTCCCCTCCTTTATAAGTTCAAGCGCCGCGGTATGGCGAAATTCGACCGATTGCCGAAAAGAAGTCCAACGTGAATCTTCAAAAGATTTTACATTGGTAACCTTCATGTGAGTGTCTTCAGTATAGCAGGGACGAGGCGCTGGAGCGAGTGGTGTTCGCGGATGTATGCAGGAGTAGCGTTTTCAAGTACTGTAAGAGCCGGATTGTTCGTATGAACGGAAAGTCCGCATGCGAGCGCCTCAAGCACCACCTTGTCAAGACTTCCCGTCTCACTCGTATGTATCAAGCAATCGGCTTTTCGGTATTCGTCACGCAATTGCGACTGGTTTAATCCTCCTAAAAACCGTACGCGGGCATGAAGCTCTAAAGCGAGCGCTTCAAGATGTTGGCGTTCGAGTCCTTCACCAGCAATGCGCAATTCCTTCCCTTCCCGTACAGCTTCGCGAATGGCGAGGTCGTGCCGCTTACTTCTCATAAGCCGGCCGACGGAGAGCAGCCAATCCTCGCGTGCAATGCTTTCGTCAGGAGAAAAGAATTCTGTGTCAATACCATGCCCCATGACGCGGACCTTTTTACTTTTGAGCCGAAAGCTTTCTTTTGATGCGGTAAAAATAATGTGCGCGAAAAAAACTGCAATCCGTAATTTCAGATTAACGCTTTTATGCGTGTACCACAGGGCTATGCGCTTATGCATGCATCTCCAGAAGAGACCGGCCGCGACGATGTATTCCGGATTCATATGAACAAACACTGTGTCGTATTCTCGGCGGCGCGAAACGCACGCGCGCCAGAGGCGCAGTGTTCGCAGAAATCGCGATGTGGTACCGAGTGCAATCACTTCTACATTGTTCGGTAATGTATACGTTCCCTTGCGCAAGCAGATTACCGTGACCTTTTCACAATGTTGTGCGAATTCCACTATCCATCGCACAAAGAATCCAAGAACCGGGTCCGTGGTATCGACCGCTTGCGTGCAGATAAATAATTTCATGCGTGGTGCAGGATTTGCTTAAGGTCAGCGACAATACGAGTCGGGATGTCGCCAACCGCCGCGAGATGCGCGCGAGCCGCCGCTTCGGCGCGCATCGGAAGTCCTTGCCGTACCGCGACATCTTCAATAAACCCGACGATGGCGAGCGAAAGCGCAGTCGGGTCGGCAACGGGAACGGCGAGAACGTCTTCATATCCCTTGAATACTTCGCCTACGATACCGACGTCAGTCGTGATAACCGGCACTTTCGCGAGCGCCGCTTCAATCAGCGTGCGGCCGTAACCCTCGTACGCGCTCGCCTGGATGAATGCTTGCGCATGCGCCATGAGCCCCCGAGCATCAGGACGGTTCCCGAGAAAAATGACGTTATTCCTGATGCCGAGCGAGCGTGCTATACGTTCGAGCTTCCTGCGCTCGTTGCCACCGCCGACGATAAAAAGACCTACCATCGGGTAGTGCAGCATGACGAGTTTCAATGCCGCAAGAATGTCCTCAATACGCTTCTCGGGCTCGAGCCGTCCGACGGAAATAAGTGCGAACGTGAAGTCGTGTGCTGGCAGTCGCACAGGTTTAGGCACAGTTGCATCAACCATAACAGGAATAACCGATGGTTCGGAAATACGAGAGCCGTACCGTTCAAGAAGTGACAATTTTATGCGTTCGGAAACTACGCGGATACCACTCGCCATAGGAAGCACTTGGTCAGCGATTCGGCGACGATAACGGTTTAGAAATGGCATGCGCACGCGAGGACTGCGCCAATTGCCGCTATTCACAAACCATGGAGAGAGAAAGTCAGTATGTACCTGGATATGGAGCTTCGCACTCGTGCCGTGCACCGCGCGAAGCGCGGCGAGCCCGTGTTCAAAAGGGTCCTGCGCTGAAACAACGTTAATGTCGTATTCAAGAATGAGCGCATGCGCACGTTTCGTAAGTGTGTGCACGCGGAACAGCTTCCATACATGCACGGGATGTAAAAACAGATTTCCCTCCTGCTCTTCGTGCACACCGGGTCCTGCTGTAGAGATAATGTGCAATTCTTCCATCAGTGCCGCGTACGCGCGCATCCGCGCGCGTACGGAACTCGTCGCATCAAATATCGTTGGGTCGTTGGAGATGAAGAGGACTTTCATACGATTTGTTTGAGGAAATATGCAGTGGACTCGAGCATGTGCGGAAGCGAGAAATCGTCCATGCGCTTTTGCGCGGCACGCGCTCGCGCGCTCGCTGTGCCGGGATTGCTTCGTATTTCGAGAAGAGCTTGTTCGAGAGCGTCACCGTCTCCGAGCGGTATGAGAATCCCCGTCTTCCCATGCTCAAGTAACGTTCTGTGGAATCTCGCATCGGTCGCGACAACGGGCGTGCCGAGAGTCATCGCCTCGATAAGGACGTGGGGAAATCCTTCGTAACTAGAATTAAGCACGAACACATCGGCAGTTTTCATCCATCCGAGTGCCTCGACACGCGGAAGCCCAGAGGCGATGAATAGACGCCAATTCTCATCCTTGTGTTTCTTCACAACGCGCTCTATCGCTTCAAAACCCTTCCAGGGAACTCTTCTGCCTGCCGAAACAACGAGGAATTCTCCCTTCTTCTTCGGATAGGTTGGTATATTCGGAGGGAGCCCAATGCCGTTATAAATCATTTGTATCTTTGCTTCTGGGATTCCCCATTGCAAAATAATGTCTTTCAGATAGAGGCTGGGTACGATAACACGCTTCGCCGCGTTTGCTACGCATGTCTGTACCTTCTGCAATGTACGAACGAAAAAGTTTGTTTGCTTCGTTTTTACGAATTCATCGAGGTTCTGTGTGACGTCAAACCTCTGTACTCCCTGCTCCCACGCGTAGTCGCCGACTATCTTAACAACAAAAGGTTTCCCCGCTTTCTGTGCCGCCTTCATCGCCGGTAATCCGACTGAAACTGGGTCAAGTGCGAGAACGACGTCTGCATTTCTCGCTGCTTTCAATACGTGGCGATAATACGCATAATGACGAATAATCTTCGGCAAATGCCGCACATCGCTAAACTTCACCAATGTAACGTCAATGTCTTTCCCCGGCAGTCCTTCAAATAAGAGTTTTGCGTAGGTTGCCGGGCCGCCTATCTCGGGCGGGTACAAAGGCGTCGCGATAACGAGCTTCATACCTTCATTTTAGCGTCTATTCCGCTCTTCATGTATGTAGCAGCTATACGCCTCTAGATCTGTTTTTCCGTCAAAGATTCTTACTTTGTTGCTCTTGATTCGAAATTTGTTCTCCGACGTTGTGAGTATCCGATTCGCGAATTTTTCCGCTGCCCACAGCCACCAATCAACAAAGGTATGGTTATACCAGAGCACGACGTCCTTTCCCAGGAGCCGCCACAGCCACCCGCCCAGCACTACGTAGTGCGGAGTGAGGTGCACGAACACAGAATCGTAATTCCTACGTTCGGTCCAAATATATTTCAAAAGCTTCCACGTATAGACAACGCGTGACTTTCTTTTTTCTTTGCCCAGCGAAAGTATTTTTATATGGTGAGGCAAGTTATGTTCGTGAAGCTCCAAACAGATGATGGTCAGCTTCCGGCACTCTTTTGCAAAATCAAGCATTCGCCCGTGGAAAAAGCCGAAGCTGCCATGATTCTTGTCAATAAGTTCTGTGACAATGAGGATGTTCATATTTTTTTCTTAAATGTATCTTGTTCTATATAATTGCCGTACACGTCTGTAAGCAAATCAATGTCCTTGCCTGTGCTGGTCAAAAGATGAATATTGTTATCCCGAAGAGCGTCAAGAACCTTGAGTCCGAACTCATTACCGACCGTTCTTTTATAGTGGTCATGGAGCGCCGCGAAGTCCTTTATAAAACAATGCCCGCCCGCGCCGCGACCTTGCTTATCCGAATGGCCGCTCGCATGCACCGGATTCATATGGGACTTTCCGATACGCGGGTCGGCAGTTATCGCGTCCGCCACCGCATCCCAGTCGGCATGGTGATAGGTCGCAATATCGTGAAATATATTTGCATATACCACCTTCAGAAAAAGGAAGACGTTCCCGCCGTATTTTACCAGCTCGGCCTCCTCGGCCTTGCATATCTTTTCATAGGGCGCCTTGGGCATTATGGAAATAGCTTTTTCAGCCGCGTGGCGCCACTCCTTATCATCCTTGGCAATGCCGATAATATTGCGGTCAGGTTTATCCACATCTCCGCGCGCCGAAGTTTCCCGCAGAAACTCCGGTGAATGCAGTACGAAGATGTCCGGATTATCTTCTTGAATGGAGCGGGTGGTCCCGGGAATGATAGTCGACTTTATGATGGCTATCTTGCCCTTGCCGATAAGGGAAACGACCTCGCGCACGATACTGTCGTCAAAACCTTCGGGGGTTGACGGGGTGGGAACGGCTATAAAAACTATATCGCAATCCTTGATTGTGTCCCGATTTGAAGAATAAGAAATTTCTTGGCTATACCGAACCACGGGGAAACCGCGGTCCTCATAATGGTCAGCGTAATTTTTGCCTATCCATCCCTGCCCGATAAATCCGAGCTTTATGTCTTTCATTTATTACAGTTAGTATAACGTGTGGTAAATTTGTATAGTTTCGCAGTGAATTTTCCGCGTTTACAAAAAACTCTTTCTGAACTATACTCGCGAGATATGAAATGCCTTTTGTGTAGTAATGCAACCGCCGTTGAATTCTTGAATCTCGGTAATCAGCCGCTAGCGAATAAATACCCTACAGAAGACCAGTTTGCAACTGAAGATTTTTTTCCACTCGCAATTTATTTCTGTACCACCTGTAAGAACGTCCAGCTCGGTCACATTGTATCGCGCGAGCGGATGTTCGTGGATTACTATTACCTCTCCTCGGTAAACCCGGGGCTCGTGCGCCACTTTGAAGAATTCGCCGCACAAATGAAAAATGCGCGGTTTGTCGTGGATATCGGAAGTAACGATGGAATCTTGCTAAAACCGCTCAAGGAGCTGGGGGTGAAAGCGCTCGGCGTTGAGCCCTCGGTGAACGTGTCCAAAATCGCCAACGATGCGGGGCTGGAGACGATTACCGCATTCTTTGACGCTCCGACCGTGGCGAAGATAGTTGCCGAGCACGGAAAATCAGACCTGGTCGTCACAAGCAGTGTATTCACGCACGTTGAAGACCCGCATCAAGTCATTGAGGACGTGAAGGACCTCATGACCGACGATGGCACGTTTATCATTGAAGTTGAGCATATCGGAGCGTTTGTCGCCAACACGCAATTCGAACGCTTTTATTTTGACCGCCCATACTATTATTCTGCAACTTCATTGCGAGACCTTTTCGCTTTACACGATATGTATGTCGCGGATGTGGAACATATTACCCCTCACGGCGGCTCCATCCGCGTTACCGCACATAAGAACGGATACGCCGCGCCAAAAACAGAACGCTTTCTCACACTCCTTAAGGAGGAAGAGAAGACCCTCACCCTCTCTGCTATGAAGAAATTCAAGGACCGGTCTGAAGCGTACGTGCGCGCCTTCCGCGAGACACTTGAAAAGTACAAGAAGGACGGCGTGAAGGTTGCCGGCTACAGCGCGCCCGCGCGCGTCTCAACCATTTGCAATTATGGGAACATCGGCCCTGACCTCATAGAGTTCTTGGTTGACGACAGCCCGCTCAAGCAACATCGGCATAGTCCGGGTACCCATATCCCTATCGTTCCGAAAGAGCACCATGAGACGCATCGCGCCGACCTGCTCGTCGTCTTCGCGTACGAATATCTTGACGATATTCGGAAAAAGACCGAGGGCCGCGGCTATCGGTATCTCATACCCATACCGCCGCGAGAGGTCGTATGAAGAAAGTACGTCTCGCGCTTATCGGTGCCGGCCGCTGGGGCAAAAACATTATTAAAACGCTCGACGCACTACCGGAGTGCGAACTCGCTTATCAAGCGACGCACGACTGGCGGACACTGCTGGAGAAAAGTGATATCGACGGCGTCCTTATCGCTACACCCACGAGCACCCACGCGGAAATTGCATTGCCATTTATAGAACGCGGACTGCCGGTGTTTATAGAAAAACCCTTCACGACGAGTCTGGCGGACGCCAAGCGACTGCAAAAGGCCGCAGAAGAGTCCGGCTCAATTATATTTGTCGGGCACCTGCATCTCTACAATCCGCCCTATCTGGCGATAAAAAAACTACTCCCGACAATCGGAAGGGTGCGCTGGATATACGCGGAGGGCGCGAACAATGGCCCCTATCGGGATGATATGTCGGCGCTGTGGGACTGGGCTCCGCATGATATTGCACTTATGCTGGACATGCTCGGCTCGCTCCCGCTCCGCGTGCAGGCATTTAGCGCGTTGCTCCTGCGACCAGCTGCACATTTGGACGATATAGCATTTATAAAATTGGAGTTCCCGAATAGGGCAGTCGGATTCATTTTCAACAGTTGGCTCTTCCCCGAGAAAAGAAAGAAAGTGAGCATCATCGGAAAGAAAAGCAGTATCGTATTTGACGACACGGCGGAAAAGAAAATCGCGCTCTATGAGCATATGGGCCCTGAAGTTGCGGGAAATGCCGTAACTCGCAACGAGCCGAGTATCTCCTATCCGCCGTATGGCGACGAGAAGTCGCTCGCGCTTGAACTAAAAGCATTCCTACGCACGATACTGGAAAAAGAAAAGCCCCTCAGCGG
>CAYHMS010000002.1:0-7875 GCA_964357805.1 uncultured Candidatus Saccharibacteria bacterium | reverse complement strand
GCCGAGAGCATGCCGCCGAACTCCGGCGCGCGATACTTCTCGAGACGCTGGAGCTCGCTGACGAGCAGTTCTTTCCGCTTCTTCTTCAGCGTCCCCTGCGAGTGGACTGCTTCTTCGGTCCATGGGAGCGGTATGCCGGGAACGGCGTAGACCCAGACGGGGATGTCGCCATTACGCTTGAGCGCTGTGACCGTAGTCATGAAGGCCCTCACGATGTGAAACGGCGTCGCGATGATGGCAATATCGCCGCCATCGCGTCCGCCGCCGGCAATCGACTTTGCGTGTTCGGCAAGCACTTTCGCCTCGAAACCAGTATTGACGTTCCCGCCGACATCGAACTTCACGATTGGAAACGTGTCCTTCAAGCCGAGAGCTTTGAGGAGTCCGACCGAATGGTCGTACCCCTCGTAGCCGAAGCCGAGGCTGCCTTCGCTTACTCCGAGAGATTTCGTTTCCGCGGTTTTTGCGAGTTCGACAGCCCTTAGAAACGAGCTCATCTCGTTGTCAATTGTATTGCCGAAGATGAACGCGAGCTTATAGGGCCCGCGACGCGGGTCGCGGTAATCGCAGAATATCCGCGGTAGGAGCTGGAGGAGATCCTCCAGTTCTTCCGCGGACAGTCCGGTGATTCTCTGCTGGGTCATCTGACCCTCCTTTCAGTTGGTTAGAAAGCAAAAAGACCTCAAATTCGGTCTGCCATAAGATTAGCACAACACGCTATAAAAGTCAATAGCTATGATTTGAAGAGTTTGTTGAACACCCGCTCGCGCATCGCCTTCTCAATCGTGGCGGAGTTGTAGCGGGTTTTCGCGAACTCTCTTGCGTTTCTAATAATCTGCTCGCGTTCTTCCGTATTGCTTAAAAAGCGCTGTACCTGCCGCGCGATGCCCTGCGGGTCGCGCACATCTACCGCAAGCGCGGTCGGTTGCTTATCCGGGTTGCGGTCGGGGTCAATGATGCTATCCGCGAGACCGCCCGACTGTGTGCTCACGACCGGGAGCCCTGCCGCCATTGCCTCAATCGGAGAATTGCCCATGCCCTCCGAGAGCGACGGGCGCACGAAGATGTCGCATGCTTTGAGATATTTCGGTATTTCGCGCAAGTCGATATGACCGAGAAAATGTACCCGTTCAGAGACGCCTTCGCTCTTCGCGAGCCCTTCTAACATTTCAAGGTCCGGGCCTTTGCCGAGGATAAAAAAATGGGCGTCTTTCGGCATAAATGCGAGCGACTGAATGATATCGTCAACCGCGTTTTTCTTTACCAATCGCGAGGTGGTGATGAGAAACACGTCGCCCGGCTTCTTGCCGAGTTTCTTCTTAACGGCGTCAATATCGCCTTGCGGATATTCGCGCACGAAATCCTCAACATCCAAGGCGTTCGGGATGAGCTCAATATCGCCCTTGTATCCCATGGAGCGGGCGAAGTTGCCCAAATAGGTAGACGGTACATGTATCAGGTCGGCTTTGGTAAACAGGCGCACGAAAAGCGGATACACAAAACGCGCTTTGTGCTTCAGATACTCTATCGGGTCGCCGTCGTTCAGTGTAAAGAGGTACCTCACCTTCGAGTACCGCATCTTGAAGAAGAGGGCGGCGAACGACGCATAACTGGTCATTACCGACCATACCGCGTCATACGGGCGCTTTGTGTGGAGCTCTCTCGCCTTTCGAAGTGCAAAAAAAGGATAGAGGTATTTGTTCCACTTCAACGGGGACTTCACGAGTTCTCCTACGCGCGGATGCGGCTTCCCGAAGCCGACACGATGCACGTGCACATTCCCAATCTGCTCTTCCGCCGGCAGCTCGGAATCAAAACGCAGCGCAATCATGTCAAACGCGATATCGTTTGGAGCGATGCGGTCAGTTGTCTTTTTTACCGGTATTTCAGCGCCACCGACGAGGTTAGGGTAGTAGGTGAGAGAGAAAATGAGCACCCGCTTCATGAATGTAACCAATAGTGTCGTTATGGAATTGTATTGTCAAGGGGCGCCACGCCTTGTATACTGCCATTTACCGCTTTATTTTAGCGCATGAAATCTTCCAAAACAGTCCTGATACTGGGTGTGAATGGCTTTATCGGCCATCATCTTTTGCGCCGTATTTTAGACACCACGAATTGGTACGTCATCGGCCTTGATATATTTGACGACCGCGTAGAAAAAGACAAGGGAAACAAACGCTTTGAATTCTTCAAATCAGATATGACCAAGGAGAGCGCGCTCGTGGAGTCGCTGGTCAAGCGTTCAGACGCGGTGCTTCCCCTTGCCGGCATCGCAAATCCTCAGATTTATATTACCGACCCTTTGCGGGTGTTTGAACTTGATTTTGAAGCAAACCTTCCCATCGTCCGCCACTGCATGACCTACGGCAAACGGGTTATTTGGCCCTCAACGTCGGAGGTGTACGGCATGAGCCCCGACAAAGAATTTCATCCCGACACCTCGCCCTTGGTGCTCGGCCCTATCAGCAAGGTCCGCTGGATTTATTCGGCGAGCAAACAACTCATGGACCGCATTATTTGGTCGTATGGGAAGGACCACGGGCTCGACTTCACACTCTTTCGACCGTTCAATTGGATAGGCATCGGCCTCGATAACATTAATAACCAAAAAAAAGAGGGGGGCGCCCGCGTCATTACGCAGTTTCTGGGAAACATTCTGCGAGGCGAAAATCTTAATCTTGTTGACGGCGGCGAACAGCGCCGTTCGTTTACTCACGTGGACGACAGCATTGATGCGCTTATGAAGATCATCGAGAATCCGGACGGCATCGCGACCGGGAAAATTTACAATATCGGCAATCCCGACAATAACCACTCCATTCGCGAACTCGCAGAAATGCTCATCGCCATGGCGCCCGCATATCCCCATTTCAAAGAACATGCGGGAAAGGTCAAGGCGGTACACATCGATTCCGGCGAACATTACGGAGGAGGGTACCAGGATGTTCAAAACCGCACTCCGTATATTGAAAACACAAAACAGGACTTGAATTGGGAGCCTAAGGTTTCCATGCAAAGGGCGCTTGAACAAACCTTTGAAGCGTATATTGAGTATCTCGACCAGGCGCACAGCGCTATTTACGACAAATAGGGAGAGAGGTATCGCTCTTTTGCGACGGTACACAGGCGCCAGGCGAGCGCTGTATCGTCTGCCGCGGCAGTCGTTTTTTCTTGTTTGCAATTGACGAAATATCCGCCGCTCACATTCGTAACGTCCGGCGAGGTCGCGAGATATATGCTCGTTTTCGCTCCTTGCGCCGGAGTGATTAAAGTGCGCTTAAAAATAAAAGCGGCGAATGGATTCATCTTTCGTACATTTTGCATTGTCATTTCGGTCCTGACGACGCCGGGGTGCAATGCATTTACCGTTATTCCGCTTCCTTCTAGCTCTTTCGCCAATTTCTTCGTGAATAAGAGCAGTGCTAATTTTGACTGCGCATAGGCCTTATATTTGTCAAAGCTTTTTTTGCTTTCCAAATCATCGAAATCAATCTTCCCTTCCCTATACATAGATGAAGCGACGTTGATAATTCGCGAGGGTGCGCTTTTTTTTAACAATGGTAAGAGAAGATGAGTAAGTAAAAATGGCGCTAAGAAATTAACCGCAAAATTGAGCTCAATGCCGTCCTTGGATTCTTGCCTTTCCTGCGGGAGGACTCCCGCATTATGTATCAATACGTCGAGCTCTCCCCATCGCTCTGTAAATGCTCTCGCACATTCTCGGACTGACGAGAGCGACGCAAGGTCGCAGATGAGATATTCGATATTGCTATTCCCCGTTTCTCCGATTATCTTTTTTTTTACCGCCTCCCCCTTCTCTCTCTCGCGCGCGGTGAAGACAACCGCCGCACCGGTTGCGGCGAGTCCCTTGACCATTTCTTTGCCGATTCCCGATGTGCCGCCGGTGATGAATATGATTCTCTGGTCGGGCATACTAAAGGAAAATGAAAGCTGCGCCTGCAAGGGCGAGCACGCCGAGAAAGCCGAGCGTCCAGGGAGATTTGAAAATTCCGGCGGCACGGGAAGGAGATGTGGGCGGCACAGTGAGCAACGCCGCCCCCGCAGCGGCGAGCTCTGTCGTCGCTGCGGGGGCGCCTACTGCATCATCATGTATCTGAATGTTCGTACTCGCGCTTAGTATCGGTTCGACCTCCGATACTTTTTTATAACTCACCGCATCGGAAGAAGGTTGCCTGCCGGAGGCGAGCTGATTTTGAATTGCGGCAACGGCCGGATACGTAGCCGCTACTTCCCCGCTCGGATAGAGAAGAAATGCCGAGTCCGCAATGGGTAGCTGAATCACCCGGGAGGAGAAGATGACGGTGCGACCGGCGAGAATCTGCGTATCTGCTGGAATCTTGAATTCCTGCCCGCTCATAGATAAACGCCATGCCGAAAGGTCAAGCGTGCGCGAATCATTGTTCGCAAGCGTGATGCCGCGTGAAGACACAGAAGCTATTTTTATACTGGCATCCTTGATCGTAACGATTATTTCACTCCGCGCGTCGCCGCCGTCGGAAGTGGTGGCATGGACGACGGCAAGATATTCGCCCGGCTCGTAATAGGTATGAAAAACGCTCGCGCCGGTCCTTCGCATCCCATCGCCGAACGACCATGTCACTACGGCATCATCGCGTTTGTTGCTCTTGCCGTCGTACACAACGGCAGTAAAGGCGGTGTCCGCGCCGGAAGATACTGTGCGGTTGCCGCCAGTGATGATGCGCAGCATCGGTATCGGCAAATATTCTGTCGGCCCGCCTCCCGAAGCTGGTGCCGTTGTAGTCGTTGATTCAGAAATTGGTTCGTCTGCAGGAGGAGTTGAATCTGATGATGCGACGATGACTGTTTTGGACGAATCAGACATCGTGAGATTGCTTGCGGTAGAAGTGGCGGATATGAAAATGGTGTATGTGCCATTACTGACTGTAGCACCCGCGGTATTCGTGCCATTCCAGATTTTCGGCGTTGGATTTGTAACAGGGTCAGAACTAGAACCGGAACTTGGATACAGTTGTTTAACCTTGATGCCGCTTGAAGACAGTATTTTTATGGATGCCCTTACCTGTTCGGAAAAAGCGATGTCAATGGTTGTGGTCGTTGCAAGGCCGGATTCTGCGGTTGCGCCCGGATATATGGTGCCATGCGAAACCGTGTAGGTCGTGAGCGTCGGCGGGTCTGCCGCGTGCGCGAAGGCGGGAAAGAGAATGACCAGAGCGAACAAACTAACGATGCGCATGGGGAGTATTATATATCGCCTTTGAGCACGTCTCGCAACTTGTCTTCTGAAACTTCAAATGGCCGATCAGTCCGCGGCGGCTCCGCCGCCGCAGTGGGTTTACTTTTCTGCAGCACGTCAGCAAGCGTTCCTTTGAGCGACTGCTGATTGTCCGTTCGCTTCTTCCCTTTTTCTGCGTCGCTCTTCGCGGTCATATTTCGTAAAATTGATTTTAGATCTTCAGCGCTTTTCAATGGCGGGACCGGACGCGTTGGCAAGGAAGTCAAACTTCCTTGCCGCTCTGTAGCCCTAGGTGAAGGATGAGGAGTCGGCGGGCGATGAACAAATGGTACCGGCTTCTTCTTCATGCGCGCATCAAATGGGACTGAAGACGCTGCGCTTATTGCAAACTCTTCCATGATTGATTTTTCAATGCCGGCGCGTTCCGCGGTAAATTGCGTCTGCGATGCTTTAATGACCTGTTCCCGATAGGAGACCGGCGGCGCTTCTATCGGCGGAATGGTGACGGCCGAGAACGGCGCCGAGCCGACCCCGTCTATCATGAGCGAGAGATATACCTGCCGCCGGTCAAGGCCGACCAGGTCTTCCTTCGTGAATCGCGGCATGAATATCGTCTCCAACACTTCGGCATCAAAAGGCCCAACCCGGAAGACGACGGTCGTACCGACGTTGCCGAAGACGGCATCGCGCACTTCTTCTTCCATCTGTTCTATATACTGATGCGCGATAACAAGATTCAGTTTATATTTGCGCGCCTCGGAGAGTATTTCCGCGAAGGTCTCGTTCGCAAAATTCTGGAACTCATCAACATAAAAATAAAAACTGGGGAGTTTCTCGAGCTCTGGCGCGGGCAGATTCGCGCGGCTCATCGCGGCGAGGAAAATGCGCGTGGTGAGCATGGAGCCGAGCAGACGCATATTGGTCTCCCCGATGAGGCCTTTGGAGAGATTGATGATGATGATTTTTTTCTCGTCCATCATTGTACGAATGTCGAACGACGATTTCGGCTGGCCGATAATATTCCGAATGAGCGGGTTGCCGGTGAATTGGCCGACTTTGTTCTGGATAGCGGGCGTCGCTTCTTGCGTATACCGGTCGGTATAAATCGCATACTCCTTCGTCCAGAAATCCTTCACGACCGGGTCCCTCACGTTTTCAACGACCTTTTTCCGATACTCCTTGTCGGTATACATGCGATTGACGCCGAGCAGTGTCGCGTCCGGATACTCCAAGAGTGCGAGGAGTGTATTCGTGAGAATGTATTCCATACGCGCGCTCCACGCGTCCTCCCATATCTTCTTGAAGGTCGCCATGAGCCCGCTCACCACGAGATGGCGTTTGTCGTAGCCGACATCCTCCATCACGTTGAAGGCGATGGGGTGCTCGAGGTCGAACGGAGCGAAGTAGACGACGTCCTTGATGCGGTTCTCGGGGATGTAATCAAGAAGCCGATCGACCGTCCCGCCATGCGGGTCAATGAAGGCGAACCCTTCGCCGTTCCGGAGGTCTTGTATCGCCATGTTTTCCAGCAAGGTCGACTTGCCCATGCCCGTCTTGCCGATGACGTACATATGGCGGTCGCGGTCCTTCGACTTGATGCCGAAGGGAATGTACTTCCCGCGCGCATCAGTCGCTGCGAAATAGGTTACGCGCTCGGGATTCTCCATTGTCTGAAAGTATAGCAAAAACGCGCGCCGGAGGCGCGCGCGTCTTTGTTACGTGTGTATGGCTACATTGAAGGAGGTGACGGAGGTTGCTTGTTCCGCACCTCACGGGCGCGCTCCGAGATACCGATGCCGAGCACGCACGCGCCGAGAATGACCGCCAGCAGAGAGCGCAGGGATGCGGGAAGTCCGGAAAAAGGTGCCAGGATAACGAGAACGCCAAGCAAGATGAGCGTGCTGGTGCGGGACATAACTTTAGTATATCAGGGTTCCACGATTACGACAAACTCCCCGCGGATGGCGGAGGGGTGGGAGGTGAAATGCACTAGCAGTTCGGTAGGAGTGCCTGCGACCACTTCCTCATGAATCTTGGTGAGCTCGCGGGCGATAGTAATGTGCGATACCTGGTGTAGCACAAGTTCTTTAAGCAATTTCAAAATACGGTGCGGGGATTCGTATAACACCACGGGGATTTCACTAATCGCTAATTTTTTCAAAGCAGTCTGGCGGCCCTTTTTGTGCGGCAAGAATCCGAGAAAAGTAAATCCAGTCGTATCGAGTCCGGCGACGGAGAGCGTCGCCGTGAGCGCAGAGGCGCCCGGTATTGCCTCAATTTTCGCTATGCTACTATTCGCACGAATTAGACCAACCAATCTAGCGCCGGGGTCAGAGATGCCGGGCGTGCCGGCATCCGAAACGAAAGCGACATGCCCTCCCTTTTCAAGACGCATGAGTATTTCATCCGCCTTCTTCGTTTCAGTCGCCGCATCAAGCCGCTGAAGCGGCTTTTGTATCTCGTACTGTGCGAGCAATTTTGAGATGACGCGTGTGTCCTCGGCATAGATAACGTCGCACTCCTTCAGCGTGCGCAAAGCACGGAGCGTGATATCCTCCAAGTTCCCTATCGGCGTCGCGACAATAGAAAGTGTTCCCATATCCTCACTCTAACGTAGTTGACTTACTATAGCAATG
>CAYHMS010000001.1:17175-56297 GCA_964357805.1 uncultured Candidatus Saccharibacteria bacterium | reverse complement strand
TTCAATGAGCATTCGCTGACACTAAAAGTGTCAACAACCCGATACTAACGTACAGAACAGCTTGACTTGCAGAGGAAAGCAGTTCCTCCCACAACGAAGCCAAGAACGACCCCTAGAATGTTTGGGGCCGCGATTTTCCAGTCGCGGTCTGTCTTGCAAAGCCCGTAAAACACCCATGCGGCACAGTTCAGAACCGTTGTTGGTCCCAACCAGAGCGATCCGGTCTTGCCAGCCCAGTTGAGCATGATCTGGTCGACATATGACCCGAACATAAGGCAGGCCATAACCACGCCCAGCAACCCTACTGCGTTGACGTACTTCTGATCAATTTTCATTGCGAACTCCCATATGTTGACCTGGGGACAGGATAACATTGCTATGTGTCTCTGTCAAGCTCGATAGAAGCGCGGTAGGATATGGGCAATATGGCGAAGGACACCGTCGCAGAGATTAAAGAGAGATTGAACATACAGGATATCGTGAGCCCGTATGTGAAGTTGCGCCGGGCAGGACGTTCTATGGTTGGACTTTGTCCTTTTCATAAGGAGAAGACCGGCTCGTTCCACGTGTCGCTCGAGCGCGGGACGTGGCATTGTTTTGGATGCGGATTAGGAGGTGATGGGTTTTCTTTTATAGAGAAAATTGAAGGTGTTGATTTCAAGGGTGCGCTCAAAATACTCGCCGAGAAGGCGGGCGTCACGATCGAATATTCCGGCGGTGGAAATAAAGAAGATGTTTCAAAAAAAGAAAAACTGCGCGCGCTGATGAGCCGCGCGTGCGAGTGGTATGCGGGCAATCTAAAAGGGAGTCCGGCTGAAGCGTATGCAAAAAAACGCGGATTTACAAAAGAAACTATTTCTGCATGGCGCATCGGCTACGCGCCGGAGGCGTGGCGCGCGCTCTTGGAGGCGCTCACGGCCGAGGGGTTCACAGTGCCGGAAATGCTCGCCGCAGGGCTCATCAAAGAAGCGGATGGGAAGCCGGGCACCTATTATGACCGCTTCCGCAATCGGCTTATGTTCCCGATACGCGATGTGGCTGGTCGCGTCATCGGCTTCACGGGCCGTACTCTGGAGGTCGGAGACCAGAAAGACGGAGTTCAGACGGCGAAGTATTTGAATAGCCCGGAGACCGAGCTCTATCATAAATCAGAGATTCTCTTCGGTATGGACCTCGCGAAGGAGGCGATACGGGTGCGCAAATTTACGATGCTCGTCGAGGGGCAGCTCGATGTCATCCTCGCGCATCAAGCAGGATTTGAGAATACCGTGGCGCTCTCGGGCACCGCACTTACCGAGAAACATCTCAGCCTGATGAAACGATACAGCGAGAATTTGATGCTCGTCTTAGATGCCGATACGGCGGGGCTTAAGGCGACGGCACGATCAGCAGAGTTAGCCCTTCGGCAGGGCCTGCGAGTAAAGGCGGCTCGGCTCCCAAAGAGCAAGGACCCTGCCGACCTCATCAACGAAGACCCAAAAGAGTTTGCAAAGCGCATTGTCGCCGCAAAGCCCATCGTTGAATTTTTTCTTGCAGAACTCGCTGAGAAAGAGCGCGACCCGCATCGACTCCTACGCGTCGCAGAGAGTGTCGTGCTCCCCCTAATCGCCGCGATGCCGAGTCCGATGGAACGCGAATATTTCATACAAACTGCCGCGCGAGCTCTCGGGCTCTCCGGCGAAGCCGTCCGAGAATCAGTCAAGCATGCGCCGAAACATCCGGAGACCGTCAGCGGTTCTATTGAACAGAGGGCGGCTCCGCCGCCCTCCCGTTCGGCGGCAGAAATACGTTCGCAACTGCTCCTTGCCGCTATCCACGCCTATCCGGATACCCCGCTTGCCGAGCACATTAAAACAGAGTATTGTCGAATTACCGAAGTTCAATTGCCACCGCTTGAAGGTCTCCCGGAACCGGCTCTGTTCTCTGCAGAACAGATGTTCGGTGAGGAGCCCAAAGAAGATGCGGCGGACGAACTTCTCCACGCCTTTGAAGAAGCGGTTATCCGCGAGGCGTATCAGGAGGCAGTGACCAACTTACGAAAAGCCGAAGCCGCAGGGGATGCGGCCGCGGTGCGTAGTACTCAAGCGATATGTGCGGAACTCTCCGCACGCCTTGCTTTATTTGATGGCAAAAAAATCTATTAAAAAAAAGACCTCTCGACTTCGCTCGAGGCAAGAAAAAAAGAAACCTTCTAAGAAGAGAATTAAACGCGCCCCTATCAAAAAGAAAGCCAGTCGTACACCATCTAAAAAGCAGGTCGTGCGCACCGCTTCTCGAGGCGCGCGGGCGAAAGCGAACTCGCAGAAGGCACTTTCAGCGGAGACGCTTATTGAGAAGGGCAAGGAGCGCGGCTACGTCACGTATAGCGAGATACTCAAATCGTTTCCGCATATCGAAGACGACGTCAGTTTTCTTGAGTCGCTCTATGAGCGTTTTTCTGTCGCAGGCGTTGACGTACTTGAAGGCGGTATGCTCGAGGATGCTGCCGACCAGTATCTCGCGACGCGCAATATCAAAGACCGCCATTCTACCGGCTATGACTCCATTCAGATTTATCTCCGCGAAATAGGGCAGTACCCCCTTCTCACCGCCGCCGAGGAGCGCGAGCTCGCGAAGCGCATCGAGAAGAGCGATGCCGAAGCGCGCAACATCCTCGCGCGGAGCAATCTGCGCCTCGTCGTCTCTATCGCCAAGAAGTACGTCGGCCGGTCGCCCGACCTCACGCTTCTTGACCTCATCCAAGAAGGGAATCTCGGTCTCTTTCGCGCGGTGGACAAGTTTGATTGGAAGAAGGGATATAAGTTTTCAACCTACGCAACGTGGTGGATACGCCAGGCCATCACGCGTGCACTCGCGGACCAGTCGCGCACGATTCGCATTCCCGTGCACATGGTAGAAACGATTGCGAAATATAAGCAGGTTTCCCGACGCCTGTCCCAAGCCCTCGGTCGAGACCCGCAGGCGGAAGAAATTGCGGTAGAAATGGGCGTGGAGCCGGAAAAGATTTATCAAATAGAAAAGATTAATCAGGATACGCTCTCTCTTGAGAACCCGGTCGGTTCGGACGACGACGAGAAGTCAACGCTCGGCGACTTCATTCCTGACGACAAGATTCCTTCGCCCGTGCAGGAATCCTCGGAGCGCATTCTCGCGGAGCAGGTGCGCGCAATTCTTGCCGACCTCTCGCCAAAGGAGCGCAAGATTCTTGAGATGCGCCACGGCCTTATGGACGGCATCTATCACACGCTTGAAGAAGTGGGTAGGGAATTCGGTGTCACCCGCGAACGCATTCGCCAGATTGAAGCGAAGGCACTCGAAAAGATTCGCACCCACGACCGCGCCCGCCACCTGAAGTCGTACTAATTGTTTCGTACATAAAAACAACAACGCGCAGGGATTTCTCCTGCGCGTTTTGCTAATGCTGGTCAGTTGTGAGTCACTCCACTGTACCAGTCGGCAAATCTCTCGAGTCCTGCGAAGACGGCGAGCCAAAAAAGCGAAAAAATGAGCGTTAACACAGGACCGATCATTATGACCAAGAAGGCGAATGCGAGGCAATGCTCCAAATCGTTTCCATGGTCAGACATCAGGGTTCCGACGTAGTAGATGAACACCCACACGAACGACGAGTCCGGAAAGCGTATCACACCCTTCGGTTTGAATTTTACGGCCTGGAAGCCAAACAAAGCTCCCATGATGACGATGGCGCTACCCATCAGCAAAAAGCCAATCAGTGTGTTACTCATGCCATGCCTCCATTTTGTGAACGTGAATGACTGGCGGGGAATCCACCGTGTACTGCAACCTGCCGCTATTTATACACCATCCCCATAAATTAGCAAGGTATCCACAATAAGGTGCGGTCGTCTCTTATCTTGGATAGGAGCGAAATTACTGCACGATTCAGATATACTGCGACCATGAAGCGGGAGAAAAAAGCAGGTGCAGAAAAGAAAAAAAAGCTGCCGATTAAGCACTGGAGTCATTCGAGCTTGATGGCGTTTTTGAGGAATCCACTGGCGTGGTACAAGCGCTATGTGGAAGAGATATATGATACGCCCACGACGCCGGCGGCAGTGGTTGGGAGCGCGGGGCATCGGGCGCTAGAACACTTTTACAGCGGTGCGCCCAAGGATATTGCGATACAGAAAGGTCTTGAATATATGCGCGACGTCGGGGATTTTGAAATTAATTTCGGCAAAGCCACAACGCGCAAAGCGAAGAGGGAAAAAAGAAAAGCAATGGAACAGGAATATCTGCGCGCTATCGGCTATTATCTCGCGCGGCCGCCGAAGCATACCGTGCTTGGCGTCGAGGTGAAGGGCATCGTAGAAGTAGAAGGACTCCCGCTCCCCATCAAAGCGATTTCAGATTTAGTAGTTGAATCAAAGATTGAAAAAGGTGCGGTAGATATCGTAGACCATAAGTTCGTCGCGGCATTTAGCAAGGGAGGCGCCGCGAAATCACTTTTCATCATTCAGGCCATCTTCAACTACTACACGGTGCGGGAGATGTTCGAGAAGCCGGTGCGGCGCTTCATCGTATACGAATGCAAGAAGACGAAGAATGCCGACGGGAGCTCGCAAATGCGGCGATATGAAATTGACTTTCGCAATTGCAAAGAGGACTTTGCGGTCTTTCATCGTCTCATCAACGATGCGACCGATGAGATTGCGCGCCGACGTGTGTACCTCCCGAACCCGTCTGATATGTTTGAGGGCGATAATTCTTTTGATATGTATCGTCTGGAGTTGGTGGACGACTAACGCGCCAGTGCTTCGTCGATGAGCTGCTTCACGACGTCGTAGGGATACGCGCCTTTCATCAGGACGGGAGGTTTGCCGGTGGTGAGGAGGATTGCATACGGTGTGCCAAGCGCGCCCATATCGAGCGCATTCTGGCGGTCTGCGAGAATGCGCGCATCAAGTGTTGCAGAAGCGTTTGCATAACAGGTTGCGAAAGCGTTGTCATTTGGAATGCCTGCGGCCTTTGCGAGTTCTCCGTAACGTGCGGAGTTAACCGGTTGATTCTGAAAGAGGGAATCAGAAAATTTCCAGAATGCGTCATTGCCCGCGACCTGCGCGACACATTCGGCAGCGCGCGCGTGAGCAAGTGCATTTGGATGGATTTCAAGGAGCGGAAACTCGCGGAAGACCCACGCAACGTCGCCATTGGTGCCGACGTTCGCGATGATTTGGTGCAGCGTCTCGTGATAGTCCTTGCAAAATTCGCAATCGAAGTCCGAATACTCAACTATCATCACTCTCGCGGCCGGATTGCCGAGTATGTGGTCGGAGGTATTCACTGGCCGCACGAGGGAAGGATTGTCGGCATCGGAGCCGACCAATACGGACTTTGCTACCGATAAATATATCGCCCCCGCGACGATGACCCCACCGATGACAATCGCGAGAGGAACAGCGAGAGAAGATTTCATAAAGGAAGTGCGTGGGTCATCGCGGGGATGACGTGCGTCCCGCTCGCAGGAGCGAGCCAGAGCGAGGTATCGAGCTTGATATCGCGAATATCGATTAGGTCCTTATATTTGAGTATGCCGTGCGCGAGCGCGTAGTCGTAGAGCTCGCGCGTGAGGCGGACGTCCTCAATGCAATATTCAGTTACCTTGTCCTTTTTACCTTCCTTCCACCATTCGCCGGCTTTCATGCCATCGCCTAATTTCCCCCTGCCGAGAGTCGCTTCGGCGAGCGCTTGGAGCCGGATGCGCCGGCCGAGCGCCTTCTGCACTTCACTCAAGAGATCAAGCGAGCGCAAATGGGAAAGGTCGCCCGGGTAATAGCGATTCAGAAGCGGAATATCGAATGCGTCAGAATTGAAACCGATGAGAAGGTCAGCATGTTCGAGGATAGGCCAAAGTTTCGAAAGCTCTTCTTTGAAGTACGAAGAATATTCGCCCGTGAGTGAATCGTGAATGGCGACGACGGTAAGTTCCTGTTCGTTCACATCGATGTGACCGCGCACGAAGGAATCGGAGATGGATTCAATGTCGAAGGTGATGGCACGCATAACGTTAGGTTCCAGAGCGAAGACGCATCGGAAGCTCGGATACCGGAAGACCCATTTCTTCACCGGTCGCAAGAACCTTCATACGAACGGTGTTATTCGCAACCTCGTCTGCGCCGTACGCGATAAAGAGCGGGATGCCGCGCTTTACCGCGTCCTTAATCTGCTCGCCAAGCGCTCGGTCGGTGAGATTGACGAAAATGCGCCCGCCCGCCTTGCGCAAGGTGTCGGCGAACGCCTGCGCGGCGGGAATGTCGCCCTTATTCGGTGTGCCGATATAGAGTTGCGGCGCCTGCGCGCTTGGAGTCGGCACGAGGGTATGCGTTTCTAGAAAATTACCGAGGGTAACTTCGCCGAGCGCGAAGCCAACGGCGGGAATTTGTTCGCCGCCGAAGAGCGCCATCAAGCCATCGTACCGTCCGCCTCCAAACATCGCGCGCGGATTCGCCGGATTCGTGTCAAAAACCTCAAACACCATGCCGGTGTAGTAGTCAAAGCCGCGCGTGACACCGGGGTCAAAAACGGCGTTCCCGACGCCGTGCGCTTTAAGCGTCGCAACAAACGTTTCTATCGCTTTCGGTTCAATAAGAGAAAGGGGGTCTGTTGCTGAAATGGTATTTCGCGCCGCCGCGAAAGCCTCGGGCGTCATTTTTGATTTCTTGTCCAGAAGGCGCAGGTACTGCCGAATATCATCACCCTTGAGTCCCGCCGCTGTGCACGCGGTGTTTAAGAGAGAACGTGAATTGACGCGGATGACGAAATCGCTTTCTTTTGCGCCGAATGCTTTGAGTATTTCCGACGCAATTCGGATAATTTCTATATCCGCTTCGCCTTCGGGAAGCCCGACGAGGTCGATATCCACTTGGTAGAACTCACGCAGACGGCCTTTCTGCGGTCGTTCGTAGCGGAAGCGGTTGCCGATGGAGAACCAGCGAAGCGGGAAGACGAGCTCGCGACGTTTACCCGCAACCATTCGCGCGAGAGTCGGCGTCATCTCGGGGCGGAGCGTCACCTTGCGGTCGCCGCGATCCATGAAGGTGTAGGTCTGCTCGTTCACAATTTCTTCAGAAGTCTTCGCTTCGTAGAGCTCGGCGCGCTCGAGTGGAGAGGCGTTGTATTCCTCATAACCCCAGCGAGTAAGCACTTCGCGGATGCGCGCGAACATCGCCTCCATCAATGCCCAATCAGCGGGATAGAAGTCGCGGACGCCCTTATAGGGGTCGGTCGAAAGCGGCTCAGGCATTTCCCGATTTTATCATATTTTATACCCCGGTGTTTTCGGATTTCTCTTCAGGAATGTATTTAATGATGAGATCGCGCATCACTTCGGGATGAGGGATACCGCGCATCGTGAATTCCACATCAGCGCCTGCGCTCTGAACCTTTATATCGCCGATGCCGAGCAGTGAGAACAGAATTCCGGTAACATTGGTCGTGACGTCTTGCACGCGCGGCAGAAGCAAACTGGATACCTCGCGCTTAAAGAATCCGCGTTGTTTTATGGTAACGATGCGTTGGCTTGTGAGAATCCACGCGTTGAGGAAATATTTGGTGAAAGCTCCCCATGCGCCGGTCCATGTAATGAGCAACCAGACGCCAAGCACGACGCGCCCAAATGTCGTGTGATAGTCAAAGTATGTTACGTATGGCGCAAGAGGCGGAGCGAGTGGGAGGAGCTTTGGGAGAGCGAAAGGGATGATGACAATTATTGCGTATGGCAAAAGCTCGCCGATGAAAAGCAGCCAGTGCTTGCGCACCTCCTTCACGACATGTTCGCCCGGCTCAAGTTCGAATTCTTTCATACGGTGTTCATGGCAAATAGGCGGTGAGGAAGAATGCATTACCGGAGAGCGTATAGGATATGAGCGCGAACGATATGACGAGATGCGCCGCCATTGCGGGGAAGGCGAGCCACGACGCGTGGGAATACTTGAGCCAGTGATACATTGCGACGACTGTGTAAATCGCCCAGAAGGCGAAGACCGCGTAGAGTACCCAGGTCAGAGCGACGCCCATCGAGAATCCATTCGGCAGATACGAAAGCAGGGCGGCAGGCGGCGAGAACGGTTGGAGCGGTTGGTCGGTCATGAGAGAAACTATACCACCAACAACAACGCCCGCGCGGGAGCGCGGGCGTTGTTGTATTCCGGCGAAGAATTAATATCCGCCGCGACCGTAACCGCCGCCGTTGCCACCGCCGTAGCCGCCGCGGTCACCGCCTCCGAAACCGCCTTCGCGGCGCGGAGGACGGTCACCCTGCGGGCGGGCGAAAGAGACCGAGAGCGTGCGCCCGTCCATCTCCTTGCCATCCCAACGGTCGATAGCCGCCTGAGCTTCCGCCTCGGTGGCCATCTCGACGAAGCCGAAGCCGCGTGAGCGACCCGTCATACGGTCGCTAATGATGCTCGCAGATACGACTGTGCCAGCCTCGCTAAAGGCTTTTTTCATATCGTCTTCCGTCGAGCGATAGGGAATGCCGCCTACGTAAAGCTTGTTCCCCTGAACCGAACCTGATGCTGCTGTGTCCATGTATTGGATGTAACTAATTAACCTCGCCGAAACTAATACTCTGCGAGTTGGAGAAAGTATGCCAGAAATGCCCGGAGAGCGCAATGGGTGGGGACAACTAAAAACCGCTCGAGACAAAACCGGGCAGGAGGGTACCGATCATGCCGAGCGCAAGCAAGACGACGATAATGACAGCCAGTGCGCGTTTCATATCTCCAGTATAGCAGGTTAAGTTTTTTCCGCAGGCCTGATGAGGTCGCGCTTGATGTCGGCGAAGGTCCCGCCGACTTTTTTGCCGGGGTTGAAGATATTAAGCGAGTCAAAAATCTTTTTCGTCTTCTCAAAGAGCGCGACCATCTCCGCGCCGAAGAGCATCGGCAGATACGGCGTGCGGATGATGCCATCGTTGTGCTCGCCGGTCGTGGTACCGCCTTCCTTGATAACGAGTTCGTAGACCTTCGGCGCGAGGTCAAGAATGACCTGCCGATTTTCTTCTTTAGTGAGGTCCATGAGCGGAATAATGTGGATATTACCGTCACCGATGTGGCCTGCGACTGTGTAAATCATATTGGACTTATATTCGTCCAGAAGAGCGTTCAATTTCGGCAGGAATTCCGGATAACAGGAAGGCGGCACGACGAAGTCGTCAATAAACGGTGAAGAAACGAGGCCGTGCAAATTCTTACGCAGGAGATTGAAGCTCTCGCGCCGGACAATCCAATACTTCTCCGACTCCTTTTCATTTTTTTCTATTTTGGTCTGCACGTGCAAATCCGTAAGAGCCTCCTTGGCCGCCAGAGCTTTAGCGTCGGCGGCTTCAATCGTGTCCTCGGCGAACTCCGCCATCAGAATCATCTTGGGCACGCCGCCGGTGGCGACCATCGCCGCTTCAGGGATAAAATCAATGCCGAGCCGAGCGGCTTTAATGAGCCCCATTTGTGAGAGCATCTGGGAGAGGAATTTCACCGCAAGCGTGAAGGTGTGGTCGTCGTAGCTCTCAAATGATTCTGGTCTTTGGAGCAGCACGCGCTTCACGAGCTCGGGGAGAATGTTCACGTCATAGAGAAAGGCGACGAGCATCGCGCGGTGTTCTTTCGGTTTTACAAGCCCAAGTTTCGCTTTTGTCCAGAGCGCGAGCGTTCCTTGAGAGCCGCAGACGAGCTTCGCAAGGTTGAAGGTGCCAGTCTCATGGTCGATAATACTCCAGAGCGCGTAGCCGGCTGAATTTTTTGAGACTTTCGGCCGGTGCCCTTCAATGAGGCCGGCATGCTCGGTGAGAAGCGCGTCCATCTCGCGATAGATTTTCCCTTCGAGCGTATTTAGTTTTTTCCGCTCCTCGACTTCGCTCGGAGTTAGCGACTTGAACGTCGCTAACGAGCCGTCAGAGAGCACGACGTCAAGTTCCTCCACATATTTTTCCGTTTTACCGTATTTGAGCGTGCGCTCGCCGCCGGAATTATTGGACACGATGCCGCCCATCGCACAAATTTCGCGGCTGGCGGGATACGAGGGAAGTATGAGGCCCTTTCCCATCGTCGCCTTCTCAAAATCCCTATAGAACACCCCCGGCTCGGTTATTGCATATCCTCCTGCCTCCTGCCTCCTGCTCACTGCCACCTCTCCGATGTGATTCATGTGCTTCATGAAATCCACGACGACGCTGGTGGTGAGCGGGCCGCCCGACATATCGGTTCCGGCGGCACGCGCCGCGAGCGAGACCTCCGCGCCCGCGGAGCGGGCGCGGGCAATCTCTCTCACTACCGCACTTACATCCTCCGCATCTACGGGATACACCACCAGCTCCGGCGTCCGCGTAAAAAGCGATGTATCGCGACTCATCTTCGCGAGCGTCTCCGCATCATCGCTCACCTCTCCGTGCATCGCGCCCGCAAGCGCGGTTTTCAAATCATCAACATTCATTGTGTACAGTATACCTTTTCAATGTGCGTCAATGCTATGTTGAAAACAATGCGCGCTCGCACGTTCAATGTAGTAATGATGTTGCTAATTATGGGAATGCCGCTCGTTGGACATGCGAGTGTTCCCGACCCATTCATTTATGGCCCACGTCTTATCGGAATGTTGGTCACACAATATCCTTCATTACAGACAGCGGTTCGAGTCGGTAATACCCCGACGCTCCAAGTGTTTGTGCATAGCAATTTCGGCACCCCGCCAAAGGTCTCTGCTAATCTTGCACAGTTCGGACTTTCCCAGTCTGCTACGACAAGTGGTCAATGGGCGGGATATGGCGCACAGTATTATCAGGCCTATTTCTACAACTTCGGTCCTTTATCGGTCAGCACTGACACTCCAGATGGTCTCTATGAAATTCCGATTACCGCGACGAACGCGATCGGCAATACCGCGATGGCGACTACGAGTATTCTGGTCGACAACGCTCTACCAACAATCTCGCTCTCAAACATAACCTTTTCTACCTCTACTACTTCGCCACGCGCTGGCGATTATATGTATTTGAGCGGGTCTGCTAGCGGAACGGGAAGCGCATTAAAAGTATCGGGTCTTTTTGAAGGCCTATTCGATGCAAACGGGAACTCGATTTCGTGGTATGCCCGCCTGACCGGAGACATGATTGCGTATAATCCGCGACCCATCGACGATGCGCTTGCTTCTTCGACTGACGGTACATTTACAAATGTACCCATCAAGTTATCCGAGTCTGATGACCCTGGACAAATAGCGCGAGCAGTATCATTTCGTGTTCGTATCACCGTCTATGACGAAGCGGGGAATACTGCTGGTACAAGTTTGACCGTGCCTGTTCCGAAACCTCCTCCGCCCGACCCTTGTGCAGTTCCCGGAGCGTGCGCCTCGAACGTCCTCTTCCTGCCCGGCATCGAGGGAAGTCGATTATATGAAGGGCTCGGATGCGGGAAGACGGCTGAAGAGAAGCTTTGGGACCCTGTTGGCGAATCGCTTATTAAAATCTTGCGCGGCGCAGGCGACGATAAAGTGAAAAGGCTATTTCTTGATTCAACAGGCAAGGGCGTGTGCAGTGATATTTATGCGAAGACGGACGACATTATTGACTCGGTTAAAGGCAACAATATATACAAATCACTGATTGATGAGATGAATGGGCTCGAGACCAACGGCACCATCAATGACTGGAAGCCGGTCGCGTATGACTGGCGACTTTCTTTTAGTGACTTGCTGAACAAAGGTAGCGAACGAGACGGCAAGATATTTTATACAGAGGCGACGAGCACACCCTACATCGAGCAGACGCTTCGCGCACTCGCGGGGAGCTCAAAAACGAAGAAGGTGACCATCGTCGCGCACAGCAACGGCGGTCTCATCGCTAAAGCGCTCCTGAACAAACTTGGCGGTTCAACCGCCAAGTTGTTAGTGGATAAAATAATCATGGTCGGCGCGCCGCAGAGCGGCGCGCCTGTTGCCATCGGCGCTCTCCTCTACGGTCTTGACCAGGGTATTTCTAAATGGGGTATCCCCATTCTGCACAGCGCAGTCGCGCGCGAACTTGCCCAGAATTCGCCGATGGCGTATCACCTGCTCCCGTCAGAAGATTATCTGGAGAGCACGGCAAGCGATTCGGCCCACCCCGTCGGGTCCTTCGCGGGCGACGCCTACGCCAAAGAAATCGGCGCCTACGGCGCCGCCATAAACAACACAACAGAGCTTGATAACTTCCTGCTTGCTTCCTCTCTTAATTCAAATCTTGTGGACTATGCCAACAGTCAGCACACCGCGCTCGATGTCTGGGCGCCGCCAGAGGGTATTGAAGTGAGCCAGATTGCCGGTTGGGGAGCCGACACCGTCGCGGGGATTGACTTCTACACGCCTCCGCCCGTGAACGCGCTCACAGCCCTTGAGCCGATGCGCGCGTATCGCCCACTCTTTACCGAAGACGGCGACGGTGTTGTCCCCGTCCCGAGTGCTCTCATGATGGCATCCAGCACGAGCGTAAAAAGGTATTGGGTTGATTTAGCCAAGATTAATAATGTACCAGGTGCTCCAATCAAATATAGCCATAAGAATATTCTGGAAATTTCGTCGCTTCGGGACTTTATAAAAAACATTATTAAAAACAGTACAAGCACACTCCCGATTTATATTTCTACAAGCCAGCCGTCGCCAAATACTGAAAATAAAAAACTCACCTTCTTCCTCCACTCACCGCTCACGCTCCAACTCACTGACGCTTCGGGGAATGTTACCGGTCTCGCCGAGGACAACTCCATCACCCAAGACATTCCCGACTCCGTTTACGGCGAGTTCGGCGAGGTGAAATATATTACCGTTCCTCAAGGCAGCCAGTATGAACTTACGCTCCATGGGCAAGAAAGCGGGACCTTCTCGCTCGATATACAAGAATCCTCGGGCGGCGTTATCACCGCTTCTAGTACTATTGCGAGTGTCCCAACAACGGCGAACACTCTGGTTGGTCTCACTATTTCAGACGGCATAGATACCGCTTCAGCGCTCACGGTTGACGTAAACGGCGATGGTACGGATATAATCACGCTCATTCCAACGGTCGGAGAGACCGTGAATTATGAGCCGCTCGAAGACCCTGAGCCTGTCGAAGGGCCGGCGCCTGCTTCAGAATCCGAGCCAACTCCGGAGTCGGCATTGCCGGCACAGGCGAGCCCCAGAAGCGGCGGCAGCAGAAGGGGCAGTAGAGCGTCAACTCTCGCCGCTATTCCGGCGCCAGTCGTAACCACAGTAGATGCGCAAACGACTATCACTGAACCAGCCGTCACAAATACTCCCGCGACAATGATTCCTATCGCGGTCACTCCCCCGTTGCGGCCTCCGGTAGCGACACAGAGCGTTCCTAAGCGTCTGCAACCGCCTGCGACCGTCGCGAACACGATGCCTAATTTCTCGCAAACCGCATCGGTATATAACGCCGCTTCTCAACAGCCGCTCTTCGCAAGGATGGGCAGAGCAGTCTATAATGGTCTCTATGGATTCTGGTTCGCGCTGAAGAAATTCTTTTAATTCAAAATGAAAACAAAAATTATCCAATTTATTCCGGCGCTGTTCACTCTACTAGGATTTAGTTTCGCACCGATCAGTTATTGGTGTATTTATTCGAATGGATACTGCTACGCGACTTGGGTTCATCAAATCTATCCATATTTTACAAACCCACTATATAATTTTTCTCTTTTCTTACTACCAATCGTCATTATCCTTGCGTTCGTCTCACGAGAAATATTTAAATCATGGCTAAAGCTCGTAGTATGGGCTATACCACTCGCAATTATTTTTATCGCAATGACACCTGTAGTTGACACCTCGCTTCTTCCATTCTCTAGAGACGATGCCGCGCGCCTCGCCGGCCAAGTCTTCTCTGCCATCTCCCTCCTCCTAATACTTTGGAAATGGTTCTCCCTCCGCCGCTCCGGACAAGTCTAACCGAGCCGAGTTCTGAGATGAGTTCACCAGAAGAGTACAAGTTAGCTCCTCTCATAAAGTTGAAATATTCAGCCATGTGTTTGGCAATTAAACGAGGATTCTCCTTTTCGTAAGCTTCAAAAACGACTTCAATAGTCGCAGTATAAATCTTTATTTCAGTCATAATGTTTGGTTCATGGCTCAGAGTAGTAATTATAAAAAATTATCCCAGATCCTTTTTTATACACAACTTGTTTCTGTGGATCACAGCGCATAAGGGCTTGTGCCTCAGATCGCCACATGATCTAATGGTGGGGACAAGCAAAACTGCTTATGATAAACCCAAACCCAGCAAAGATTGCGGATATTCTGAATTCCTCTATTCAATTTGCCGTACCAAAATATCAACGAGAATATACATGGGGTAAAACCGAAGCTCTAGATTTCTTTGAAGATTTGAAGGGTTATATTGAATCCGAAACCGGCAATCTTTTTTTAGGCACTCTAATTTTTGACATTTCTGAAGAACGCAATAAAAAAATAAAAATAGTTGATGGTCAACAAAGACTGACGACTTTGCTCCTATTACTTATTGCTTGCAGAAATTTAGCGAAAAAGAAGAAAGCAACGAGACGCGTTGCAGAAATGATTCAACAAAAAATAATGTTCGAGAATCCAGCTACAGCCGAATCTCTCGGACCAAGGTTAATCGCGTCAGAATCAATCAAAGATGTATTTGAGGAGATTTCAAAATATGAATGGAATGGAGAATTTCCTCTTAAAATCGGAAACAAACATGTGAAACTGCAGGTTAGAAGAATAAAGCCAATCTATGACTATTTTTACAAAGAAATTGAAGATTTTGATCATCAAAAATTGAGTAGTTTTTTAGAAGCTATTTATGAAACCTACGCCGTTCGTATTGATATTCAGGATGAAGTAGAAGCGTTTAGTATTTTTGAAAGAACAAATGCGCGTGGAGTTGATCTTGAGGCCTCTGATTTACTTAAGAACTATCTTTTTGCAGCCGGTGTCGATGGTCTTGAAGAAATTTGGCCACAAATTATTGAGAATTCAGATGGTACGGTTCTAAGAATGTTTAAATATTTCTATGTCGCCAGAAATGGATATGTCGCAAAATCTGATCTTTATAAGAAAATTAGAAAATATGGAACAGATATTGGAGCAGAGGAATTGGTAAAAGAATTGGATGAGTTCTCTCGTTATTACAGTACTATTCGAACAGGGGATGAAAGTGCAATAAAGAACTACTTCGAGTCCCTCGGCTGTAGTGTGATCGCCAGAGATCAAAATAAATATGAAAAAATCCATTTAAGCCTTGAGGGATTGAGACTATTCAAAATCTCGCAGATCTACCCATTAATTTATGCTGCGATACGTTGTTTTATAAAGAATGGAGGAGGTACTGATCAGAATAAGTCGAAAAAACTAATCGGATTCTTTGAAGTTCTAGAAAAGTATCATTTTATAAATAGTGCAGTTTGCACAAGAATTGGTAATGAAGTGGAAAAACTTTATGCTGATTTTTGTAAAAAGTATGAGGCATCTAAAAACTTTGAAGATACAACAAATGAACTCGTTAGGGAATTGAAAAAAAGACTTGCCACAGAAAAAGAGTTCGAATCTCGCTTCATTGATATTAATTATTCTTCGGAATACATCCCTCTTATTTCTTATATTTTTGATCGGATAAATAACTTCGGTTTACATCCTGGACAAAGAGTCCATATATTTAATCCAGATCAGAAGGTTTCAAGAAAGAATCACAATATTGAGCACTTTTATCCTCAAAAGCCAGATGTTGAAATTTCTAATCCAAAAGTGTTGGAAGTCGTTGATAATATTGGTAATTTACTTGCAATCAGTTTTAGAACAAACTCAAGCTTAGGTAATTTAAGTCCAGAGAAAAAACTTAAGAAATTAAAGGGCGAACTTGAAAATGAGATACAAAATCTTTCATATGTGCGAGATTTCATAAAGAAATATGAACGATACGCTCCAATATGGAGTAATAAAATAATACTTCATCGCGCTAAAGAAATAGGAGAAGAGGCTTACAAAAAAATATGGGAGATCAAGTAGTAAATCCACAAGGCGTCACCTTTCGGGAAGTGGAAGTGAAAGATAGAAAATATAAAGTTTTACTTATTACAAGGTTCGACCTTGTAGGAATATAGCCCGTAGGTACGCCACGCTGGGGCGGCTGTTGTGTGGCGCTATCCACAACTTGTCGCTATAGCGACAAGTCTTGGATACCATCCACAATATGATGCGGTCGTCCTCTATTTTGGATAGTATCCACACTATGTACCGGTCGGCATAAATCGTGGATAGTGGGTGATATCTGCGGTTCTATGAGTTCGTGCGATATGATAGGAGCATGGCGGATAAATACAATGCGGTGTGGGTGTCGCATTCGTCAATTGGGGACTTCTTGAAGTGCCCGCGCCTCTATTACTTGCACAATGTGTATAAGAATCCGGACACCGGACGGAAAATAACGATTGTGAATCCTGCGCTCTCGCTCGGGAGCGCAGTGCATGCGACGCTTGAAGCGTTGGGGACACTACCGGTCGAGGAGCGCCTGCGCTGCGACCTGCTCGCCGATTTTGAGAAGGAGTGGGCGGCGAATGCGTCCGGCAAGAAAGGCGGATTTACAAGTGGCGAGGAAGAGGCGGCCGCGAAAGCGCGCGGCCGCGCCATGATTGAGCGGGTAATGCAGAATCCCGGACCGATTGCGAAGAAAACAATTCGTCTCAAAGAATCCGAGAACAACATGCCCCCGAATTTCTATCTTTCTGAAGAGGACAATATTATTCTCTGCGGGCTCATTGATTGGCTGGAGTATGTTGAGACAGATGACAGCATTCGCGTTATTGATTTCAAGACGGGGAAGAATGAGGAAGGCGAGGACTCGCTTCAGTTGCCGATATATCTCCTATTGCTAAACGAACTCCAGAAGCGCCGCGTGAGCGGCGCGGCGTATTGGTATCTCGAGAAGAATGATGCTCCAACCGAGATGGCTCTGCCGGATGCGGCCCAAGCGAGAGAGAAGGTTCTCGCGCTCGCGCGGCGTGTGAAAGACGCTCGCGAACGGCGCGCGTATGAGTGCCCGCGCGGCCCCGCGAGCTGTTTTGCCTGTCAACCGTACGAAGCGATATTAAAGGGCGAAGCAGAGTACCTCGGCGTCGCCGGCTATGGCCAAGACGCGTACCTAATCTGAAACGACTATCCACAATAAGAGACGGTCGTCCCTTGTTTTGGATGGTGACTAGTTATGCACCTGGCGCCGCCCCGCAGAGCGGGGCGGGAGTATCATACAAGCATTAGTCGAATAACATTGTTGGTATGAATCACCTTAATCCAAGGAAGACCGGTCTCGCATTCGGTACGCTTGTAGGCGGCTTGCATCTCGTCTGGGCTATCCTCGTCGCGCTCGGCTGGGCGCAGGCGCTCGTCAACTTCAGTTTATGGGCGCATATGGTCAGTGCGCCGGTAGTCATCAAAGCGTTTGACTTTTCCGCGGCCGTCACGGTTATTGTCATTGCCACAGTCGTTGGTTATGTTCTCGGTTATGCTTTCGCGAAAATTTGGAATTGGTTACATCGCGGCTAACATCACGTATAGTGTCTGAATGACACAAGGAGAGGCGCTCACGATACTGAAGACGGGGGCGAACGTATATCTGACCGGCGAGCCCGGGAGTGGGAAGACGCATACGATAAACGAGTTCATCGCGTGGTTGCGCGCGTCAGGCATCGAACCCTCAGTGACTGCGGCGACCGGCATCGCCGCAACACACGTCGCGGGTATGACACTGCACTCCTGGAGCGGCATCGGCATTAATGAGTCGCTCTCTCGCGTCGATGTGGACCGTATCGCGAGCAAGGAACATATCGCGAAGCGCCTTATGAAAGCGAAGGTGCTTATTATTGAGGAGATATCAATGCTCTCGGCGACGACGTTTGAAATGGCGGATGTGATTTGCCGTGAAGTGCGCCGCGTTGATGCGCCCTTCGGCGGGCTTACGGTTATTCTCGTGGGCGATTTTTTTCAATTGCCGCCTGTGTCGCGAAGACGTGAAGTAGAGTTCGCATACGCGTCAAAAGTTTGGCGCGACTTAAATCTGCTCACTTGCTACCTGACCGAACAGTATCGACAGGACGATACCGCATTTCTCGGCGTGCTTTCCGCGATACGTTCGGGAAATGTCGAGACGCTGCACTACGAGGAGTTGATGAGGCGTCACATTGAGCCGACAGAACTTCCCGCGGACGCGCCAAAACTCTTTTCGCATAACGCGGACGTCGACCGCATCAATGCTACCGAACTCGCAAAACTCCCGGGCGCGTCAAAGAAATTCAAGATGAGTTCGAAAGGGAAGGATTCGCTCGTGGAGGGGCTTATGCGCGGATGTCTCTCGCCAGAAGTCCTGGAACTGAAAGAGGGTGCGGCGGTAATGTTTACCAAGAACTCGCCGCCTGCCTCCGCAGGCAGGCAAGGGCGGTTCGTCAATGGGACGCTCGGCATCGTCGCCGGCTGGGCGGCTGACGGTATGCCGATTATTAAAACTAAAAATGGCCTACGAATTACGACCGAGCCGATGGAGTGGCAACTTGAGGAACAGGGAAAAGTGCGTGCGAGCATCTCGCAGATACCGCTTCGGCTCGCCTATGCGATGACGGTGCACAAGAGCCAGGGGATGAGTATGGACGCGGCCATTATGGATTTATCAAAAGCGTTTGAATACGGGCAGGGATATGTCGCGCTCTCACGCGTACGCAGATTGAGCGGCGTGTATCTCACCGGCCTCAATAAACGTGCACTTGAAGTACATCCGGAGATTTTAGAAAAAGATGAAGACCTCCGCGCCGCGTCTGACGCGGCGCGGGATACATTCGTGACAATGCCGGAAGCAGAGACGACAACGATGCAGAAGAAATTTGTAAAAGCGATGGGAGGAGCGTGGTTTGATGCAAGCACGAAATCCGAAGCACGAAATCCGAAACAAAAAGTTGTGAGATTGCCGGGAAGATTAGCAGAAACACTGCAGACCGTGCGAGATTCAAAAAGTTTGAAAGAGGCAGTCAAAGCGCGCGGGCTCGTCGCCTCAACCATCGTGAAGCATCTGGAAGAGCTCGCAGAAATAGGGAAGCTCGCGCGCGCCGACTTCGCTCATCTCATTCCACTCAATATCATTGACGAGATTCACGAGGCGCTCGCAACCTCTGGAAGCGAGCGCCTCTCACCCGTCTTCCACGCGCTCCGCGGCCGCCATTCTTTTGAAACAATTCGACTTGTCCGACTCATGCGAGATTGAGAGCGAGAGCACCGTACAGACCAGAATGGTCGCCAAGAGCGGCGAGGCGGATGTCGGGCAATTCGGGAAGCTCTTTGTTGATAGAGCGAAGAGTGGTTGTCACGCGTTCAAGCGGAATGGCGTTTACCCCAATGGAGAGAGACCCTCCAAGCACGACACGTTCGGGAGACCAGAGCAGAATGGTGTTATACAGTCCTCGTGCAATGTTATCAGCGCACTCGTTCAATATCGCAGGGTCGGTGATATCGCGCGGAGGGGTACCGTATCTCGCCTCGAGCCCCGAACCGGAGACCAGTGCTTCCCATTCGGGCGCGTTTGCATCGAGACCAAGGAGCTGATGTCCGATTTCAAAACCAAATGCAGTCCGGTCGATGCGACCATCGACGACGCGTGCGCCGTTTACACCCGTACCCACCGCAATATAGGCGACAATTGAAATACCCCTCCCGGCGCCAAACCGCGCTTCGCCAAGTGCGCCAAGCGCCACATCATTTTCGAAACGGACAGGAACGCCAAGTGCCTGGCCAAACGCGTCCGCTACATTTTTTCCTTCCCACCCTCGCAAGTGCGGAGACCGCAGCAATATCTGACGGTTCGCGGAAAGGAGTCCGGCGATACCAATCACGCCTTGAGTGATAGAACGACCATGCACGGCGCGAAGCGCCGCGTCTCTAAACGCCGCGACCCCTGCATCACCTTCAGCAGGAGTATTAAGCACTATGGCCTCTTCAAAAGAGTCGGACGCATCACTCGCCGCAATGCGCATATGAGTCGCACCTATGTCCGCGATGATAATCATGACTCCAGCATGTTACGCTTGAATTCCGCGATGAGCGGCGTTGTCGCATCCGGCGCCTGGTATTGTTTCGCGAGTGCAAGCGCCGTCCAAACCCCCATGAGGACACCGTTCAGAGCTTTTTCAAGACCGTTCGCGCCAACAAGTTTAACCGTAGAGACCGCAACCCCGCGCGCTTCAAGGAGTCCCTGCATCAAATGCATTCTTTTACTGATGCGTGGATTATCATCGCTATCCTGTAGCATGAGCACATGAAGATGGGAAGAAAGCATCCGTGCCTGTTCGACGCTGTCGAAGCCCGAGAGCTCGTTGTGACACACTTCGGGAAAGAAATTATAAAATGACGGAACCTTGCTCGTCTCGTTAAACGCTATTTTCCAGACATAGGCAAGTGGTGCATTAAAGGTAGATGCATATATGAGGGGAATGGAACCGACAAGTCGTTTTGCGAGTGCTTCACCGTCCACCTGTCCTTTCCTCACCTCTACGCCCGAACCGATTTTGCGAATGTCAGTTTCAAGGTCTGTGTTGCGCATGAACCGCGCGAACGCGAGCATGAACGCGCCCACAGCCATCCGCGGCTCGACTTTTTTCTTCGGTATGAGAATGAGCGGTAATTCGTGTTCTTCGGCGAAGCGCGCAAGTGCTCCGCCAGTCGTTACGACTGCAACGGCGAGCCCATCCTTCACCGCTTCTCGTGCCGCGTCCAACGTTTCTTCCGTTTCTCCCGAATACGAGCTTGCAATGATGAGTGCCGTGCGCAGACGCTCGGGGGACTCTCGCGGCACTCCGTAGTCGCTATGAATCAAAAGGTTAAGCGCCGGATTATGCCGAAGCAATAGACGGGCGCCCAAGTGCGAACCGCCCATGCCGCAAACGATGAAATGCACAACGTTCTCCGGCAATCGTTCGGCGCGAACAAGTTCCGGTTTCCACGCGAACTGTTCGGAGAATCGTAGAATTTGCTCCTCCATGCCGTTCATTCTAACATTCCCAAAGGCGAAACTCTTTCGCATATCGCTCACGTGACGACTTTTCTGACAATACACAAAGGAGTTTGTTCGGCGGATTGCCCGAGCGGATTATCTTTGAACACCTCTTTGCAGAAAGCATCCGAAATATCTGTGCTGGATTTTCCAAGAACGGCAACGCCGAGGTCATTCGCATCAATGATAACGATGTCATAATGCAGTTCCGCACTCAAGTTTCGCGCCACTTTTTCCGGCTCGGCCGGTCCTAACTTTGCATACGTATTGTACGGCGGGAGTGTATAGTCGCACGGGCCGTCGATGGCGTTTATACCTTTCCCGACGATGGTATAGAACAGGCCTTTGATGCCGAAGGGTTTCGTCATAGCGGCCACGAGCGCTCCCAAGAGTATCCTTGCCGCTCCCGCTTCTCTGATAGCGAGCTCCATCGTCCACGGGCTCCCGAGCCCGATACCGTAAGGGGATTTGTGGACGAATGTTACAAGCAATTTTGCAAGCAGCGACGGCTTGATATCGGTTATCGGGAACGCTCTGCCTTGGCTTATCGCCACAATGCGCTCGCTTATGAAAAGGAGGTCGCCGTCTACCAGATGCGGTTTCGCATACCGCTTCACGATGTCGCTCATCGTGTCGTCCTTGGTGACAACGTGGGTCTTAATCGGCAGCCGCGCGTATGTCCCACCCGCTAGTCTAATAGTCAATTGCTTGTCTGCATTCGGCTTCAATTCTTGCATCGCGTTCATGGTATCATTTTTCTATGAAAACCTCCGCGCTCTATTTGCGCACTATTATTTTCGGCATTAATGACAGTCTCGTCTCTACGGTCGGCTTTCTCGCCGGTATCAGTGTTGCGGGAGTGCCGCGTTCTACAATCGTTCTTACCGGCATTATCTACGCGCTCGTTGAAGCATTCTCAATGGCGATGGGCGACTTTCTCTCAGAAGAATCGGCCGAGGAATATATAAGCAAGTCCAATGTCAATGACCGTTCTTCGGTGATAGCGGCAGTTTTGATGTTCATTTCCTGCGTACTTGCATCCCTCATTCCTCTCGTCCCCTACATCATATTCACTTCGGGCACTGCGCTCATTGTATCCATCTGCCTGTCCGTCCTCTCGCTATTCATCGTCGGTATGGTGGGTGCTCGCTTCTCGCGTCTCCCGATGCTGTGGCGCGGCGCCCGGATGGCATTTCTCGGCGGAGCCGCGATTGCCATGGGCGTCGCCATCGGCGCATTCATGCCGGCTGTCTAATATGGCACTGGACACACAGCTCTTCCTCCTCCTCAACAACCTCGCAGGGCAGTCGCCTTTTCTTGATAGTGTCATTGTATTTTTTGCTTCGTATCTGGCGTATATTCTGCTCGTTTTCTTCCTCGCTTTCTTGTTCTTTTCTCAATATCAAAATCGTGAGAAGTTGCAAATATTTTTGGTAACTATAATTTCCAGCATCGTCGCGCGTGTTGGCGTTACCGAACTCATCCGCTTTTTCTATCACCGCCCACGCCCGTTCACCGATCTCCCCGTCCACCAGTTGCTTGCAAGTAGCGAGTGGTCGTTCCCGTCGGGGCACGCGGCGTTCTTCTTCGCAATGGCGACCGCGGTCTATCTCTATAACAAAAAATGGGGTATTGCCTTTTTTATAGCAGTGATACTTATGACGATAAGCCGCATAATCGCCGGCGTCCATTATCCGTCGGATATCGTCGGTGGGGCGCTTATCGGCATCATCGTTGCCTATATCACATTCCGCATATTGACAAACAAAAGTCAATATGCTAACATTGAAACAACGAGGTAGCTACTGGCTATTTCGGTAACCAATCCAATGGTATCACTTACAGCCCTTATGGGGTTTTTACTTTTTTCTGGCGGCGCTCAGGCGCTACCAGCCCACGCGATGGCGCCCAAAGCGCCACCGCAGCAGGCGTACGCGGTGACGCTTACCGCGTACAACGCCGTACCGGAACAGACCGACAGCGACCCTTTTGTTACCGCCTCCGGCGCGTACTCCAATCCGGAAGTGGTCGCGGCGCGCTCCCGAAACCTTGCCGATACATTTCCGTTCGGCACCATTATTGAACTTGACGGGTCGAATATCTCGTCGGGGGAAACGTGCGGCTACGATGTCGTCGCGCACCGCATCGGGTACCGCGTTATCGCCGATGCGATGAATGCGCGCTATACCGACCGCATTGACGTGCTCTTTGATACGAAAGCGGACTACGCGACGACCGATAAAGGAATGAAAAATGCGGCGGAGGTACTCGGCATTTGCGAGGGAGTCACCATTCGTGTCGTGGGACATATTGATATAAAAAACATACCGAAAACACAAACGGAACTCGCGAAATTGGTCGTCGGGAAGAACGGTCTCGCCCTCAAGTGATATCATTAACGAATGAGGCGTCTCACGCGTGCGCACTCCGGGCTCACGTCACGGGAATACAAAAAACTCGCGTGCCTCACCACGCCGATTAAGATTCAGGATTTCCTCGATGCGTTTGCGTTCAATTGGGAGAAGAAAGGCGATACCCATATGTCGCCGCGCCGCGCGCTCCGTGAGAAGAAAGCACACTGTATTGAGGGAGCGTTTCTCGCCGCCGCCGCGCTTTGGCTCCACGGCGAACCGCCACTGCTCATGAATGTCTCGGCACGGCTCGGGAAGGGAGACGTGGACCACGTCGTCGCGCTCTACAAGCGGGGCGGATACTACGGCGCCATCAGCAAGACGAATCATGCAGCGCTTCGGTTCCGCGACCCGATTTACCGTACGCCGCGCGAGCTCGCGCTCTCGTATTTCCACGAGTGGTTCATAAATGAGACGCGGGAGAAGACACTTGAATGCTATAGCAAACCCCTTAATCTCACACGATTCGGCACTGACTGGCTCACTACAGAAAAAGATTTGTGGGAGATTGCGGACGCGTTGAGCTCCTTACCGCACTACAATCTCGTACCGAAAGGGAACTGGCGATACATCCGCAAAGCCGACCCGATGGAGCTCAAAGCTGGCCGTCTCATCGAGTGGCGTAAGTCCGACCCGCGAACATAAACAAAAAGCGTCCGCCAGTGGCGGACGCTTTTTGTTGCTCAATCTATTTTATTAGACCTTGCTGACGCCGAGGGCGTTCGGCCCTTTCGGGCTGTCACCGACGGTGAACGAAACCTTGTCTCCCTCCTGGAGCTCATCGAACGAAATGTTCTGGAGCTCGTTGGAATGGAAGAAAAGGTCTTTTGAACCTTCCGGCGCTCCGTCGACTTTGATGAAGCCGAAGCCCTTATCGTTCTTCTTGATTACGGTACCATTTTGCATACTGCAGATAGATATTTGTGTGACTAATGTGTATCAAATCAGTAGCCGAAAATAGAAGCTCGATCCCACTTCTCTGGACCGGCGCTGGTTGATGCATGCAGAGTAGCATATACTCTACGGAAATGCAACAGCAAGATTCTTTTACGCTGAAGGACGTATTCGCCCCGGAGCACCGGTATTCGCTTCTCGGCGCTCTCGTTATGCTCGGCGGCGCGTATGTAGCCGAGCATTTCGCCAACCTCTATGAACTCGTGTATTCGGCGCGCCCGACCTCCGTCTACGTTGGAGACCTTCTTTTGGACAACCTGCCCGTCGTTGACTTGAATTTCATCATCATTGAAGGCGCGTTGTTCAGTATTATTTTCGGAACCTTGTTTGTCGTGTTCTTAAGGCCGCGCTACATCCTTTTTTCTCTTAAGGCGGTGGCGCTCGCTATCGCCATACGGGCACTGTTCATCTCTCTTACACACGTAGGCATTTATCCCGGTAATTTAGACCCGGGTATCGGATTCTTCAATAGCATTTATGTCTATCTCAATTTACAAACGGGTTTCTTCTTTTCAGGCCATACCGCACTTCCATTTCTTATAGCACTCATTTTCTGGGAGAAGCCGCTCACGCGTCTCGTGTTCTTGTTAATGTCGTTTGTTTTCGGAATCGCCGTCCTTCTTGCGCATATTCACTATTCAATTGATGTACTCGCGGCGCCCTTTATGGCGTACGGTATATTCAAAATCGCCCAGTACCTTTTCCCGCGCGATTATGAACTCATCCCTAAGCATCGTTGCGGGGAGGGAGCCAGTCAATAATCTTTTTTCGGTGCTCGTCGAGCGACCAGAGGTCGCCGTGTTTAAAAAAGAGCGGATGGGTCTCTCTGAATTTCTTTAACAGGGCCGCGGAAGCTCTCGGAAAACTCTGGGGAATATTTTTATTGTAGGATTTTAAAAAATCAACGAGAGACACCCGCACCTCGCTTATCTTCAATTCTTCGCCGTATTTCTTCATTGCCGTAATGATACCATAGATGCCTCAATACATCAAATTTACTAATTGTTGGTCATTTGGTAGAGTACGGGCGGGATACTGTAATGCACTGCCGTTCAACGATATGAAGGGAGGTAAAAAATGTTCAAATTCAGTTCCAGATTCAAGAGCATACTGTCAATCATTGCGTTCGTTTCAATGAGCGTTGCGACCATTTATGGCGCCGGACTCGAACCTCTCCACCGCGAGGTGGTCAAGAGGGATGCACGCGGCCGCGTCCAAGTAATGGAAGCCCGTGCCGCAGGTGGAACCTGCATGGCCGAGATCACGTACCAGTACAAACGACCGCAAATACATATTATTGCTCTATCGCATACAGGAGTACAAAACATCGGGGCTCTTGTGCTCCAGGACGAAAGCGAAGACAGCTTGAGCGACTCGGTTCTCATGGAGGACTTCAACTTGGCGATGGAATTCTGTCTTCCCATCATTATTAAGGGCTATACCAGGGTCTGAAACAGGCAGTACGAAAGCCCCGCTCCGGCGGGGCTTTTTATTGCGGGACTTCGAATGCCGCGGTCGCCGTTCCCACATCCGATAGCCCGGCGCTATGATGATTATGTATATGAGCACCGATATAGGAGGGTCATAATCAATTTACGTTTGAAAGTTTAAATTTTAAAAAGGAGATTTCAAACGCCTCGTTTTGCACCACCCATCGATACAGAACCGGGCTCAAACATACGGCAAAGACGACCGTGCCGGCGAGATGGAGAAGGGTAAATGGGATTTGACCCAGGAGTGCGACCATAAATGGCTGACCGGCAAAAAGGGGTCCGATGGTGAGGCCGGTCGCGGCATCGTACATAATGGTGCCGACGATGCCGAAGCGAAGGAAATTTGTGACCGACGCTTCGCGCTTCTTGAAGAAGAAATGTGCGGCGGGGCCGAGTGCGCCGTAGCTGAACGCGGTTATGAGTGTCCATATTCCCCAACCGCTCGTCACCGCGTCGAAGAGAACGATGCCGAAGAATCCGAAGAAGAAACTCCCAATGGGACCGTAGCGTTTGGAGAACGGCATTATGGTCGCAAGCATAGGCTCGACATTCGGCGGACGGAATGGAATGAGACGAAAAAGAAACACCGCGCTCCAACCAATGACAAACTTAAGCCAGCCAGTGGTGAAGGAGAGATTCATACGGGTTATGCCGATTATACTACAGCAAATTACTGAAGAACGAGGCAATAGAATTCCATATACGACTGAAGACGTCGCCGACTGACGCATTCGCCACGGCAGCCGTTTGCGTATCAACAAGCGTCGGGAAAGGGAGTTCGAGTGAAAGTTTCCTTTTCGGTTGAATAATCGCGGGTCTACTGGTTGTAGCCGGCACAGCGAGTATGGTCGAGGTTGCGACAGACATTGTACTGGTCGCGACAAGCGTAGGGGTGAATGCCACATTTTGCTTTGCGAATGATTGCAGAAGCATTGGCCAGGACTTCCCGAGCGCGGCGGGAATCGCGTACGCGGTCGCCCACACGCGGGTCTGCGTGCCGGACGATTCAAGCTCGATGCCGCCGTCAGACTGCTGTAGCTCGGCGAGATGGTCCCCTTCCGTGAACGAGTTCGGTGTCCAGCCGCTCGGCGTCCAACTAAGCGCGCTTATCGCCTGCCGTACCCAACTCGTCGAGAAGCTGTTGCCGGGGACAGCCTCATCTGGCTGTTCTTTGCGCAGATACCCCTCGGCTCGTATGAGCGCCAGAGATACATCCGGAAGCATGCGCACCGGCACGAGCGCTTGGATGGCGGCGGCGGTCATATCAACACTCTTATCCCACGAGCCGTTCTGACCTTGGCGCGAGAGGATGAACGCCGTTGTCTTTTGAATGATGGGGTCGTTCGCGCTGTAGCCGGCAGAGAGGAGCGGGAAGAGCGCAAAGATATCGTCGTTGTCGAGCGAGGCATCGCCGACCTGCGTTCCGTCAAATGCCCGAACGATGGGCGCGATGTAATCGACCAAGGTGCCGGAGTACGGATTGATGCCGAGCGCTTCAAGCGCCATCGCGTGCCGCTCATAATCGGTCACGCTTGAAAGTGTCGGAGTCGCCGTACGCGCATACTCGCGAAGCTTCACTTTTGCATCCCCCGGGTCAGCCGCCGCAAATGCGAGCGCCACCCAATCGGAGAGAAGCGGCGAGCCGAACGAACCGTCCTCGTGCTGTTTGCTCGCGAGATACGCAAGCGCATTGGCAACATTCAGCTGCGAATTCGGGATGCCGCCGCCCCCTCCTCCGCCGTTCGGGGGCGGGGGAGGGGGCGGCGATATAAGAGAATGTACGTACAACACGATTGTAGCGCCCTCAACATTCGTCATCCAATCCGTGAGAATGAAGGAGAGTGTATCGTCCTGCGAGAGAGGGATACAACCGATACCGCACGCCGCCATGACCCCGTTGTCCCAGATTGCCCAATACTCGGTCGCCCCCGGTTCAATATCGTTCACGCTTTGGATATAGAGACCGAAGCTCGGGTCGTTCGTGAGCGTAAAGGCGACGAGCCCCGCCTCCTGTGCCGCCTCAAGCGCACATATACCCAAATAGGAAGAAGGGGAATCGCTTTGTGGAAATATATACTGAACGCCATCGGTATCGGTGACGGTACAGGCATTCGGCACGTCGACGGCAATCGGGGCGGCGTACGCAGAGAAAGGAGCGAGTCCGATTATAAGCGCACTGAAAAAATTAATAACCTTTTTCATATTTCCATTCCAGGACATCGTCCGCACGTATCGTCGTCGCCGATGCGCCGACCGATGCGGAAACATCGTTCACGTAGAGAATCCAGTACCTGCCATCGGCATTCTTCTTCCCGTTGATAGAGTCAATGAAAAAACCGAGCCCGGGATACTCGCGGCCGGTAAATGAGAGCGTACCCGCCGATGCGAGTGCGCGCATCGCGCCTATGACCGTCTCGCCGGACGCTACGTTGATGGAATATGTTTTATCGCCGACTGCAAACGTTGCTTGTGCCGCTGAAGATACTAAAGCTGTTTGCGGCGCTTCATGCGCACGCGGTATGTATACAAAAATTGTCGCAATAACAACTGCGACGGTAGCACCAATTAAAATAGTTTGTCTCATGTTCCTGCTCGGGAATAACGCGGCTGTTGATGCTCGGACTCGTTCCTTCGGATTACCTCAGGACATTACCGTTGCGGCACAGTGCAGGGATTTCACCTAACTTCCTTTCCGCCTGTTTTCTGAAAACAGGCGGAACCAGTTATTTCTAGCTGGCAATCAACCGTAGGAAGTAGTATATGCGCGTCTCCCTAATATGCAAGCGCTATTTCCCCCTACCGAAATATTTCTTGAGGAGCGCAACATGCTCGGCGTACGTGTCGGTACAATGGAATTGCTTTGCCGCATCATGAAAATAGAAGAGGCATGACGTGTTTCTCGGATTAAGGGCGGCGAGTACTGAAGCGACCGACGGATTCGCTATGGGGGTTGGCGGCAAGCCGGAGTACAGGTACGTGTTATAAGGCGACTTGCGGAACCGGTCTGCGGGTACCGGCTTCGGCCACCAGCCAACACCTGCGACACCATTCGCTTTTGCGTATTGGAGTGTCGCATCTATCTGGAGTCTCATATTGATGAAAAGTCGGTTCCAAATAATGCCGGATATGAGACGCATATCGTCGGGTCCTCCCGCCTCGCGCTCAATGAGTGAGGCTATGGTAAGTGCTTGTTCAAGCGGCACCACGTTGGCTGTCTCCGGGCCGTAATGAGAGAGAATGTCCTCCGTAAAGAGCTCATTCACGAGAGCTTGTGCTTCTCGCGGCGTCGTATCCTCCGCGAGGAGATAGATACCGGGTGAGAACGAGCCTTCAAGGAGCGGGAGTGATTCTCCACGTGCCGCCGTTGTGAATTCCTTTTTTTGTTTCGTATTCCAGGCGAGCGCGCTCGCGAATGCAGTTGCTACCTGTTCTTTTCTCATACCGGGCGTGATAGCGACAAGACGATTATGTAGTGCGGCTACGGCAGCAACGTTTTGGTACCAGGGAGAGCCAGAGACGGCAACGGCAATCCATTCAAATATAGTCCCAAAAATGTTCCCTACATTTCCGGCCGCCGCTTGGAAGGGAGAATCGGGGTTCTCGAGGAAAGCATTCACTTGAGCATTTTCGGCGATGGTCTTATTTTTAGGGTCGACCGTGATGGGGAACTGCTCGTACATCGCAGAAATGGATTGTTTCCGTTCATACTGGATTTTGAGCTCAAGGATGGAGGGGAACGAGAAGACAGTGCCTCCCAGAATGACTGCGAATAACACGATAAAACCACATATCTTGGAAACGCGATTCATTACCGCTATTGTAACAGTATATTATTTTCTGGAATACCGGCCACCCCACGCCGCTTTGCGACACGAGACGTTTAGGATAGAATGCAAAAGTTCGCTGCACACATTCCGGAGTAGCTCAACGGTAGAGCATCTCGCTGTTAACGAGGTGGTTACAGGTTCGAATCCTGTCTCCGGAGCCAAGAAATTAGATACGAACTCATTTTTTGGAGAGAGGATTTTTTGGCGGGGGAATGCGGATACGATAAGGGAGCTAGTCCCTATGCTTTTCAATGTCGAGAATGCGGTATCTGTCACTCATAATCTGAAAGTAAAACCGAACATTATCAGTCACTCGCGCCTGCCAGATGCCTTGTGTCTCGTCATACTTCTTCGCACGGAGCGATGGGTGTCTAATGTTGGAGAGCAGAAAACGAAGTTGCTTCTCGAACGCCGTTTTTATCTGCTTCGGGAACTTCTTGAAAGCCCGCTCGAATTGCGGGGTACGAGAGTATTGCATCGTTACTTGAGGCCGACCATGAATTTATCGACGCTGTCAAAAGGCCCTATTTCTTTACCTTCCTCGATTTCGCGGAGTGCGACTTGGAGACCATGACGAAACTTTTTGGTGTCTTTTGCAGACGAAACGGAGCCCCGCTGCATACGCGATTTAATAGCTTGAACTTCCCGCTCAAGTACCGCTAGCCGTTGTATGATAACTGTATTGGTCATGTGAATAGCGTAGCATATCAAGTCCCGGATTTCAACTTATTGTAATACTGCTGACGTTGCTTGTATTGTCGCTCAAGGAAGGCGACATTTCGATCGCGATAGTCAATAACGCGCTTCGGACCCGGACCATGAAGAAGACGACCAATATATTGGACGAGCTTGCCCTCAAATGAAAAGGGAAAAGCGAGAACAAGTACGGAAATATTGTGGACATCCATGCCTTCGTCTGTATGATTTCGCTCGAACCTATTTCGCACACTGACCCTCTCGCGCCTCGCTGACTCGCGGGGCCGCTTCGCGGCACTTCTTGTTTCCTAACTCGCTTCGCTCCTAACGAAACAATGTCGCTCGCCGCCGCGGACGGCGGCCTCGCTCCTTACAGGAGCTGTACACCTTTTCGCTTTTTGAGTACAAAACGCTCAAGGTCCTCGGATGCTCCGCACACTCGCATCCGAGCCCTGTCCGCACATTTCTCTTTTGCCTTCCGGCGGATTCCCTCCTTCGCCTCTCCTTCGTCAAAGACTTCGGATGAGCACAGCAAGGCTACGGACGGGCACAGCGGGGGGGTGAATGCATGGAGCGGCAGGGCTCGGGTTGGGTTATTTTTTAAAACGCTTAAAGTAGGTATCGATTTCATCTCGGAGTTCAATACCGACTCTTTCAAAGCAATCAAGTAAATCTTTGTAGGTATTTTTACCACCGAGGAAATCCCAAAATTCATCTGCTACTTTAAGCTCATTTTCTAAATCGAGCATCCCACGCATTGTCCAACGAGTGTAAGGCTCCGGTTCGTAAGGATTATACGGAATTGCTATAAAGGTATTTATCTCTGCATTGGGTTTATTTGCTAAAACAACAGCAACCCATTCAAGTAGTGTGCGTTTAAATTCCTTAAAACCGCCCGCGTTTGGCTTTGCTGTTTTGATATCAAACAAAAAATACGCACCGTCTATTGATTCAAACATTAAATCAACCTTTGTCGGTTTTACTTTGATCATCTCACCTGTTTGACAAACTTTTCGTATTCTCTCAATTTCCTCTTTTTTATTCGGGGTGCTTGTCGCCGTAATGAGGACATCGATAATTTTTTGGATTTCAGCTTGTGCGGCAGTACTGATTTGATTTCCTGCTGTAGCTTGCGCAACGGCCATTTTAAAATTCTTTTGTGCTAGGGCAAGACCAACCGGCTCAAAAATACTGGTGCCGAAATTCGTATTGAGCGAGTGGATAAAAGAATACAAAGCAAGGCGATCTTTTCCAAGCAATCTGGTATGGAAAGGCATCGAAGCTGGCTCCGGATTATAGTTCTGGAATTTATTTCTTAGACTTGCCTTCAGAACATCCTCGACGCTTCTGATTTGTTGTTCGGATAGTGCCATACCTCTATTTTACCTTAAAGTGAAAAATAATCTCGGAATACGGATTCCTGTCTCTCTCTGTGCGATTTAATACAGGACGTTTAAATTGATTCACGATTTTCATACCCGACTTCTCGGCAATTTCTGGGTAGAGATTGAATTTATCGTTAGCAACAAGGAAAATATCAGGGTCATCGTTTAGATACTTTTTGCAGTTGTTCAGTACATCTGCGATACCTTGTGCGTATGACCGACGAGCTTCCATCCCTTGTCCCTTATAAAGAGGTCCTATTTCTAAGTCATCTTTGCGTTTAAATCCAAGAAGGTCATACGCATAAGCATGCTGTTCGTGATAATCAATTTGACCGACGTATGGGGGAGAGCAGAATATGCCAGCTATTTTTTGCTTCTTTAGAGTTTGTGAAAATTCCGGATTCTTTTTTTCTACCTGTTCAAAAATATTCACCGTTCTTGAATCGCCAGTTAAGACAGAGTAGTGAACGGGTTTCCGTAGCTCGCCAAATTCTTTGATTCTGCTCAAAGTATCAAGGGCATAACGATTAAGCATGCTCGTTATAGAGAAAAGCGGCTTACATATTTTTTTGTGCTTGTAGCAATAATAAGTTGTGAGCTGAGGTTCTTTAAGGGTTGCTAGGTCGCTGTGCGTAGTCGCACGACACGATCTAATCGTCCTGCTCAAAATGAGCGCAAGCATTTTCCGCGTTTTAACATCCCTTTCTTGTCTTATTGTTTGAAAAACATGGTCAATTTCGCGACGAACATTATCCATAAACCAAAGGTCAAGGAAAGAATCTGATTTATTCTGTTTTAATTTTATCGAATATTTTTTGAGCAACTTCTGATAAGTCGGCAAAAACTCCTGTTCCTTTTCTATAGAAAATTTACTCTCGTCAATAGATTTCTGATTGACGCTGTACTTAAAGTCAGAACCAAAGAAATACGTCCCATTAAATTTTGCAAGCTCCGCCAAAAGCTCGTTTTCGAACTCATAGATTCTGTTGTCATGTTCAAAAGAATCAAGTGAGGCGATTAGTTTTTTAATCGCCCTCTGCAAATATTCATTGTCATAGTGAGTTGCCTTACAGCTAGAGATCATGCAATTAAACTCTGAAACATCTATGCCCACAGAGTGAATACCCATCTCAAGTGATTGAATAATTGTCGTCCCAGAGCCAAGAAATGGATCAAGGACAATATCACCCTGCCTAAAGTAGATTTCTTTCTTGAAATCATCTGTATGCGTATCCAAAAAGTATTCAACGAGCTGCGGAATGTATTTCCCCTTATATGGGTGGAGTCTATGAACATGCTTTGTGGTGTCTTTTTCGCGCAGATTATCAAATGAGAGTGTCCAATTTAGATCGCCACCTAGATTTTTTTTCCAACTTATCTCACGCTTCCCATTGTAAGATTCGTAGTACTTTTTCAAATCACCCAAATCGACGAGAGTAGAGCCGTTTTCGCCGAGTTTTTTAACTCTACCGTATTGAACAAGGTAGGAGATGTTTGTAGGTGACACCTCTTTATTGAGATATTCTGTCGCCCATTTCGATGCTTCTGGAATAGAGACTAAAGACATAGGAACATTTTAGCATCTTCATTGGGAATCACACGAGTGCTCAGAAGAACGCTTGCAATAAAACATTTTCCATGGTAGAGTTAATCGCATGAGTGGCAAAGGACGCGACAGAATGGTCTTCAAAAGAGACGATGAGTGGATAAATAAGCGCAATGACGCTGAAAAGGCATCAAGCGTGCATCGTACTCAAAAAGAAGCTGAGGAGGCCGCGCGAGAAATGCTTACTAATCAGGGTGGCGGTGAATTGATTACGAAAGGTTTGGACGGGAAGATTCGTAGCAAAGACACAATTGAGCCTGGTAATGACACCAATCCTCCTAAAGATAACGAACATTAAAAAAATAAAAATGTCTGTATGAACGAGCTGATGTATGAAGTTTATATACTCTGTGAGAACTGTTTAATGCATAAAAAAATCGAAATCCCCAAGGGGAAAGCGCACAAGCTTCAACCATCATGAGAGAATTTCTTCAAACTGCGAATGGTAGGGTGGTGGTAGGAGGTTTACTAATTACCAGCACGATTGCTTTAGCAAGCTGGCTCTATCCACTTGGGCAGCAAAAAAGAGCTTTGGATGTATCTGTGAGTCAAAACGTTGAATTAACTGCCAGCCCAGCCTTGTCAAAGAGTGGTGCTTTGAGATTTACATACAATGACCAGCAGGTCCCAAACTTAGTTTCTACAAAAATCAGACTGAAAAATTCAGGGGGTGTCCCAATTCAAAAAGGCGACTTTATCGAGAGTTTAGACGTTTCATTTCCCAATGATACTCGGATAGTAAACTACAGCCTCACACAAACACAGCCTCTGAAGGATACCCCATCAATTCAACAGGGACTACTCGAAAAGAAAGACAATAACCATCTTTTGTTTACACCCGTACTCATTAACCCAAACGAGGTCTTCGACATAGACATTCTGACAACAAGAGAAGGGTTTCGCGAGACACAATCGTTAAGTTATCATCCAGACGAAATTAATTTCGATTACAAAATATATGGAATCACTTCTATCCACCGTGTCCCTAAAATCGAAACGAATGCAGAGCGCCATACGATTTCTCGTCAAACAGTCGACGGCTGGATTGCGAAAATCCCAATTGCCCTTGTTGTAATCCTGCTTTTCGGGTTAGCAATTTCCTATATAACATCATTACCTAAACGCCCCAAGAACACCAATGAGCCAAGTAAACAAAGATCAAAAACTGGAGAAACTATTTTTTTCATCGTAATGTGGGGCTTTATCCTCACTGTCATCCTGTATGCACTCGGAAAGATATTTTACGAAGCATATTTTCTATAAATATGAGCCTCCTGGAACAGTCGAGATAGGTTATCCCGCACAATGAGCAAGGACTGCCATTGCCCAAGAATTGATTAACAAAAGATTGGACAGGAATTTGATGTAGTACAATATCTCGATGAATTACATCATCCTAATCATCGTCGCCCTCGCCGGCATCGCTATCGGAATGTACATCGCGCGAGGAAAAGCGAACGCCGGATTTATCGCTCAGCCCCTCGACTGCGCTCGGGATAAACAAACGGAGCAGAAGACCGAGAACAAGCAGAAGATATTTGAATTCGTACAAGGCGTCTTCTATACTCCGAAATAGCCACCCAAGCGAATGGCTCAACCCGTTGAGCCATTCGCCCGAAGCATGGCTCGCCTGTGCGGTAGAATCTAGATATGCCCCCGGAAGAAAGCACTCCACAGCCAGCCCCAGAATTGCCGACTCCGGTTATTGAAGCTCCGAGGTGGAGTAGCTATTTCACCACAAGAGATTGTGCTATAATCAAAGCATTGCTTGGGTAGATAAATAGCAAAATTACAATGAAAATTAAAATAGCTTTTATTTCGTTACTCTTTGTTCCATTTTTAGTTTTTGCTCAAAATGGAGCGTTGCCCAGTGCGGGACTTACGCCTGAAAGCCCTTTTTATTTTCTTGATAAATTGGGTGAGACCCTCCAGCGATTTTTCACCTTTAACCCTGAAAGCAAGGCAAGATTAGAAATTACTTTTGCTAAAGAACGGATAGCAGAAATAAAACTTGTTCTTGAAGACAAGGGCGTTAATGCAAGGGGTATTAGCATTGCCGAGGAGCGTCTCGGCGATAATCTTTCACGGGCAACAGCTATTCTTGCAAGCCAAAAGCAGGAAGGCAAAGACACAAGCAATCTTGCCAGAGACCTTTCCGATGATTTTGACCCCGCACGAGAAGAACTTAAAAGCACCTTCAAATCAGAGGTGGACACATTAGACGCTAAAATTGACGAACTAAAAGCCAAGCTCAAAGAAGCTCGTTTAGCTGGTAATACCGCCCAAGTTGAAGTATTGTCAAAAGAAATCGCCGACCTTAAAGCTCAAAAAGAACTTTTGGAACAACATGAAGACAACGATGACGAAGACATTGAGGAAGAAAAAGAACATTTTGACGAAGCACTGGGATTTAAAGAGGAAGCCGCAGAAAAAATAAAAGACGCCGAAGAAGAAAGGGCGGATATTTTGAAAGAGGCAAAAGAGGACAATCTTACGATACCAGACGGAGCATTTAAGGAGTTTGACGCCTTGCTCTCGCAAGCTAAAGCCGCATTTGACGCAGGCAATTACGAAAACGCTAAACGCTTGGCAAAAGAAGCCAAGAAAGCCCTAAAAGAAGCAGAAAAACAGTTAGAAAATCTCAAGGACGCTAAAGATGAAGAAGAAGACCTTGATGACGAAAAAGAAATACAACAACACGAGTTTGAAAATAAATTAAAAGACGCCGATAAAGAAGAAGCGGAGCAAATTGGAGAAGAAAAAGATAACGACTAATACCAAAGCGCGTAGTATACTAGGCGCATGTTAATCCTCTACATAGAAACTGGATGCCCATTTTGTCACAAGGTACTCGATACGGGAGAAGAGCTTGGAATATTATTTGAAGAGAAGAATATCGCGGACGATACGGTGGCCTCCGAGCTCGTTGCGCGAGGTGGAAAGCGACAGGTGCCGTATCTCGTCGATGCTTCCCGCGGCGTAGAGATGTATGAGTCGGCAGATATAGACGCGTATCTGCGCGAGCATTATTCAAAACAGTAATTCTTCTCATTCATGAACATCACCATCAAGGCAACGAAGTATCGGCTTAGTCCGGAGACCGAGGCGCTTATTGAAGAGAAGCTCACGGCGCCACTTCGTCTTCTTGGCGAAGAAGGCGATAGAGCGTTGCTTGAGATAGAGATAGAGGAGGCGCCACCCGAAGGGCGCTCATCGGAGCCCTGTCGGCTCGTCGCGCGGCTTACGATTAACGGCAACGTCTTCCACGCCGAAGCGGTGAAGCCCTCACCCGAGAGCGCGGCAGACAGAGTGCGGAGCGAGCTTGAGGCCGAGATACGACGTTCGCGCGGCCGCACGCGGCGGCTCTGGAGGCGCGGCGGAGCCGCGCTGAAACGGATGCTCCGCTTTGGGCGTTAAGCGACGTACGCTGTTTCGCGCTTTCCTTCGGGAATGACGCGCTCAATGACGAATTTCCCGTCTTTGAATGACGCCTTGGTTATTTTCATACGTTTTTCATTGTCGAAAAAATACGTGCCGATAGAATCAGCATAGGCGCGATATTTATTCCAGTTATCTTCGGCAGACGTGTCGAGCGACACAAGCCCGTCTTCTTTGGAGAGTTTATGCGCGCGCGAAGCGCGCGCCGCATCCTGCGGAACTGGTACGACAGCGCTCGCGAGATACGCGGGAAGCGTGTCGGCGAGCAGATGCGCGCCCAGAGCAATGAGTCGCGGGCGCAATTCGCGCGCTGTTTCATCCGGTGCGATAGGCACCGTTTCTTGCGCAAGGATGTCGCCCGCGTCGAGCTCGCGCGCCATCTTCTGGATAGTCACACCGGTCTCCTGTTCTCCCGCGAGAAGGGCAGTTTCGACTGGCGTTGCGCCGCGATACTTTGGTAGGAGCGAGTAATGCACGTTCAGTACGCCTTTCGGAAAGGCATTGATAAGTTCTTCGGGAAATATTTTTCCGTACGCGACACAGACGGCGTATTCGCATCCGAGCGCACTAATGGCGGTGATAATCTCTGCATCAAGTTTTTCTGGAGTCATGACCGGTAGGTTGTGTGCGAGCGCGAGCGCTTTCGTCTCCGATTGCGCGAGCGCGAGCCCTCGGCCCTTCGGCGCGTCGGGCGAGGTCACGACGAGCGTGGGGATGAATCCGCGCTCAATAAGAACAGCGAGTGTATCGCTCGCCACCTTTGGCGTGCCGAAGTAGGCGAAGGAATGCCCTGATTTGTGCGATAGGTGGATAAGATGTTCCGCATGGTCAGTAAAGAGAATGCCGTTCAAATGGTCAATTTCGTGCTCGAATATTTGCGCGAGAAGGCCGCCCGCGCCGCGCGTGAATCGCGAGCCGTCCGGATGGCGGGCGCGGATGGAGACGCGCTCGTGCCGCTTCGTCGTGCCGTACACTCCGCGGACCGAGAGGCACCCTTCGTCCGCCTTTGTTTTCCGCCGTGACGTTTTTATAATTTCTGGATTGATGTACACCTCAACCTCCGCCGCCAAGGTTTGACCTTGAGAATTCTGGGTTAAGGTCGAACCTTGAGCATTTACCGGAAGCGTGCGGTCCTTGCGCACGATAAAGAGACGATACAAGACTCCCACCTGCGGTGCAGCGAGCGCGACGCCCTCGGGTTCTCTATCGAGCGCCTCCGTCATATCGGCAACGAGCTGCGCGAGTTCTGCCGAGCCGAACAATTTTTCCGGCACCGGCTTCGCCGTCTCGCGCAGCACTTTCGCCCCATCTTGGACTATCTCTCTCATGTGGCGAACTATATCAAAAATTAGCGCGATTAGTGTTTGGTCGGGTCCAGTTCCCACCAAAATTTTTTGCCGAAGTTTTTCGCCTGACTACAGACGCTTTTTAAATAATACAAATCTTGCGTTGGTATTTTTTCAAGAATGGTGCCGAGATGCGCCATCGTGAGCGGCGCGAGGCCGTCCCGTTTGCGGGAATAATTTAAGTGCCGCTGGAAGAATCGCATCAGCTCCCCGCGCTCGGTCTGGCGTTTTCTCCCTTTCGGCGCCGCCGCCCTCTTTTTTTCAAACTCGGGCAGAATCTCGCGGATGGACTTCATGTCGCCTCGATGGATGCGCCGAGGAGTTGGAGGCGGTGGACGATATCTTCGTAGCCGCGATTGATGCTGTAGACATTGCGGAGCATGGAACGGCCATTGGCCGCGAGCATTCCAACGAGGATGATGGTCGCGGGGCGGAGCGCGGGCGGGCAGATGACTTCTGCGGCCCGGAGATGCGTCGGGCCCGTTATGTTGATGCGATGCGGGTCCAAGAGGCTCGTGTTCGCGCCGAGACGGTCGAGCTCGGTGTAATAAATCGCACGCTTCTCATACACCCAGTCGTGAATGAGGGTTGTCCCTTTCGCTTGGGTCGCGATGACCGCGAAGAAAGGGAGGTTATCAATGTTGAGTCCCGGATAGGGGCGTGGGTGAATTTTTTCGGGGACGGCAACGAGCTCCGATGGCTCAATGCTGATGTCAACGAGCTTCGTGATGCCGTTTTCCGACAATCTGGTCTCCGACAATCTGAAGTTGAGCCCCATCTTCTCGAGAATGAGTAGTTCGACTTCAAGGAACTCAATCGGCGCGGGGGGGGGGGCGGGGGGGGGGGTGGGGGGCCCCCCCCCCCCCCCCCCGAAAAAAAAAAAAAAAAAGGGGGGGTGGGGGGGGGGGTATAAAAAAAAGTGTTTT
>CAYHMS010000001.1:12195-17165 GCA_964357805.1 uncultured Candidatus Saccharibacteria bacterium | reverse complement strand
CCCCCCACTATCCTCTATATGGCCCCTCCACCCCCCGCCCCCCCCCCGGGCGGCCGGGGCCGGGGGGGGGGGCGCCCCCCCCCCCCCCCCCGCCGCGATGAAAAACATCGCATCAGTCGGGTCTTCGGCGACGGTATAAGAAACGTCTGTGTTGATATCAGCAACACCGCGTATGATGAGTGTCGTTGAACCAATGCCGTTGATGCCGACGCCGAGTTTTTTCAGGAATCCACAGACCTCCTGCACTTGGTAATTTGCCGAGGCATATTTAATAACTGAAGTGCCTGGGATGCGAGACGCCGCAAGAAGCGCGTTGATAGTCGCCGTATCGCCTGATTCGTACAGGATGACTTCAGTTGGAGCGAGCTTCGTATGGGTAATGTGATAGTAGTCAGAACTCGCGGTAATATCGACGCCGAATTTTTCGAGCGCCATGAGGTGCGGGCACACGGTGCGGAGCCCGAGCGTACAGCCGCCCGACTGTGGCAGTTCGAATTTCTTAAAAAGGTGAATCAAGGAGCCGATGAACATCAGGATGCTGCGCGTCTTCATCGCGGCCACGCGGTCGATGGTATGAAGTGAGATTTTTTCTGACGGAGTTATGACGACACTCGTGCCCTGCTGTTCGACAGAAACGCCAATGGAGCGAAGCACCTCAATGAGGCGGTTGACCTCCTCAATTTTCGGCACGTGGAGAAGGGTCGTTGTTCCGCGATTGAGAAGCGAGGCGGCGAGGAGGGCGACGGCACCATTTTTTGACCGGCTTGTCTCGACCCTCCCGGAGAGTTTCTTCCCGCCGTCAATCACGAAATTCATTTCTCCTTGCATGGGGCTATCGTACCACTTATGATGGGCATATGTCTTTCTTTTCTCCCAAGCTCGGCATTGACCTCGGGACCACCAATGTCCTCGTTTTCGTGCCCGGGAAGGGAGTGGTCATTAACGAGCCCTCGGTCGTGGCGGTAGACAAAGCGCACGGCAAGGGGGGCGGCAACAAGATACTCGCCATAGGCATTGAAGCCAAGAAAATGATAGGCCGCACGCCCGACGACATCATCGCGTATCGGCCGATGAAGGACGGCGTCATCGCGGATTACCGCGTTACCGAAGCGATGCTCCGCTACTTCATGAAAAAAGCGTTGGGGCGTAATCCCTTCAAACCGACCGTGCTTGTCTCGGTTCCCGCCGGCGTGACCTCCACCGAGAAACGCGCAGTTATCGAAGCGGCGCTCAAGGCGGGCGCGAAGAATGCCTACGTGGTGAAGGAGCCGATACTCGCGGCTATCGGCGCCGGCATTCCCATCCACGAACCGATGGGCCGCATGGTCGCGGACATCGGGGGCGGTACGATAGACGTCGCGGTGATTTCCCTCGGCGGTATCGTCGCCTCAACCTCGGTAAAGTGCGCGGGCGACCGTCTGGACCGCGCGGTTATCGACCACGTGAAGAAGCAGCACAATCTCGCCATCGGCGACAAAACTGCGGAAGAGTTAAAGATAAAAATCGGCGCCGCAGTGCCGCTCAACGAGGAGCTCACTCTGCCGGTCAAAGGGCGCGACCTTATGAGCGGTTTGCCGCGCACGGTTGACCTCTCGACGAACGAGCTCGTGCAGGCGATGGCGCGGGAATTGCGCGAGATGACGCAAGCGATTCGCAAAGTATTGCAGGACACGCCGCCCGAGCTCGCCGCCGACATCATTGATAACGGCATCATCCTTACCGGCGGCACCTCCCAGCTCCGGCAGATGCCCGAGCTGGTGTATCGCCGCACCGGCGTCGTTGCGAAGCTCGCAACCGACCCCTATTACTGCGTCGCACGCGGCACCGGCATCGCACTCCAACATTTGGATACGTATCAGAAGAGCATCCTGGCGAAGCAATGAACAGCAGACATCACGCGTTTGTTATTGAAGCGGAGGCGGAGGAGGGGATTGAAGTGGCGCAGGCGTGGGTGGAGAAAGAGTTGGGGATGAAGATTAAGAACAATCCCGATGTTGTCATGTTGCGATATGGACTTTTGTCGGTTGAAGATGCTCGTGGCATCGCGGACACGGTCGCTGGTGCTCCATTTATGGGCGAGCACAAGGTCGTGATTATCGCGGCGAGCCGCGCGTATCACGAGGCCCAGAACGTGCTTCTCAAGCTCTTTGAAGAACCGCCTCACGGCATTTTCCTTTTTTTTATATTGCCATCACTTGGCGGGCTTCTGCCGACCCTGCGTTCCCGCGTCCAGATTTTGCACAATGGGAGAAAAGACAAAAAGCAAAAAGGTATGATATATCATACCAGTAGCGCAGAAGAATTTATAAAAGCGGGTAAAGAGAAGCGGAGCACGATGATTAAGAAGCTCACGAGCGGGAAAGACGAAGAAGAACGGCGGGAATTGCGCGACAAGGCGATCGCGCTCGTGAACGGCATAGAGGCCGTGGCGTATGAGAAGCTTCAGCGCGGCGCCGGCGGCGCCGGCGGCGGTGGTGGTGGAGCGGGTGCTGTCGGGGTCCTCTAAGACCCCCCGGGGGCCGGGGAGAAGATTTTTTGAAACCACACGCGCCGGGTGCCGGAAGGTTTGGTATGATGAATGTATGACGTACGATTTTTCCAAGTTGAAGGCGAATATCAAAGAGACCGAAGAATGGCTCGCGCGCGAGTTATCGGGAGTGCGCACTGGCCGCGCAACGCCGAGCTTGCTTGATGGAGTGAAGCCCGAGGCTTATGGCGCGCGGACAGCGTTGCGCGAGCTTGCAAGTGTATCAGTCGAGGATGCGCGTACGCTGCGCATCATCCCTTGGGATATGTCTGTCGTGAAGGCGATTGAGAAGGGAATTACCGATGCCGACCTCGGTGTCGGCGTCGCCACCGACGACCAAGGGCTCCGCGTTTCCTTCCCCGAGCTCACGAGCGAACGGCGCGCCCAGCTCTCGAAGCTCGCGGGCGATAAGACCGAGCAGGCGAAGGTGACGCTCCGTTCGCACCGCACCGACGCGCTCAAAGCGCTCGAAGTCGCTGAGAAAGCGGGCGGGATGGGAGAAGACGAAGTGAAGCGTCTTAAGGGCGAAATCCAGAAACTTATTGACGTGGGCAACGACTCGCTCGCAAAAATACTAGAGCGAAAGGAGAATGAGATAGCTCAATGAGCATTTTGATTTTCATTCTCGTTATCGTTGCGCTCATCGTGGTGCACGAGTTCGGGCATTTTGTAGCGGCGAAGCTTTCGGGGATGCGGGTGGACGAATTCGGGCTCGGCTATCCGCCTCGCGCGCTCGTGTTCGCGAAAAAAGGAGAGACGCTCTACACACTTAATTGGCTGCCGTTTGGCGGTTTCGTGAAGATTTATGGTGAAGATGATTTATCCCTCGACCATGCTCGGGACGCTCGCGCGTTTTCTTCAAAACCGCGTCTCGCGCAAGCGGTGGTGCTTGTCGCCGGTGTCGCGATGAATCTACTCTTCGCCTATGTGCTTATCACGGGTGCCTTAATTGCTGGAACACCGCGGGCGCTTTCAGAGAGCGAACTCGCGACTGCTCGCAATATGGAATTGATGGTCGCGAATATTCTTCCTGGCTCGCCTGCCGCACTCGCGGGGATTCTTCCCGGCGACTCTATCCTTTCCGCAGAAGACGGTCATTATATCTTCTCAGGTGTGGACCCAGCTGCGTTCACAAAATTCGTTGCCAACGGAGTAGGAAACACGACCATAGCGCTCTCGGTGCGACATGCGGATGGAGAAGAGGCGTTACTATTTGCACGACCCGTTTCGGGCATCGTCGCTTCCGACCCGTCGCGTCCCGCGCTCGGGGTCGAGGTCGCTACCATTGGCGTTGTCCCGCTCTCGCTTAGCGAGGCCGTCACCGAAGGCGCGGCGCTTACTTGGGAAGCAACGCGATTAACGGCCATCGGGCTCTGGTATTTTTTCTACGGCGTTTTCACACTCTCGGCCGACCTTTCGCAGGTCGCCGGTCCCGTCGGCATCGCGGGCGTCATCGGCTCCGCTTCGCTCCAAGGATTCGGTTCGCTCTTCTCCATCATGGCCATCATTTCTATCAACCTCGCGCTCATTAACCTTATCCCCGTCCCCGCACTCGACGGTGGTCGGCTCCTTTTTGTTACTATTGAAAGCATCATTCGTCGTCCCATCAAGCCGACCGTTGCTCGCGCCATGAACGCCTTTGGTTTCGTCTTCCTCATCCTCCTTATGCTCGTCGTTACCGCCCACGACATCTTCAAAATCGTCGGCTAAAGTAAGTAAATAGGTTTAACCTCTTTACCTCACGTTGAAATCTAACCTCAATCTACGAATCTCCCTATCTTTGACGGTCGACAGAAATAGGGAGATTTCTGAATGAGGCAGGTATCCACAATAAGGTGCGGTCGTCCCTTATGTTGGATAGTAGTGATACATAGGGCAGCCCTATGTAGTCTATGTAGTTGGACAATTCCTATTCATGCTCGTCGTTACCGCCAACGACATCTTCAAAATAGTTTGGTAAGAAGGTAACTGTACAAATAAAGAAAACAGTGATAAAGTGCGCCCGTTGTCCTTTCAATAGGGAGTAAATCATGCGACTGGTTGACAGTAGTTATGGTGCATACGGAGAACACAGTGCGGCACGCAGACGAGCCATCGGCGAGAAACGATTCCGTTATTTGGTGCTTACCGCTCATGGTGGGAACCCGAAAATGATCGGCGGCAGTTCTACAATGGAGATCCGTGGTACCAACAACATCAAGGAGCTCCTCAAACCGTCAATGCTCGGTACTGATGCGGAGTTCATCGACACGAAAACAGGGAAGTCGATGAACAAGACGACCCTCGGGAAGCAGTATCTCGCCTCGCTGACACAAGCGGAGAAAAAAAAGCTTCTCGACCGGATGATTCTCGCATTCGTGCTCGGCGATTGACCAAGCCCGCGAAAGCCCCGTGCTTCTCGCGGGCTTTTGCTTTATACTGTGGCGCATGAGGCAGTCGAAGC
>CAYHMS010000001.1:0-12095 GCA_964357805.1 uncultured Candidatus Saccharibacteria bacterium | reverse complement strand
CCCGTGCTTCTCGCGGGCTTTTGCTTTATACTGTGGCGCATGAGGCAGTCGAAGCTTTTTACTAAAACCCGACGGGAGGCGCCAGCGGATGAAGTTGCAAAAAATGCACAACTTCTCGTTCGTGCAGGATATATACATAAGGAGATGGCGGGCGTGTATTCGTATCTCCCGCTCGGCTTGCGTACGCTGAACAATATCGTCCAAATTATTCGCGAAGAAATGAACGCCATCGGCGGACAAGAACTTATCATGACCGCGCTCCAGGACAAAGAACTTTGGAGCCGTACCGACCGTTGGGACGACGACAAAGTCGGCAACTGGTTCAAGACAGCGTTCAAGACCGGCGGCGAAACGGGGCTCGCCATCACGCACGAGGAGCCGTTGACGCGCATCATGACGGAACACATCTCTTCGTACCGCGACCTGCCGGTCTACGCGTATCAATTCCAAAATAAATTCCGCAACGAGCTCCGCGCGAAGTCGGGCATCATACGCGGAAAGGAGTTCCTGATGAAAGACCTGTATTCTTTTTCAAAAGACGAAGCGGAGCACAAAGTGTTTTATGACAAAGCGCGCGAGGCATACAAGAAAGTGTTCGAACGCGCCGGCGTAGGCGACCGCACGTATGTCACCTTCGCCTCGGGCGGCATCTTCAGCGAATTTTCCGAAGAGTTCCAAACGGTTTCCAACGCGGGCGAAGACACTATTTATGTAGATGAAGAGAAGCGTATTGCCGTCAACAAGGAGGTGTATACCGACGAAGCGCTCGCGAAGCTTGGGTTAGAGAGAGGGAAGCTCGTTGAAAAGAGGGCAATAGAAGTGGGAAATATCTTCCATCTCGGTACGCGCTTTTCCGAGCCCCTCGGGCTCTTCTATACGGACGAGACCGGTGCGCGGAAGCCGGTCGTGATGGGTAGTTACGGCATCGGTCCGACACGAGTGATGGGCACCATCGTGGAGATATTTGCGGATGAGAAGGGCCTTGTATGGCCCGAAAGTGTGGCGCCCTTTAAGGTGCATGTGGTCTCGCTTGGAAAGGAAGGCGATGATATTTCTAAAACAGCAGATGCGCTCTATGACAATTTAGTGAAAGCAGGTGTCGAAGTTCTCTATGATGACCGTGACGCCCGCGCGGGAGAGAAATTCGCGGAAAGCGACTTGCTTGGTATTCCGAAGAGAATCGTGGTCGGGAAGGATGCAGTTGCGACAGGCGAGTTTGAGGTAGTGGAACGCGCAACGGGGAAGGTTGTGAAAAAGTCGCGAGCAGAACTTCTCGCATAGCGGTATGGCGAGATTTTCAAAAAACTTACTCTTCAGTAACGACATCGCGATAGACCTTGGGACCACGAACACGCTCGTGTACGTGCGCGGGCGCGGCGTCGTCATTAATGAGCCGTCGGTTGTCGCAGTCAACGATAAGACGCATCAGGTCGTTGCGGTGGGTAAGGAGGCGAAGACGATGCTCGGCAAGACGCCCGCGCACATCCGCGTCGTGCGTCCCCTTTCGCATGGAGTCATCTCTGATTTCGAAGTGACCGAAGAACTTCTTACCTATCTCATTAACAAAGCGCAGAACGGCCGGGTACGGCTCTTCGGCCCTCGCGTCGTCATCGGCGTGCCGACGGGCGTGACCAACGTACAGAGCCGCGCAGTGCGCGATGCGGCACGCAATGCGGGCGCACGCGAAGCGATTATTCTCGAGGAGACTGTCGCGGGCGCCATTGGTGCGAAGCTGCCGGTTGCCGAGGCGGTCGGTACGATGGTGCTCGATATCGGCGGCGGTACCACCGACATCGCCGTCATTTCGCTCAAAGGGGTCGTCGCGGCAAGGAGCTCGCATATCGCCGGAGACCGCTTCAACGAGAACATCATTGACTTTGTGCGGAGTGAGTTCAAGCTCGGCATCGGCGAGCGTACCGCCGAGGATGTCAAAATAGCGATCGGCGCGGTGATACCGCTCTCCGAGACGCTCACGCGGAGCGTACGCGGTCGCGATTTCGCCACCGGATTGCCGCGCGAGATTTTCCTTACGGATATGCACGTCCGTGAAGCGATTGCTCCCTCACTCGACGCGCTTATGGATACTATGAAAGAGGTCATTGAAGCGACACCGCCAGAACTCCTCTCCGACGTGCTCCAGCACGGCGTAACGGTCTTCGGTGGCGGCGCGCTCCTGCGGGGATTGCCGCAGATACTGGCGAAGATGCTCGGCGTTCCGGTGAGGGTCGCTCCGGACCCGCTGACCGCTGTCGTGCGCGGCGCGGGCGTTGTAACCGAGGACCCCGCGCCCTATGAAGATTTTTTTGTCGATGAAGAGGATATTCTTAGCGAAGCGTAACGCGCTCCTCTTCTCCACGGACATCTCGTGGGGCATGTATGCGCTTGTGGTCGCCCTTTTAGCGCTTTTTTTCCGACTGCTTGCGCCGAATCTTTTTTGGCACGTGTTCACGCCCGTGTTTCGCGGTGCGGATATCCTCGCGGCGAAGAGCCACTCGTTCATCAATGGTTTCGGTCACACTGCAGAACTTGCTCTGGAAAATGAACGGTTGACAAATGAGAACGTTGCTCTGACGAATGAGAATCAAGCGCTCCTTCAAGAGGTAACAGGTCAAGGGGCGCTACAGAGGACGTCGGGAATCCTCGCGGGAATCGTCGCCCGTCCGCCCGAGAGTCCGTACGATACGCTCACGCTTGCCGGGGGTTCGAAGGCCGGCATTACCGTTGGTCAGGAGGCATTTGGTCCGGGCAACGTGCCGCTCGGTGTCGTGAGTTCAGTTCTCGCCGACTTCTCGCGCGTGACGCTCTTTTCGGCGCCCGGTATGGCGACACATGGTTGGATCGGGCAGGCGGCTTTGCCGCTCACCATCCTCGGCGCCGGCGCCGGCGCTCTGCAAGCTTCTCTCTCGCGTTCCGCGGGTGCTGTCGTGGGAGACATTATATTCGTTCCAGGTCCTGGGATGCTCCCGATCGGGAGCGTCGTGCGCATCGACAGCGACCCGTCGATGCCCGGCGTCACGCTGCGAATTCAGCCAACGCTCAATCTCTTCTCGCTCGCGTGGGTCGAATTACGTACTACGGGCGCAAAGCTCTTTCCTCCGCCCTTGGCAGAGGAAACTTCGACATTGCCATGATGCGCGGACTGCTCACTATGGCCACATTTATTTCCGTCGTGCTTTTCCCTTGGCCGCTTACCGCTTTCCTCGCCATCGTTTCCGCTTTCTTCGAGCCGTTCGTGCCGCTCGCCGTCGGTCTGTTCGCCGATACGCTCTATTATCTGCCGCGGGAAGGGGCATGGCCGCTCTCCACTCTTTTTGGAGCGGGAATAACGGTCATTGCACTCTTCGTGCGCAGTCGGCTCCGGGCGGATATATGATGTGGCGGCGCAAAAAACGACGGGACTCGGAGATTGCTCCTGACGAGATATTCCTCGATGCATCAAACGCTCCCGCCTTCGACCGCGCGCGCTTTGAGGGACGACTTGAGAAACCGCTCTCGCCGGGAATGTTCTTTTCGCTCGCCGGCGTACTCGCTTTTTGTATGCTTGTGCTCATCGTCCGTGCGTGGAATCTCCAAATAGTAAATGGTGCCGCCTTTGCAAAGGAGAGCGCGTATAACAGTCTGGAAGTAAAGACGCTTTTCGCTCCGCGCGGCATTATTACCGATATGCATGGAACTGTTCTAGTAGAGAATGTCGAAAATCCTGATGACCCGCCCGGTCAGGGTAGTCAGAAGCGCAACTATCTGCTGCCCGCCCTCGGTCAAATAATCGGATATGTCTCGTATCCGAAAAAAGATGCGAAAGGAATCTATTACGACCTCAATGAGACGGGCATTGCCGGTTTAGAGGCGCAGTACGATTCGTTCCTTGCCGGAAAGAACGGGCAGTTGCTCACCGAAACCGATGTGGTTGGGAACATTCGCTCCGAGGGCACTATTGTCAGGGCGGAGGAAGGAAAAACGCTTCAGCTGTCGATTGATGCGGCGCTTGAAAAACCCTTTGCGCGCGCAATCAAAGATACGGCGAGCAGCTACCACTTCATCGCCGGTTCCGGTGTGATTATGGATGTGAAGAGCGGGGCAGTACGCGCCATCGTCTCATACCCGAGCTACGACCCGAATGTTTTGGCGAACGGAGGCCCCTCAAGTGTCATTGCGAGCTACTCGACGGACCCCGGGCGTCCGTTCCTCGACCATGCCATACAGGGCGTCTATGCTCCGGGCTCAATCGTAAAGCCGCTCATTGCCGCTGGCGCGCTTACCGATGGGCTCATTACGCCACATACGATTATTAATGACTTGGGTTTTATTTCAATACCTGACCCCTATCATCCGGGAAAAGAATTTATATATAAAGGATGGAAGGTACTCGGTCCGGTCGACGTGCGGAAGGCGATTGCCTGGTCCTCGGACATTTTTTTCTACACCGTCGGTGGCGGCTTCGAGAGCCAGAAAGGTCTCGGCATCGACCGGCTCGGTTATTGGTATCGTCAATTCGGCCTCGGCAGCCCAACTGGTATTGACCTCTCGGGAGAGGCAAAGGGTCTTATCCCGAGTCCCGAGTGGAAGAAAAAGGTTTTCAATGAATCCTGGTATCTCGGCGATACGTACTTTACCGCGATTGGGCAATATGCGGTACAGGTAACACCGCTCCAGATGGTGCGAGCAATCGCCGCGGTCGCGAACGACGGGAAACTTCTTACGCCAACTCTGCTCGCGAATCAAATACCGTCGTACACGAGCGTGCCGGTCGGCACCGCCGCGCTCAAAGTGGTGCGCGAGGGCATGCGCCAGGCGGTAACGAGCGCGCTCGCGAGCGCGCTCAACCTCCCGTATGTGCGCGTGGCGGCGAAGACCGGCACCGCGCAGACCGGCACCCGTAACCAATACGACAACTCATGGGTCGTAGGGTTCTTCCCCTATGACAGTCCGCAATACGCTTTTGCGGTGGTTCTTGAACGCGGCCCCTCCGGCTCCGGCAGTCAGGCGGTGAATGTCATGCGCGACCTCTTTGATTCTCTCTATCTCGCAAACTCTCCGTACGTCGGTGGCACGGCCACCAGCACCAATCCGCTTGCGTTTTAGAACGGGGCACGTACAATGCCCTCACTACAGATATGGCTGATGCACAAGATACCGTCGTCTCGCAGGAGAAATTCGACGAAATGGTGAAGGAGCTCGAGAATTTAAAGACCGTGCGCCGTACCGAGATAGCCAAGAATCTCGAGTATGCAAGGTCGCTCGGTGACCTTTCAGAGAATGCCGAATACCAGGAAGCGCGCGACCTGCAGGCCGCGACCGAGGAGCGCATCAAGAAACTTGAGGAACTTGTGAAGTACACAAAGATTGTGGCGGACGGCAAGAAGAAGAGCGAGGTCGGTTTCAATTCCAAAGTATCTATTAAAAGAGATGGCAGTGATGAAGTGCACGAATACACCATCGTCGGCAGCGAAGAAGCCGATATGCGCGTGAAGAAACTCTCGCATATGTCCCCCCTAGGTGCCGCATTGATGGGGAAGAAGAAGGGTGATGTCTTCACATTTGAAACTCCGGCTGGTAAGCAGACCTACACCATAGAGAAAGTGGCCTAGAGAATATAATGGTACGATAAGCCCATGCTTTGGGCTGACCGCATAGCGAGCGAAATACAAGATACACGTGCGCCTCGCGACGGGAAAACATTTTTAATACGCGATGAGAAGACGCTCTCCGGCCGTGTTCATGTGGGAAGCATGCGCGGCGTTGCCATCCATGGGCTCGTTGCCGAGGCGCTCGCGGAGCAGGGCGTTGCAAACGAGTTCCGTTTCGAGCTCGGCGACTTTGACCCCTTTGATTCAATACCGAGCTATCTTGATGCAGAAAAATTTAGAGAACATGTGGGGAAGCCCTTGTATGCCGTGCCGAGCCCGGAACCGGGTTTTGCCAATTATGCCGAATATTTCGGCGCGGAATTCGTGGAGGTGCATAAGAAGGCCGGCTTCACGCCGAATTATTATCGTGCGACTGAACTCTACCAGTCGGGGAAGATGGACGTGTATATAAGAATAGCGCTTGAACGTGCGAGCGATATTCGCCGTATCTTGAAGGAGGTTTCGGGGTCTGAAAAAGATGAGTCATGGCTCCCAATCTCGGTCGTTTGCGAGCGATGCGGAAAGATGATGACGACGCGCGCCTATGATTATGACCCCTCGACTTCGCTCGGGACAGGCGGCACGGTCGCGTATGCGTGCGACCGTTCGCCGGACGAATGCGTGCCCTGCGGACACACGGGGCGCGTCGCACCGTGGAAGGGGACCGCGAAACTTTTCTGGAAGGTTGATTGGGCGGCGAAGTGGGTCGCACAGGGAGTGGATATTGAAGGCGGAGGCAAGGACCATTCAACCAAGGGTGGCTCGCGCGACGTCGCTAATCACATCGCGCGCGAGGTGTTCAACTACGAACCGCCGTTTGATATACCGTATGAATTCTTCCTCGTCGGAGGCAAGAAAATGTCTTCGTCAAAAGGCCGCGGTAGTTCTGCAAAAGAGATATCCGACCTTTTTCCCGCAGAAATATTTCGTCTCGTTTTAATAGGCAAAGATATCCGCGAACAGATTGACATTGACCCTGCCGGCGAGTCGGTACCGCGGCTCTATGATTGGTACGACGAACTCGCAAAAGGCGTCCGTGAAGGGAAGGCAGATGACTACTCGCGTCTTTATGCACTCTGCGAACTTCCCGAGAATCGCGCGGGATTCACAACACCGTGGCGGATGCGTTTTCGAGAAGTGGCGTTCATCGTACAGATGCCGCATCTGGAGCTCCGGAAAGAAGCGGAAGAAGCGAAAGGAACCGAATTGACGGAAGATGAAATTGAAAAATTAGAAGAGCGCGCGCGGTATGCGAAGTTCTGGCTCGCGACCTACGCGCCCGCGGAATTCAAATATGAATTGCAAGACGAAATACCGAGTACCGAACTTTCGGATGTACAAAAGAAAGCGCTTGCGGTACTCGCCGACTACCTGCAAGCGAGCGAACGCACGGGTGAAGCACTGCATCTGCGCCTCCACGAAATGAAAACTGAGATTCCCATACAGCCCAAAGAATTATTCCAAGCGCTCTATCGCATTTTTCTCAACCGCGATTCAGGCCCGAAGGCCGGTTGGTTCCTCGCCGGTCTCCCCCGCGACTTCGTCGTCAAACGCCTCAACGAGGCCGTCGTTTAGCCCCAGTGTAGTGGATCTGTGTGCACCGCGTAGCGCCGGTGTAATCAACGGGGCGAAGTGGTGGGGATAACTTTAGTAGAGAAAGTGGGGAGGAGTGGTATATACTTCAATGACGGTTGTATAAGGTGGGAAGCGGAGTGGTGGCTGCTTCTCGCCCGATAGCCGTCTTCCGCTATGTTCCTCGGAGAATACCTACATACCTTTGATTCCAAAAATAGAATTTCGATCCCTTCGAAATTCCGGAAGGATTTGGGCCGCGTCGTTGTCGTGACACGCGGCCTTGACCATTGTCTGAATGTGTATGCGCGCAAAGCGTGGGAGAAGGAGGCGCGGGCATATGCCGCCGATATAAACGGAAGCGCCGCGCGACGCGGTCTTGCGCGCCTTTTTCTTGCCGGCTCCTCTGAAGCGGAGGTCGACCGCGCGGGCCGCGTGCTGATTCCCGAACATCTGAAGTCATTTGCGTCGATTAAAGATATGGCAATTATTGCCGGTGTTGCCGACCGGGTCGAGATTTGGGAGGAGAATGCGTGGAAAAAATATTCAACTGAGATTGAGCGCGACGCTGATACGTTTGCCGAAGCGCTTGGCGCCAGCGACAAAAAGTAGTATGGAGTCCCGTCACGAAAGCGTGCTGATGAACGAAGTGTTGGAGGCGCTCGACGTGCAACCGAGCGATACGGTTGTTGATGCGACTCTCGGCGGCGCGGGGCATTTTGCGGCGCTTCTCGCCGCCCTCGGAGAGGGCGGCGTCATTGTCGGTATTGACGCCGACCTCGCGGCGGTTGAGCGGGGGCGCGAAGCGTACGCGTTCGACCGGCGGACAGAAAGGCCCGTTGCGCATCTGGTGAACGATAATTTCCGCAATCTCGCGCGCATCCTTGAACGTCTCGGTATCGGCACCGTAGATAAAATCCTTTTTGACCTCGGGTGGAGCGGATATCAGATTGCCGCGCCGCGCGGTTTCTCATTTGAACGCGATGAACCGTTGCTGATGACCTACGGCGAGGGCCCCTCAACTGCGCTCGGGGTAAACGAGACCGCCGCCGCTATCGTCAATAGTTCTTCAGAGATTGCGCTCGCCGATATCATTTTCACCTATGGCGAAGAACGTTTCGCACGTAAGATAGCACACGCTATCGTTACTGCGCGTGCCAAGGAGCGCATCCTTACGACGGGCGCATTGGTCACGGCAATCCTCGAGGGCACGCCGGCGAGGTATCACAAACAGAAAATCCATCCGGCGACAAAAACTTTTCAGGCGCTTCGCATCGCAGTAAACGATGAAATAGGCGCTCTGCGAGAAGGGCTCTCAGCCGCGCTTGACGCTCTCGCTTCGGGCGGGCGCCTCGCTATCATTTCATTCCACAGCATTGAAGACAGAATTGTTAAAAACATGTTGCGTGATACCGTCGACGGAGGTTTGGGAACTCTTTCGTCGAAGAAGCCGATTGTGCCGTCGCGCGCAGAAGTCCTCCACAATCGACGCGCACGCGGTGCGAAACTCCGCGTATTCCAGTATGCATAATATTCACTATTCTTTTCCCTATTCTCTCCAGTCCCTTTGTGTCGGGGCAGTTGCAGTCCTTTCGGTCACCTATATAGGCCTTATCGCCGTCGTCATGAGTTATGCGGCATTTACGGTGGAGTTTTCTCAATCGGTCAGAAACGATGAGGCGGTTGTCGCGATGCTTGAGTCGGCATATCTCGCGAACGTCGCACGCATTACTGGTATGGATTATATTGCGGCAGGGTATGCGAAACCGAGAGTCAAGGCATTCGTATCGGCACAGAACGTAACCGCGTTGCGCTAGGGGCCATGCGCGCACAGTTCCGCTTACGCATCCGTTTCGTCCTCGCGCTTGTAGTCCTTGTCGCACTCCTCATTCTCATCCGCCTCTATTTCATCCAGATTGTGCACGGGCACAACTATGCCGAGAAAGCAGATCGGCAATTCGCTTCAAGCGGAAGCGGACTCTTCGATAGAGGCTCCATCTATTTTACCCGCAAAGACGGTACGCTCATTTCAGCGGCAACGCTCGCGGCCGGTTTCCTTGTTGCGATAAATCCGCAGACGCTCCGTAACCCGGAAGCTGTGTATGCTTTTCTGCCAGCCTCCTCATTGGTGCTTTCACGCGATGCATTTTTTGCCGCCGCCGCGAAAAAAAATCGAGTCTACGTTGAAGTCGCGCATCACCTTTCGGAAAAAGAGGGGCAAACGCTCGCCGCTCAAAACGTGCCCGGAGTACTGGTGCTTCGCGAGCGTTGGCGGTATTATCCGGGCGCCTCGCTGGCCGCACAGACAATCGGCATCGTCTCGTATGGTTCGGGGGACACGCGTGCCGGACAGACCGGTCTCGAAGCGGTATACGATGGCACGCTCTCGCGCTCGGGCGACTCTTTGTATAAGAATTTTTTCGCGGAGCTCTTTTCAAATGTCGGCAACTTGCTGGTGAACGCGAAAGATGCGCGTGAAGGCGATATCGTGACGACGATTGAGCCCGAGGTACAGACACGTCTCGCGAACGGCATTAAGAAGGTGCAAGAACGCTATTCGAGCAAGGAGTCGGGGGGCATCATTATGGATCCCGCTACCGGAGCGATTCTCGCAATCGCGAATGAACCGACTTACGATGGAAATGTTCTGCAGAATGTTGATTCTTCGATACTCGGAAATCCGTTCGTGGAGCACGTGTATGAGTTCGGTTCCATCATGAAGCCACTCACGATGGCCTCGGCGCTTGATGCGGGTGTTATCACACCTGCGACAACCTATAACGATACCGGATGCATCACGGTCAATACGAGACAGATTTGCAACTGGGACATGAAGGCGCGCGGGGTTATTCCTATGCAACAGATAATCGTGCAATCGCTCAACGTCGGCGCCTCGTGGCTCGCGACCGAGCTGGGGCAGGACAAATTTCGGACTTATTTCACCACACTTTTCGGGCAGAAAACGGGTGTTGATCTTCCAAGCGAGACGGGCGCTCTACTTGGGAATCTTTCAAAATCCCAGCAAATAGGCTATGATACGGCGGCCTTCGGGCAGGGTATTGCGGTGACACCAGTGCAGATGATTCGTGCCATGGGGGCAATAGCGAACGGCGGCGCTATGGTGCAACCGCACATAGTGAGTGCGGTGCGTCTCAATTCGGGTATAGAACGGAAGCTCGATTGGAGTCAAAAAGTTCAGGTCTTTTCGGGAACGGCTGTGCGCGAAACAACGGCGATGATGGACGCAGCAAACGACCAGGCGCTTGAGGGGGGAAGGGCGAAAATCCCCACGATGTCGGTGGCGGCGAAGACCGGCACCTCGCAGCTCACCACACCGGAGGGAGGTTATTATACCGACCGTTTCTTTCATTCCTTTGTTGGATTCTTCCCCTCATATAGCCCACGGTTCATCATCTTGCTGTATACGAATGACCCGAAGGGCGTCCAGTATGCATCAGAAACCTTAAATGCGATGTTCCTCGACCTCGTTCATTTCCTTATCGATTATTATGCGGTGCCGCCCGACCGCGGTTTTTCCACCTCGACACGCTCGGGGTAAACCATCACTACACCCTCATGAAAAAATTACTGAAACCCGTATTCGTCTTTCTGCTCGCGTTTCTTGCACGGGCCGTGATACGTCGCTATCGACCGCACATCGTTATGGTAACCGGTTCGGTAGGAAAGACAGCGACTAAGGATGCTATAGCGACCGTGCTCGCCACACGTTTCTATGTGCGTTCGAGCGAAAAAAGCTTCAATACCGAATTCGGCGTTCCATTCACCGTTCTCGGCGTGGGGAATCCGTGGGGCAATCCTTTCGCGTGGTTCTTAATAATGAAAAATGCTCTCGCACTCTTCATTTTGCCGAATCACTATCCGAACATGCTTGTGCTTGAGGTGGGAGCGGGTAAACCGGGTGATTGTGCTCGAATATTGAAGATTGCAACGCCGAATATGGTTGTGGTGACTCGATTGCCCGAGATACCGGTGCATGTCGAGATGTATGCTTCGCCCGAGGCGGTACGAGAAGAAGAATTTTCTCCCGCGTATGCGCTTCCCGCAGGCGCGCCGCTTATCATTCCAGCCGACGACCCCTATGCGCTTGATAACGCGGTGCGTACATCGGCGCGCACCATCTCGTACGGTATGGCCGAGGACGCCACCGTACGTATCAGCGATGTCGCTTTTTATGAACACGAAGGAAAAGTTGCCGGCATGCAAGCCACGGCGCATCTGCATGAAGAGAGCAAGAATTTTATAGTGAAAAGTTCCGTCGGGATAACACAACTTCTTCCCGTCGCGGCCGCTCTCGCGGTCGCGAGCGCATTCGAGATATCTCTTGTCGAAGCACTTACCGCGCTCGAGAACTATGAACCGCCACCCGGTCGCGGTCGCCTCTTTGCAGGGAAGAATGGCTCGCTCATCATCGATGATACATATAACGCCTCGCCTGCGGCGGTTGAGGAAGCGCTTGCGACCTTGAAAATATTCCCGCGAGCGAAACGCCCCTACTCCGCCGAGGCTACGAAGGGCAGGCGCATTGCAGTTCTCGGCGATATGCTGGAACTCGGGCGCTATTCGGTAATGGAACACGAGCGCATTGCAGAACTCGCAGGCGAAGCGGCTGATGTCATCGTTACTGTCGGCATTCGTGCGCGTGCATTCGCAGCTGCGCCGAAACATGCCGAGGTTGTGCAATGTGAGAGTTCGCGCGCCGCCGCGCGCGCGCTTCCCGACATCGTCCGCGAAGGAGATGTCATTCTTGTGAAGGGTTCGCAATCCATTCGCACCGAGCGCATCGTGGAAGCCCTTCTCGCGCATCCGGAGGATTCAGTTCGGCTTGTCCGCCAGGAGAAAAAATGGAAACAGCGACCATAAATAAAATCGCATGAC